>NZ_JACVAN010000004.1:0-450049 GCF_014851895.1 Ensifer sp. ENS11 | reverse complement strand
GGACGTCGGAAGGATTTCATGAACGATCCTGCGGTCATTGCCCGGCGGCGACAGGCGCTCTCTGACCTCGATGCGGCGGAATGACCGGCTGCTTCAACTGTCCAAGCTAAAGCCGAAGGGGAGCGTCATCACCCGCCCCGCTCCTTCCTTGCAACCCGGCCCAGCCGGTCGGATCGGGGGCTGACCGGCGGAGCCAGTGTCGCATTTCTAAATGGCTGAGCATGTCGCAGCCCTATTCAGCTTTGACATCTCGTGTAGCCGGGTACATTCTAATTCGAAGTGCGACTTGCGATAGATACCAATGGGTTGTCACGCGCAAGGAATGGCTCATGAGACGCACCTACTCCCAGATCGATATGGATGAACGCCGCAAGATTGCCCGCTGGCGATCGGCTGGCATCAGCGTTGACGTAATCGCTGAGAAACTGCACGGACATCGTTCGACGATTTTCCGCGAACTCAGGCGCAATACTTTTGTTGATCCGCAGATGCCAGACCTTAGCGGCTACTATTGCGTCACCGCCAACGACATGGCGCGTGAGCGCAGAGCCAAGCTACGCAAGCTTGCTCGTTTCTCGCATCTGCCGCCAATCGGTGATCGAGCGCATCATGCATGGCTGGTCGCCGCAGCAGAACGCCGGCCGCATGCGGCTGGAGCGCGATCCAGTTTCTGTCAGCCATGAGACGATCTACAAGTACGCCTATTCCGCGGATGGGCACGCGATCAAGCTCTGGCGGCATCTGCCCGAGCACCGCGCCAGACGTCGGCCGCGGCATGCCAGGCGTCGTCATGGCAGGCGGTTCAGCCCGGATGTCAACATTCTCTACCGTCCCGACACCGTCGCCGAGCGCAAACAGTTCGGCCATTGGGAATGCGATTGGGTGCGCTCAGGTGACAATTGCGAATATCACTAAGTTATGATGTTTGAAAGATTAATTTAGAAGTTCCGTTTAAGGCATTGAATATGAACGATATTGTATATATGTGCTTGGTGTGAAGAAGCGCACGGCGCTGTCCGCGCCATTTCCAGAACGTGCAAACGACCTATGCTTTCAGGAGCAGGCAGAAACGTCTGGTGGAGATCGGTGATGATCAGGACATTTGCCATTGCCTTCGGTATCGCAGCGCAACTCGCAGGCGCGGGCCTTTGTCGGGCGGAAGAACCGGTCGATACGGCACGCTCGATCATCCAGGATCAGATCGCGGCTTTCCTCAATGACGATGCGGACGCCGCCTACTCCTTCGCTTCGCCGGCGATACGCGGCAAGTTTCCCGACAAGACGGCCTTCTTCGACATGGTCAGGCGCGGCTACCAGCCGGTCTATCGGCCCGGAAATTTTGCCTTTGGCCGCTCCAAGGTGGTGGGCGATCAGGTCATTCAGGAGGTGCTGATCTCGGCTCCCGATGGTAAGGACTGGACGGCGGTCTACCAGCTGATGAAGCAGCCCGACGGCAGCTACAAGATCAACGGCGTCATGATGCTCCAGTCGGCCCCAGGTCCGGAGATCTGAGCAGGTCTGGTCCTCAGAGTGGCGCCAGATCCCCTCGCCGCCAGGTTTCCTGGGTTTCGGCCATGAAGTCGGCAAAGCGGCCCTCTTCGATTGCCAGGCGAATGCCCGCCATCAGTTCCTGGTAATAGGCAAGGTTGTTCCAACTGAGCAGCATGCCCCCGAGTGACTCATTCGAGCGGATCAGGTGGTGCAAATAGGCGCGCGAATAGTCGCGCGTCGCCGGGCACGAGGATTGTTCGTCTAGCGGCCGCAGGTCTTCGGCATGGCGCGCATTGCGCAGGTTGATGCGGCCATGGCGGGTGAAGGCCAAACCATGTCGTCCGGAGCGGGTCGGCATGACGCAGTCGAACATGTCGATGCCGTGTGCGACCGACCTTAGGATATCGTCGGGCGTGCCGACGCCCATGAGATAGCGCGGCTTTTCGGCAGGTAGCTCGGGGCATGTGATGTCGAGCATTCTGAGCATCACCTCCTGCGGCTCGCCGACCGCAAGTCCACCGACGGCGTAGCCCTTGAGATCCAGCCCCTTCAGGGCTTCCGCCGAGCGCACGCGCAGTGCCGGAATGTCGCCGCCCTGGACGATGCCGAACATCGCCTTGCCCGGTTGGTCACCAAACGCCACCTTGCAGCGTTCCGCCCAGCGCAATGACATTTCCATTGCCCGCTCGATCTCCTTGGGCTCGGCCGGCAAAGCCACGCACTCGTCCAGCTGCATCTGGATATCGCTGCCGAGCAAGCCTTGAATTTCGATCGACCGTTCCGGCGACATGTGGAACAGCGCGCCGTCGACATGGCTCTTGAAGGTGACGCCCTGCTCGTCGAGCTTGCGCAGCCCGGCAAGCGACATCACCTGGAAGCCGCCGCTGTCGGTGAGGATCGGACCCTGCCAGCGGATGAGGTTGTGCAGACCGCCAAGCCGCGCCACGCGTTCAGCACCAGGGCGCAGCATCAGATGGTAGGTGTTGCCGAGGATGATGTCGGCGCCGAGATCCTTGACCTGATCGAGATACATCGCCTTGACCGTGCCGACGGTTCCGACTGGCATGAAGGCAGGCGTACGGATGGTGCCGCGCGGCATGGAAACCTCACCGAGGCGCGCCTTGCCGTCGGTTGCGTGCAGCTTGAACTGGAAGGTTTCGGTCATCTAGTCTTTCCGAAAAAGCAGGCTGGAATCGCCATAGGAATAGAAGCGGTAGCCGCTCTCGATCGCGTAGGTATACGCCGCGCGCATCGTCTCGAGGCCACAGAAGGCCGAAACCAGCATGAACAGCGTCGATTTCGGCAAGTGAAAATTGGTCATCAGCATGTCGACGGCGCGGAAGCGGTAGCCGGGCGTGATGAAGATGCCGGTCGGGCCTGACCAGGGATGGATGATACCGTGTTCGTCCGCCGCACTTTCGATCAGCCGTAGCGACGTCGTACCGACGCAGACCATCCGGCCGCCCCTCGCCTTGACGGCATTGAGGCGTTCGGCGGTTGCGGCATCGACCTGGCCAATCTCCAGGTGCATCACGTGGTCGTCGGTATCATCGGCCTTGACCGGCAGGAATGTCCCGGCGCCGACATGCAGGGTGACGAAATGACGTTCGATGCCGAGTTCGTTCAGCCTGGAAAACAGCCGCTCGGTGAAATGCAGGCCAGCGGTAGGGGCGGCTACGGCGCCCTCCTCACGGGCGTAGACCGTTTGGTAGTCGACGCGGTCCTGAGCATCCTCTGCGCGTTTGGAGGCGATATATGGCGGCAATGGAATGTGCCCGACGGCCATGATCGCTTCGTCGAGCAGCGGTCCGGCGAGATCGAAGCGCAGCGTCACCTCACCGGCGTCGCCCTTTTCCTCGACAGTTGCGTCGAGTGTGCCGAGCATGCAGCTGTTGCCGCCGTGGCCAAAGGCAATGCGGTCGCCGACCTTGAGGCGGCGTGCCGGCCGGGCAAACGCCTTCCAGCGATCCGGCGCGACCCGCATATGCAGGGTCAGCGAGACGGGCGTGGTAATCTCTTCGCCGCGTCGACGAATGCCTTCGAGCTGCGCCGGAATGACCTTGGTGTCGTTGAACACCAGTGCGTCGCCGGGACGCAGGAAGGACGGCAGGTCGAGCACGCCGTGATCCGTCAGGAGTTCCGGCGCCTGCGGGTCGACGACGAGCATGCGGGCGCTGTCGCGCGGATTTACGGGCCGCAACGCAATCGAGGTTTCCGGAAGGTCGAAGTCGAACAGGTCTACGCGCATGGATCGTTTCTGAAAAAAAAGCAAACCCGCCCCAGGGCCTTTCGGCGCGACCGGGGCGGGTTTGTGCATTAGCGCAAATCAGGCGTCGGCGGCAACCCGCATGGACACGATGGTGTCGGGATCACGCACCGGTTCGCCGCGCTTGATCTTGTCGATGTTGTCCATGCCTTCGATGACCTGGCCCCAGACCGAGTACTGCTTGTTCAGCCACGGAGCATCGGTGAAGCAGATGAAGAACTGCGAATTGGCCGAGTTCGGCATCTGGCTGCGCGCCATCGAGCACGTGCCACGAATGTGGCTGACGTTCGAGAATTCAGCGTTCAGGTCCGGCTTGGATGAGCCGCCCATGCCGGCACGCGACGGGTTGAAGTGCTCGCCGCCGGTCTTGCCGTACTGGACGTCGCCGGTCTGTGCCATGAAGTCCTCGATCACGCGGTGAAACACCACGCCGTCATAGGCGCCTTCGCGTGCCAGTTCCTTGATTCGGGCGACATGACCCGGAGCCACGTTCGGCATAAGCTCGATGACGACCTTGCCCTTGGTGGTCTCCATGATGATCGTGTTTTCCGGATCTTTGATCTCGGCCATGGGTTTTCTCCTTCTGTTGACTTTACTTGCCGACCTTGACGCTGATCATGCGGTCGGGATCGGCGACGGAGCCGTTGTTGGCGTCGTCACCGAGTTTGATCTTATCGACGTTCTCCATGCCGGAGACGACCTTGCCGACGACCGTGTACTGGCCGTTGAGGAAGTCGCCCGGGGCAAACATGATGAAGAACTGCGAATTGGCGCTGTTGGGATCCTGCGAACGGGCCATGCCGACCGTGCCGCGCTCGAACGGTACGTCGGAAAATTCGGCCGGCAGGTCCGGCTTGGACGAACCGCCCGTGCCCGCAGCCTGGGGCTGGAAGCCGTTTTCCATGTCGCCGTACTGGACGTCGCCTGTCTGGGCCATGAAGCCCTTGATGACGCGGTGGAAGGCGACGTTGTCGTATTCGCCGGCTGTTGCAAGCGCCTTGATCTGCTCGACGTGCTTCGGCGCGATATCAGGGCGAAGCTCGACGACAACAGGGCCATCCTTCAGCGTGATTGTGAGGAAGTTGTCGGCCGACTGCGCAAGCGCCGTTCCCGTCCAGGACGCAAGCGTGACGGCACCGGCGAAAGCGAGGTGGAGGATTTTCATGGTTTCTCCCTGAGTGGTGAATGGAGTGTGGCGGCTCAGGCCTTGCGTTTGGCCTGCAGCGCCGCGTGAACAGCCTTGGGCACGAAGGCACTGACGTCGCCGCCCATGGCCGCGATCTGGCGGACCAATGTGGCTGTAATGGGCCGCGATGCCGTGCCAGCCGGCAAAAACAAGGTCTGGACATCCGGCGCCATCTGCCGGTTCATGCCAGCCATCTGCATCTCGTAATCGAGGTCAGTGCCATCGCGCAAGCCGCGCACAAGCAGCTTTGCGCCGCTTTGCCGCGCAGCGTCGACCACGAGATTGTCGAAGGAGACGACGTCGATGTCGGCGGCACGCTCGGGCAGAAACTCGAGCAGCGACTGGCGAATGAGGTCCGAGCGCTCGTCGAACGAGAAAAGCGGCGCCTTGCCCGGATGGATGCCAATTGCCACGATGACTTTGCGCGCCACGTTCAGCGCCTGAACAAGTACGTCGAGATGCCCGTTCGTCATCGGATCGAAGGAGCCGGGGTAGAATGCCGTCGTCATCGCACCTGTTTCCGTTTGGTGAAGCCTTTTGTCATGGACGGCGACAGATCGCAAGAGTTGTGCAGGAGCGCGGGCCTGTTCCCTGGGAAACAGTGGCACCAAAGAAATGAATGCTAGATGAATGCCATGTTCAAGAGTGTTTCACGTTGCAATCGGTAATGTGAAGCAAGAAAGAACGGAACCTTTTTGAAGATACTGCCGTTTAGGAACCTGAAAGGATGACGGCTATGGGACTTGCTCTGTTTTCGATGACGATGTTTTTCGCAATGATATTTGCGACGATACATGCACTCCGCGACGAGTCCCGTGAGCAACGTGACCGTTCAAGCAACCGTAAGATCTTCGGCTAAAGGTATCATGTCATGGCGACAGTCTTCATGACCGCCGCGGCGGTAATCAGTTTCGTCTTTCTCGTCGATTTTGCCTGCACGATACGCGACCTCCAGCGCGATCGACTGGGCTCCAATGAGACCGGCGGGTTCAACGTTTAGAGACCTTGAGAAACTTCCTCCAGGAGTTTCGGAATAAGCGACCGACATTCTCCCCTGATGTGGTCGCCTTTTGTAAGCCGGACGGCATCCCCTGCCCGTCCGGCTTTTTCTTTGGTCGATGCTTAAGCCGCCGTCACCTTGTGGTCGCGGATCATCCGGAAGAACCGCCAGTTCAGGAACAATGCTGCAGCGGCAAGTCCCAGCACGAAGCCGAACCACACGCCGATGCCGCCGAACTTGAGCGGGAACGCGAAGGCCCAGGCGCAAAGGAACCCGATCGGCCAATAGGAGATCATCGCCAGGATCATCGGCACCTTTGTGTCCTTGAGCCCGCGAAGCATGCCGGCGGCGATTGCCTGCAATCCGTCCACCAGCTGGAACGCGCCGGCGATCACGATGAGCGGAGCGGCAAAGGCGAGCACTTGCGCGGCATCCGGCCGGTTGGTGTCAAGATAAAGGGCGGCGAGCTGGCTCGGGAAGAGAGCGAAGATGGCGCTGCCAATGATCGCAAAGATGGCTCCGAGCACCAGTGCCGAGATCGCGGCACGCCGGACGCCGAGCATGTCGCCACGGCCGTAGGCAAGGCCGACGCGCACGGTTGCCGCCTGCGCAATTCCGAGCGGGATCATGAAGGCGAGCGAGGCGAACTGCAGCGCGATGCCGTGTGCGGCAAGCTCGATCGTGCCGATGGTTCCCATCAGCAACGAGGCGACGGTGAACAGGCTGACTTCGGCAAGAATGGTCAGCGAGATCGGTATGCCGAGATAGACGACTTCCCTGAAGGCGGGCCAATCCGGGCGCCAGAAACGCACGAACAGCTCATACTGGTTCAGTTCCGGTTTGCTCTTGATATAGGCGATGGTCAGCACCGTGCCGAGCACGGCCACGCCAAGGGCGGCGACGGCCGCGCCGAAGATGCCCAGCTGCGGAAAGCCGTAGTGGCCGTAGATCAGCACGTAGCAAAGCGCTGCATTGAGAACCAGCGTTGCCAGTGTGACATAGAGAATGATCCCCGCCCGCTCCAGACCGCTCAGGAACGCCCGCAGCACCATGAAGATGAGGCCGGGAAAGATCGCCCATTGCGCAATGTGCAGATACTCGGCCGCGAGTGCCGCGACCTCCGGCTGCTGGCCGGCAAGCAGCAGGATCGGTTCCGCCAGCCAGAGCACCGGCGCCGTCAGCACGCCATAGCACAGCACCACCCAGAGACCCATGCGCACGGAGCGACGCACGGAGACCTTGTCGCCCCTGCCCTGGGCTTGCGCGGCCATCGGTACGACCGCGTTGGCGAAGCCGCTGCCGAAGATGTAGATGGTAAAGTACATCTGCGTCGCCAGGATGATTGCCGCAAGCTGCGTTGCGCCAAGCTTGCCCACCATCAAGACGTCGGTTGTGTTGATCGCAAGCTGCGCCAGCTGTGCGCCGATGAAGGGCACCCCGAGATAGAGGCTTGCACGATAATGAGTGCGCCATGAATTGTCGGTTTGCACCGGGGTCGGGCTCGCAGTGGCGGTCAGCATGACGGATTCCTGGATGTCGACGCGGCCGAAATGCGGCAGGTCAGAACGAAGGCAAGGATGACCGAAATAGATCACGGCCGGCAAAAGAACCAGTAACAAAGCTCCGACTGCTCAATTTTTCATCCAAAGATCACGAATATTGATCAATTTCAGTGCATGGCACTGCGATCGGAGTAGCGCGGTTCGGCCATGGACACTGCGGGCTCGATATGTTCAGCCGCGACCGCGAGCCGTTTTGGTGCCTTGAGCCAGAACACCGCGAGCGCACCGACGACGAAGCAACTGGCGAGTGCATAGGGGGCGCCTGAGAAGGAGACCGTGGTCGTCGGGCTCGTGAAGTAGCCGAAGATCTGGGTGAAGATCAGCGGGCCGATGATCGTCGTGATGCTGCCGATACTGGTGAGCGCCCCTTGCAACTCTCCCTGCGCCGACGGCGGCACATGGCCGGCGGCGATGCTGCGCAGCGGCGGATCGGCGAGGCTTTCGAGCGCGGTGGCGATAATCACGGCATAGATCATCCAGCCCTGCCAGGCAGCAGCGTAGCCCGCGGCACCGAGTGCCGTGAAAATCAGGCCGAGGACGGCCGTCCGCCACTCGCCAAGCCGCGGCACGACGCGCGGCAGTACGAACGCCATCACCATGGCACCGCCGATGCCGAAGATGCCGAGCGACAGGCCGATTTCCCCCTCGCTCCAGCCGTACCGGTAAGACGATACGAACGACCAGACGGACGGATAAACCGAATGCGCCATCCAGAACAGGAAGAACACCAGCCCGACCCAGCCGATGCCGGGATAGTTGCGCATCTGCCTGAGCGCGCCGAGTGGATTGGCGCGCCGCCATTCGAAGCGGCGACGATGCGCCTTGTCCAATGTCTCCGGCAGCAGAAAAACGCCGAGCAGGAAGTTGATGAAGGAAAGTGCCGCGGCACCATAGAACGGCACACGCGGACCCAGTTCGCCAAGCAGCCCGCCAATGACCGGCCCCAGTGCAAAGCCGGATCCGAACGCGATTCCGATCAGGCCGAAATTCTTCGCCCGGTTTCCGTCATGGCTGATGTCGGCGATATAGGCCGAAGCGGTGCCGAAGCTGGCGCCGCTGATGCCGGCGAGCACACGGCCGACGAAGAGCATCCAGTAGCTGGTCGCGAGAGCGCAGATCAGATTGTCGATGGCGAAGGTGAGCACGGAGGCAAGCAGGATCGGCCGGCGTCCGAAACGGTCGCTGAGGTTGCCGATGAGGGGCGCGAACAGGAACTGCATCGCGGCATAGACGAGCAGCAGCCAGCCGCCGTCGATCGCCGCGTCGCTGACATTGGCGCCGGTCAGCTCCTCCAGATAGGTGGGCAGCACCGGCACGATGATGGCGATGCCGATGATGTCGAGAAGCAGGATGAGAAAGACGAGGAACAGGCCGCGCCGCACGAACTTTTCGTCGAGCATGAAACTCTCCCTGCGCCATCCGTCGCCAGCGCGGAGACAGAACGTGAACGACGTTACCAATTTAGGTGTAACGCATGATTTTAGTCGAAACAATACGTGAACATCTCAAAGTTTTTTATGAGAACAATCGCGTTTGTTGATCCATTGCTCCCCAAAATGGCCGCCATTCAGCGCACCCCTGACCGTTGCTCGGCCTTGAGAAAGTCGACGAAGGCTCGAAGCGGCGCCGGCATGTGGCGGCGGCTGGCATAGTAGAGAAACGGCCCTGGAAAGGGCGTCACCCATTCGTCGAGGATCGTCACGACGGCGCCGGATTTGAGATGCGGCGCCAGGAACTCCTCGAACGTCCGGATGACGCCGAGACCTTCGACTACAGCGGCAATTTCAAGATCGACCGAGTTCGCGATGACGACAGTCGGAGGGGCGATCGAGATTGCTGCGTCTCCGTCACCGAACTCCCAGGCTAGGCTGACGCCGCTTGCGAAGCGATGCCGGATGCAGGCATGCTCCAGAAGATCGTGCGGGTGTTGCGGCAAGGCCGTGTCGCGCGAGATAGTCCGGCGACGCGGCAGTGATGTAGCGTTGCTGCCGCGGTCCGATCGGAATGGCGATCATGTCGCGCTCGACCCGCTCTTCGTAGCGGATGCCGGCGTCGAAGCCGGCGGCAAGGACGTCGATGAAGCCGTCGTCTGCCGTCACCTCCAGCGAAATGGCAGGATTTACCTTCAGAAAGCGCCCAATGATCGAGGGCAGGATCACGCGCGCGACGACCGTGGGCACGTTCAGTTTCAGGGTTCCTGCGGGACTGTCGCGCAATTCGCTCACCTGGTCGAGCGCGCCGGCAATCTCCCCGAGTGCCGGCTGCAGGCGCTCGAGTAGCCGCATGCCGGCTTCCGTCGGTGTTACACTGCGGGTCGTGCGGTTGAGGAGCCGCACATCGAGTTTGGCTTCGAGCCGCCGCAGCGCTTCGCTCAGCGACGAAGCGGAAACGCCCCGCTTCTCGGCGGCAGCGCGAAAGCTGCGCTCGCGCGCAACGGCGGTGAAGGCATCGAGGTCGGCGAGAGGAAGATCGTTCATTGTGCGAAATGCCGTACGGCTTGTTCTGACTGTACGGGATTATCGCACGATAGGACCGGGCGTAACAATGGGGACGAAGAAGGGCGCAAAGGCGCGCCGCCGAAGGAGAACGAGAATGGATCAGGTTTCGCTCGGAAAAGTCGGCCCTATGGTTTCCAACATCGGCCTTGGCTGCATGGGCATGTCGGGCATGTATGGCCCGTCGGATCGTACGGAAAGCATCGCCACGTTCCATGCGGCGCTCGATGCGGGAATTACGCTCATCGATACCGGCGACTTCTATGGCATGGGCCACAACGAGATGCTGATTGGCGAAGCGCTCAAGGGCCAGGACCGCGATCGGGTCGTTCTCAGCGTGAAGTTCGGTGCCTTGAGAGACGCTGGTGGCAGTTGGGTGGGCTATGATTGCCGACCGAAGGCGGTGCGCAACTTTCTCGCCTATACCCTGCAGCGGTTGGGCGTCGACCATATCGACATCTACCGCCCTGCCCGTCTCGACCCGGACGTGCCGATCGAAGAAACAGTGGGCGCAATCGCTGATCTGGTGCAGGCAGGTTATGTCAGGCATATCGGGCTTTCGGAAGTCGGATCCGAGACCATCCGAAGGGCAGCGGCCGTCCATCCCATCGCGGATCTGCAGATCGAATATTCGCTGATCTCGCGCGGCATCGAGGACGATATCCTGCCCACGTGCCGTGCGCTCGGTATCGGCATTACCGCCTATGGCGTGCTGTCGCGCGGCCTGATCAGCGGCCATTGGCAGAAGGATGCGGTCGCACGTGGCGACTTCCGCGCGGCCAGCCCACGTTTTCAGGCGGGCAATGTCGACACAAATCTGGCCCTTGTCGACGCGCTGAAGCGCGTGGCGGATGCGAAGGGCGCCACCGTGGCACAGATTGCGATCGCCTGGGTCGCAGCCCAAGGCAAGGATATCGTGCCGCTCATCGGTGCACGTCGTCGCGACCGGCTGGCCGAAGCGCTGGCATCGCAAGCGGTACATCTGACACCGGAAGATCTGGCCGCGATCGAGCGGGCGGTGCCGAGGGATGCGGCCGCAGGCGCGCGCTATCCCGAGGCGCAGCTCGCCCATATGGACAGCGAGCGCCATTAGAGCATTTCCAGGAAAAGTGCGAAGCGGTTTTCCGTCAGGAAATGCGTGAAAACATGCAGCAATTCAAAGTGCTACAGCGATCTTTGCGCGTCGAATAAGACGCGCAGCGCTGTAGAGTGTTCTCTGCAACTTTGTCTAACCCAGAGCGCTCTAATCCCGGGTAACGAAAGGGGCCGACAGTTCTCGCCGGCCCCTTTGCTTTTTCCCTGGACGGTCTGGAATCAGACCTGGCCGGAGAAGGTGTCGCAGGCCGCCATCTTGCCGCTGTCGAAGCCGCGCTTGAACCAGCGCATGCGCTGCTCCGATGTGCCGTGGTTGAAGCTTTCCGGGACGACGTAGCCCTGCATGCGTTTCTGCAGCGTGTCGTCGCCGATCTGGGTGGCGGCGTTCAGCGCCTCTTCCAGATCGCCCTGCTCCAACAGGCCCTTCTGCTGGGTATACTTGCCCCAGACGCCGGCGAAGCAATCAGCCTGCAGTTCGACGCGAACCGACATCTGGTTGGCTTCGGCTTCACCCATCGACTGGCGCATCTGGTTGAACTTCGGCAGCACGCCGATCAGGTTCTGAACATGGTGGCCAACTTCATGCGCAACGACATAGGCCTGCGCGAAGTCGCCAGATGCGCCGAACTTCTGCTCAAGCTCGTCGAAGAAACCCATGTCGAGATAGACCTTGCGGTCACCAGGGCAGTAGAACGGGCCGGACGCTGCCGAGGCAAAGCCGCAGGCGGAGCGCACGGAGCCGCTGAACAGCACCATCTTCGGCTCTTGATATTGTTCGCCGCTCGCCTGGAAGATGCCGTTCCAGGTGTCTTCGGTTTCGGCCAGCACCGTCGACATGAAGGCTTTCATCTCTTCTTCCTGCGCCGATCCGCGGGGTACCGGCGAGCCATCGCTCTGCTCGAAGCCCGGCTGCGCGACCGGACCGCCGCCGCCGTTCAGCACCTGCAGCATGTCGATGCCCAAGGCCTTCAGGATGAAATAGAGCACGACCAGAAAGATGATGGTGCCGAAGCTCATGCCGCCGCCGGCGCCACGCATGCCTCCGCCACCGCCGGGCATGCGGAAGCCACCACCGCGGCCGAATGGATTACCGCCCAGACCGCCGCCGGGGCTCGCCCCGCGCTGGTCCTCAACGTTTCCGGATTGGCGGCGGCCTTTCCATTCCATGATCTGTCCTCCCGGCATGGATCGATACGCAATATCGGTCAGACCTTTTATATGCCGGGCCGAATGCCGTTGTAAAACGCAATCAGGCCCGTAAGGTTGCGATCAAGCTAATCTTTTCGAGGACTTGCGGCGACCGAAGAGACGACCCTGTCGGATCGACAGGACGGCTGCGGAAATGAGCAGCGCAGCCAGCAGAGCCGCCATCACCGCCGACTGCCAGATCGAAAGCTCGGAGAACAGGCTCGCATGCAGCAGCCTTCCGGGCAGCAGTGTGAAGAGGCCGGCAACGACAATGCCGCCGAGATACATGCCAGCCACATGCCCGCGATGCATGCGGCAGGCTCCGGGCTGCGCTCAAACGCTTTGACTGGAACGGACGGAAAACTTCGTGAAACGCCCATTTCTGCAATCCACGCTTCGTGAGCTGCATCTTGTCGTCAAGGCGCCACGCCTCTGGGCAACCTTTGCTGCAGTCGTGCTGATCTTTTGGGTCACGGGGCCCTATGGCACTGCCGAACGCCTGGCTGTCGTGCCGCGGCTCGGGTTCTGGCTCGTGCTGCACGCCGTCACCTGGGCGATCGCAATCGTTTCGGCCGTGCTTGCCAATGGCCTGCTGCGCGAAAAGGTTGCCTCCGGTTTCGTTCGCATGATGATCGGTGCAGCCGTTGCCAGCATACCGATCGGCCTCGTGACCACCGCGATCGGCTCGGCGACCTTTTCGGCCATTCCAACAGTCGCTGACGTCATGACGGACATCGCGACCGGCCTGTTCCTGTCGCTCTTGTTCTGCACCTTGACCTGGATGACGATGAACACTGAATTCGCCTTGGAGCTGAATGACGCCGGCACCACCGCAATCGCGTCCGACGAGGCCGGGCAACAGACGTCCCGCAACCCGGCTCTTCTCAAGGAGACGGGCCGGGTACCGCTGCTTCTGCGCCTGAAACCCGCCAATCGCGGCCTGCCGCTGCACGTGACGGTTAGCGATCACTACACGGAAGTGACGACCACTCTCGGCCGTGAACTCGTCCTGTTGCGCTTCGCCGATGCGCTCGGTGAACTCGGCCCGGTGGCGGGCCTGCAGGTCCATCGTTCCCATTGGGTGGCGGACGCGCATGTTGCACGCCTCGTCCGTGATAACGGTCGCATGACGATCCTGCTTTGCGATGGAACCGAAGTGCCGGTGAGCCGCACCTATGCTGCGGCCGTGCGGCAGCGCTGGGGTTATCGCCTTCCTCGATCGCGTCCTTGACCGTCCCGCTTTGACAATCCTATTGGCACCAGGGAAATTGTGGAGGGAGGCATGGTCATGAAGGCGTTGCGGCTCGAGGCGATTGACGACCTGTTCCTGGGTGAAGTGAACTTCCTGCGTAAGGTGGACGCCTGCTCCCGGCCCTGGTGACCTGCTGGTGCGCGTCGAGGCGTGTGGCACCGACAGGCACCTCTTGCACGGAGGATCGCGCGGCACGTTTCGCTCGATGAAGCCGCCAGCGTGATTGCCCATCCGCCTGCTGCCGGCGAGGTCGAGGTTCTGGTGGTACCGGGCGTGATTTGACGGCCCGCATGCGGCTTTGGGACCGCCGTCCGACACGTTGCAAAAGCCCATGCCGAAATATGTCGGCTTTCCTGTCGATTCCGGAATTTTCGGGGTTTCGCTTGCAGATACATTTGCCTATAAGCCGCTTCTAGCCTGAAAAGACCATCAATGCGTGCCCGGCCGGTGACCTCCCACTTTGGCCGGTTTTTCGCGCAGCTAGAAACGGATGACCGACCATGCCGAAGCGCCAAGATATCAAATCGATCCTCATCATCGGCGCGGGGCCGATCGTCATCGGTCAGGCATGCGAATTCGACTATTCCGGCACCCAGGCCTGCAAGGCGCTGAAGGAGGAAGGCTACCGCGTCATCCTCGTCAACTCCAACCCGGCAACGATCATGACCGACCCGGGTCTGGCGGACGCAACATACGTCGAGCCGATCACCCCGGAAGTCGTTGCCAAGATCATTGCCAAGGAGCGCCCAGACGCACTGCTGCCGACCATGGGCGGCCAGACCGCGCTCAACACCGCGCTGTCGCTGCGCCGCATGGGCGTTCTCGACCGCTACAATGTCGAGATGATCGGCGCCAAGCCGGACGCGATCGACAAGGCAGAAGACCGCGCGCTCTTCCGCGAGGCGATGGCCAAGATCGGCCTGGAGACGCCGAAGTCGCGCCTGGCGAACGCCACCGACATCAAGGACCACGACCGCAAGGTGCATGAGGCCGAACGCGCCGAACTGAAGGGCCGCCTTTCCGGGCCGGAACTCGACACGGCGCTCGACGAACTGGAAAACCAGTGGAACCTCGGCGAAGGCGATCGCAAGCAGCGCTACATGAACCATGCGATGGCCATCGCCGCGCAGGCGCTCGACGATGTCGGCCTGCCGGCGATCATCCGCCCGTCGTTCACACTCGGCGGCACCGGCGGCGGCATCGCCTATAACCGCACCGAATTCTTCGACATCGTCGGCAGCGGCCTCGACGCATCGCCGACCACCGAAGTGCTGATCGAAGAATCGGTTCTCGGCTGGAAGGAATACGAGATGGAAGTCGTCCGCGACACGGCGGACAACTGCATCATCATCTGCTCGATCGAAAACATCGACCCGATGGGCGTGCACACCGGCGATTCGATCACCGTTGCTCCGGCGCTGACGCTGACGGACAAGGAATACCAGATCATGCGCAACGCCTCGATCGCGGTGCTGCGCGAGATCGGCGTCGAGACCGGGGGCTCGAATGTGCAGTTCGCCGTCAACCCCAAGGATGGTCGTCTCGTCGTCATCGAGATGAACCCGCGCGTTTCGCGCTCCTCGGCTCTCGCTTCCAAGGCAACCGGCTTCCCGATCGCCAAGATCGCGGCCAAGCTCGCCATCGGCTACACGCTCGACGAACTCGAGAACGACATCACCGGCGGCGCGACGCCGGCATCCTTCGAGCCGTCGATCGACTACGTCGTCACCAAGATCCCGCGCTTTGCCTTCGAGAAATTCCCAGGCGCCTCGCCGGTCCTGACCACTGCGATGAAGTCGGTCGGTGAAGTCATGGCGATCGGCCGTACCTTTGCCGAATCGCTGCAGAAAGCGCTGCGTGGCCTTGAGACCGGGCTCACCGGTCTCGATGAAATCGAAATCCCTGACATGGACGAGAACGGCGATGGCCGTAACGCTATCCGTGCCGCGATCGGTACGCCGACGCCGGACCGTCTGCGCATGGTTGCCCAGGCGCTGCGTCTCGGCATGAGCGAGGCCGAAGTTCACGAGGCAAGCAAGATCGACCCGTGGTTCATCGCCCAGTTCAAGGCGATCGTCGACATGGAAGCGCGCGTCCGCGAGCACGGCCTGCCTCAGGATGCTGAGAACCTGCGCATGCTGAAGGCCATGGGCTTCTCCGATGCCCGGCTGGCAACGCTCGGCGGCAAGCGCCCGAAGGAAGTGGCAGAACTTCGAAACGCGCTCAACGTCCGCCCGGTCTATAAGCGCATCGACACCTGCGCCGCCGAATTCGCCTCGCCGACCGCCTACATGTACTCGACCTACGAGACGCCTTTCGTTGGTGCGGCCCGCTCTGAGGCTGATGTCTCCGACCGCAAGAAGGTCGTCATCCTCGGCGGTGGTCCGAACCGGATCGGCCAGGGCATCGAGTTCGACTATTGCTGCTGCCATGCCGCCTTCGCTTTGAAGGACGCTGGCTATGAAGCGATCATGATCAACTGCAACCCCGAGACCGTTTCGACCGACTACGACACGTCGGACCGGCTCTACTTCGAGTCGCTGACCGCTGAAGACGTGATCGAGATCATGCGCGCCGAGCAGGAAAAGGGCGAACTGGTCGGCGTCATCGTGCAGTTCGGCGGCCAGACGCCGCTGAAGCTGGCGGAAGCACTGGAAAAGAACGGCATCCCGATCCTCGGCACCGCACCCGACATGATCGACCTTGCCGAAGACCGCGACCGCTTCCAGAAGCTGCTGATGAAGCTCGATCTCAACCAGCCGAACAACGGCATCGCCTATTCGGTCGAACAGGCACGCCTCGTTGCCGCCGAAATCGGCTTCCCGCTGGTCGTGCGTCCGTCCTACGTTCTCGGTGGCCGGGCCATGCAGATCATCCATTCGGAAAGCATGCTGCAGACATATCTGCTCGATACAGTTCCGGGCCTCGTTCCGGAAGACATCAAGCAGCGTTACCCGAACGACAAGACCGGCCAGATCAACACGCTTCTCGGCAAGAACCCGCTGCTGTTCGACAGCTACCTGAGCAACGCCACGGAAGTCGACGTCGACTGCCTCTGTGACGGCAAGGATGTGTTCGTCTCGGGTATCATGGAGCACATCGAGGAGGCCGGCATTCACTCCGGCGACAGTGCCTGCTCGCTGCCGGTTCACACGCTCGACAACGCGATGGTCGACGAGCTGGAACGCCAGACGACGGCGCTGGCCAAAGCACTCAATGTCGGTGGTCTGATGAACGTCCAGTTCGCAATCAAGGACGGCACGATCTACGTGCTCGAAGTCAACCCGCGCGCCTCGCGCACCGTGCCCTTCGTCGCCAAGACCATCGGTGCGCCGATCGCCAAGATCGCTGCCCGCGTGATGGCCGGTGAAGCGCTGGATGTGGCGATCGCCGCCTACGGCGAAAAGCCCGACCCGCGCAACCTGAAGCACATCGCCGTCAAGGAAGCCGTGTTCCCGTTCGCCCGCTTCCCCGGTGTCGACACGCTGCTCGGCCCGGAAATGCGCTCGACTGGCGAAGTCATCGGCCTTGATACCGACTACGCGCTTGCTTTTGCCAAGTCGCAGCTCGGTGCCGGCGTCGATCTGCCGCGCGACGGAACGGTGTTCGTATCCGTCCGCGACGAAGACAAAACCCGCGTCCTACCGGCGATCCGCATTCTCGTCGACATCGGCTTCAAGGTGATGGCGACCGGCGGCACCGCCCGCTTCCTCGGTGAAAACGGCATTGCCGCCGTCAAGGTCAACAAGGTCCAGGAAGGTCGTCCGCATGTCGAGGACGCGATCCGCAACCGGCAGGTCCAGCTTGTCATCAACACGACGGATGGCAACAAAGCGATCTCGGATTCCAAGTCGCTTCGCCGCGCGACATTGATGCAGAAGGTGCCCTACTACACCACCATGGCAGGTGCAGAGGCGGCAGCGCGCGCGATCAAGGCGCTCAAGGCCGGCAACCTCGAGGTTCGCCCGCTCCAGAGCTACTTCAAGGCCTGATCGAACGACGGCTGCGCGCATCTTTGGGTGCGCGCAGTTGGGCCGCTGACGAGCGGCGGCTCGATGCTCAGCCGAAATCGCTCTACGAGTGCGCAATCTCCCCCTCATTGTTGTGAACGCCACCTGAACGCCGGGTTCAGCCTAGGTACGGTCGCCGGGTGCTTACATGCCCACATGCGCTCCCAAGTCGGAAAGATCCGGCACTGCGCATGGGATGGGGCAACATCGTGCAGGTCTATTTCTTCGATTTGTATTGGGGCGACGAGCGCTTTGTCGACGAGGACGGCATCAGCCACTTCGACGAAGGTTCCGCCCTGTATTACGGCCAGCGAATTGCCGACAAGATTGGCCGCGATGCCGACTATGGATCGCTGAGGGTCCATGTGCGCTCGGGCAGCGGCGAGATTCTGGCGACGATTGCGCCGTCAGACGGTCGTGGCCGTGAACAGGACGCTTTGATCGGTCGAGGCAGCCTTGGCGTATTCCGCCGCCCCACCGAAACCGCCGCCGCCCTGCCCACGGCCTGGTGATCAATCGACCGTCACGGGCCGCTGTGCCCGAGCCTCGCTGCGTGTTGGCCTTCGGCTGCGCGCAAGCCGGACAGTCCTGATGCCGAAGAACAACGACGCAACCGAGATCACGCAACTCAAGGCAAACACCGCTAACAGCGCGTCGCGCATGACGGCCAACCGTGCGCCTTCATCGAAGCCGCGTATGTTGGCGGTCAGCCCGAAGACGGCTGCGCCGACTGCGTAACCTGCGGATTGCAGCGTCGGCAGCAGTGCCGAAGTCTTGTCTCGCTCAGGGGGCGGCGACACATCCATCAGCAATTGGCTGAGCGTGCCCCAGCAGACGCCGAAGCCGGCACCAATGGCAATTTGACCTGCGAAAACCAACCGAAACTCCGCTGTCGCGATCGCGACCGTCAGGCCGATGAGCCCGAGGCAAAGCAGCAGTGGCCCGACCCAGATCAATCGTACACGCAGATCATGCGAGCGCAGGCTCGCCACCAGAATGGCGGTCAAGCTCCACGACATCGCCATCAGCGCGCTCGAGAATCCGGCGGCCGTCGGGCCGAAATTCCAGAGGTGTTGCAAGCCGTAGACGAGATAGACGGAGCCGGAAGCCTGCGCCAACGGCATCAGCAGAATGATCCAGAGGCCGGTGCCGAGCGGGCGCCCGATCGAAAATGCGCCAAGCGGGAGAATTGAGTGCCTGGAGCGACGGTCGAGATGCACAGTGTTGACGAGAACGGCGATCGCTACGACCACGAGCGCCGCCATGGCAAATCCGTTCTGGAGCATATTCGAAACCGAGATCAGCAGTATGCCCAGGCCAAATGCGATCAGGCGAAAAAGCGGAATGGGTTGCACGATCTGCGCCGAAGCCGACCGTCTGGGTACGATGGCAAGGACCAGCGCAATAAAGATGGCGGCGGCGGGAATGTTGACGAAGAAGGCCGCACGCCATGACCAGTGTTCGGTGAGAAATCCTGAAATGAGCGGACCGGCAAAGGCAGCACTTGCCCAGACGATGGCCTCTGCACCGAAGACCTTCGGCACGAGCCGAGGCGGGAAAAGCTCCGGGATCAGTGCATAGCAAATAGCGGCAATGATGCCCTCGCCCAGCCCTTGAAACAGCCTTCCGACCAGGACCTGCGGCATGCTCGTCGCCAGCGTCGCAATCACTGTGCCGGTGACGAAGACAAGCGCTGCTGCGATCAACGCATTGCGGGCGCCGAAGCGCGCCTTGAGATTGGCAGCCAATGCCCCGCCGATGATTGCAAAGACGAGATAGAGGGTGAAGGCCCAGGAGAGCAGTGCCGCACCGCCAAATTCCTCGACTGCCGTCGGGAGCGCGGTCGAGATGAAGAACTCGTTGAAGGCAAAGAGCGCGACACCGAGGCAAAGCGTCACGGTCGCCGCCAGATGGTTGGGTTGCAACAACTCGGCCCAACGCCCTTCCGCTTCTGAATGGCCCTCGGCTTTCCCTGCGTCGCGGTCGTCTTTTGTCGTGCTCATCCTGTCATTTCCGTGTGTTCGTCGTTTCGGAAACAGAACTGTTACGACCTCAACCGCGGTTGAGGTAAAGCCCATTATCGAGGATGTCAAATTGGTAGGAGCGTCTGCAAGTTGCGCCCCCCAAGTGAAGGACGCGGTGGATCATGGCGAAAAATCTGGCATTGGCAGTTTCCTTTCTGCTATAAGAACGGTTCGGATATTTCGGACGGTTCCGGTGCTTGCGCGCCGGAGACCGTTTTCTTTTGCGTTGGCGCCGCCCCCAAGCGGCGCCTCGTGCTTGATGAAGGACATTGAAATGGTCGACAAAGTGCCGATGACACAGGGTGGATTCGTCAACCTGCAGGAGGAGCTGCGCTGGCGCCAGCAGGAAGAGCGACCACGAATCATCGAGGCCATCGCCGAAGCACGCGCGCATGGCGACTTGTCGGAAAATGCCGAGTACCATGCCGCCAAAGAGGCTCAGAGCCACAACGAGGGTCGCGTCGGCGAACTCGAAGACCTGATCGCGCGCGCCGAAGTCATCGACCTGTCGAAGATGTCCGGCTCCAAGATCAAGTTCGGTGCCAAGGTGAAGCTCGTCGACGAGGACACCGAGGAAGAAAAAACCTACCAGATCGTTGGCGATCAGGAAGCGGACGTTAAGGCTGGACGCATCTCCATCTCGTCGCCGATCGCCCGCGCGCTGATCGGCAAGGAAGTCGGCGATTCCATCGAAGTGAACGCACCCGGCGGTTCCAAGGCCTACGAAATCCTCGCGGTAAACTGGGGCTGATCGCCCCTTTGGGGCGACGGTTCCGCTTCGCCCCGATCCCCCTGCCTCCAAGACATTGACTGTCGCATGCGCAAGGAGAGCGATTCCGTGGCTGACATCCGGGACGTCGAGGTGATCGCTCCCAATTTCAAGCGGCGCCTCTCGGGCGTTACCTCGACAATCATCCAACTCATCCCGATCCAGCGCGCGCTGGGTCAGAAGATCGCGGTGCTCGGTCCGGGTCTTCCCGACAGTCTGCCTTCGATCAGGTTTCTCGATCTCCTGCATCTCTGGAAAGCGCCCGACGGCCGGCGCTGCCGCGTCTGGCACGCTCGGCGCAACGTCGAGATGTTGCCGGCGATCATCCTGCGCGATCTCCTGCGCATGAAGTTGAAGATTGCCTTCACCTCGGCATCCCAGCGCCGCCATACGGGCTGGAGTAAATTTCTGATCGGCCGTATTGATGCGGTGATCGCGACAAGCGGCAAGACAGCCGCCTATCTCGAAGTGCCGAACGACGTCATCCTGCACGGGATCGATACCATACGGTTCCAGCCGCCCGTCGATCAGCATCAGGCGAAGGCCGCACTTGGCGTCGATCCGGCCCAGAAATTCGTCGGCTGCTTCGGGCGGGTCCGCCGTCAGAAGGGCACCGATCTCTTCGTTGATAGCATGATCGCCCTCCTGCCCTGCCGTCCAAGCTGGAGCGCGATCGTTGCCGGTCGGGCGACGGGTCCGCATGTGGCATTTGAAAACGAGCTCAAGGAGCGCGTCGCCAAAGCCGGGCTTGCCGAGCGTATCCTGTTTGTCGGTGAACACACCAACATTCCCGACTGGTACCGGGCGCTCGATCTTTTCGTCGCGCCGCAGCGCTGGGAAGGATTCGGTCTGACACCGCTCGAAGCCATGGCAACGGGCGTTCCCGTCGTGGCGACCGATGTCGGCGCATTTTCCGAACTGGTTGTGAGCGGTGCAGGCGAAACCGGGACGATCGTCCCGGCCGATAACCTTCAAGCCATGGTCGAGGCGACGGCCGCGTTCATGGATGGTGACCGGCGGCGCACAGCAGCGGGTGCGAATGGCCTTGTCCGCACCGCCACTTCGTTTGCGATCGAAGGCGAAGCGGCCGCCATCAATTCAGTGTACGAACGGCTGATGCGCTGACCGGCCTAGTGGCCGACTGCCGCCTATTTCTTCGAGGCGAACAGCTTCAAATAGGCGTTGGTGATGGCCTGTTTGGAAAACTGGTTCATCAGCGTTTCGTAGCCGCGTTCTGCCAAACGCGACCCGATCTGTCGGTCGTTTGCTATGCGCTCGATGGCGTGGCCGAAACCCTCGGCATCGCCGATATCGACCATCAGGCCGTTTTCACCGTCGCGCATGAACCATTGCGGTCCTTCAGAGCGGCTTGAAACGACTGGCGTGCCCTGCGCCCAGGATTCGAGAATAACGTTGCCGAGTGGTTCATGGCTTGACGCCATGACGAAGATGTCTGCGGCGGCCAGGAACGCACGCGTGTCCTTTTGCCAGCCGGCAAATCGCACCCGGCCCGAAACACCGAGATCGATGGCAAGCTTTTCGAGGTTTTCGCGCTCTTCCCCATCTCCGACAAGCCAGAGATACGCACCCGGCACCTTGGCGATCGCTTCGATCAGCGTATGGAAGCCCTTGCGCTCAACGAAGCGGCCCATCGACATGACGACCGGCGCGTCGTTCGGCGTATCCAGCGTGGCGCGGCTGACGGCAGCGACGCGTTCGGTATTGGTGAAATTGGAGATAACCTCGACGTCGCGCTTCCAACCGATTTCGCGCACATGCGCGGCGATGCCAGGAGTGTTGCAGACGAGGCAGTCGGTGTTGCGGAAGTAGTGGAGCCGCGGCGGGTAGTCGCCGAGCCGCGAGATCTTGATGCAACCCTTGTAGTTCGGCATCAATTCGCTGGCACGGGGCGCCCATGCCATAAGAGCATCCGGCTTCCACGTCATGGCGAGCCGTGCTGTCTTCCATGGAAGAAGGATGCGGTCGACCGACAGGTTCCGGAAATGGCTCTCTTTGATTCCGACGGAAGGGCTGATGTCCTTGCGCCAGATCCGATCCGGTCGAATGATCGCCTTCTGTTCAACGCCGCGCTCGGCAAAGGCATTGACGAGATGGACGAAGAAACGCTCGGCGCCACCATCCTTGCCGAAGTGAAAATGGACGAGTTTCATGTTTGCTTCGAACCCCGGGCAAACAGCTCGAGGTAGGTCTCTGAGATCACCTGCTCCGAAAAACGCTTGGCAAGCGTATCGCGCCCACCTTCGCAGAGGCGCGTGCGAAGCGCCGGGTCGTCGCGCAGCCGTTCGATAGCGATTGCCAGACCCTCCGCATCGGCACAATCAACCATCAGTGCGTCCTGGCCATCCGTCATGACCCAGGACGGCCCCTCGGCGCGAGACGCAATAGTGGCTACTCCCGCACCCCACCCCTCAAAGCAGACGTTGCCCAAAGGCTCATGCAATGATGTGATCGCGAAGGCATCGCCCGCCGACAGGTAGCCATAGGCGTTCGTCTTCCAGCCAGGAAAGCGCACACGGTCCCTTATGCCGAGTTCTTCTGCAAGCCGTTCGAGGTTGGCGCGTTCGGGACCATCGCCCAGCAGCCAAAGATAGGCGCCATTGACCTTGGCGACGGCGCGCAGCAGATGATCGAAGCCCTTTCGCGGCACGAACCGCCCCATGCCGACGACGACAAAGGCATCCTCCGGCGTTTCGAGGTCTCGGCGCTCTATCGCGGCCGCCGGCGTTGCCCGTGTGAAGTTGGCGATCACTTCGACCCCACGCTTCCAGCCGAGCTTTCTGACGCGATCGGCGATATCGGGTGTTATGCAGACGAGCGTCTCGACATTCGTGTAGTAACCGAGGTGCTCCGGATAATCGCCAAGTCGGGAAATGCGGAAGGCCTTGTTGTAGACAGGCATGAAACGGCTTGCGCGAAGCTGCCAGGCCATGATCACGTCGGGTTGGAACTCCCGCAATATCCGCTGCATGCGTGCCTGAAGGACAAAGCGCGAGAGCGAAATTCGGCGAAAGACGCCTTCGTAGATCTTGCCGCAATGCTCCAGCTCTTGACGCCAGCTTCTGTCGGGCCTGATCAGCATGCGCTGCTCGACACCACGATCATGCAATGCGTTGACGAGATTGACGAAGAACCGTTCCGCTCCACCGTCCTTGCCAAAATGGATATGCATCACTTTCATAAAATCACCTGGATGCTTTCAATGCAGAGCGGCATCATCGTTGTTGGGACGCTTACTGAGTGCGTGCCTCTGATAGATTTTTGCGGCGGTCAAGAATGCGTATACGGCGCCCGTCATGGCTTCGATGAAGCCCGGAAAGCCACAGCGCCAAAGCCCGTTTCGGAAATAGAGACGATAAAAGTAAAGCGGTGGGCTGAACAGCATCTTGTATGGCCGCGGTGGTTTTCCGGCCGCTGCCTGCTGATCCGCCTTCAGCGTGGAGTACTTGTTTTCCTTCAGGATCTGTTCGTCGATAACAAGCGGACGATAATGAAGCAGGCTGCCTTTGCTGGCGGCGCCAACATGACCATCGGGTACGATACCCTCGTGCACTTTCTGACTGAGGTCGTAGCGTCCCCTGCCCTTGCGGATCAGGCGCAGATTTCGCCTCTCATGCACGCGCACCGGCGTATAACCGTAACCGATCAAATAGGGGCGGCGCGCCACGCGCCAGCCGACCGTCTCGGCCGGCCCGTCAAGCAGCGACGGCAGAAGCGCCTTCAGCGGTTCATCAAGGCGTTCGTCGGAGTCGATGTTGAAGCACCAGGGTTGCGTGCACTGGTCCAGCGCGAACTGTTTCTGGCCCGCATAGCCCCGCCAGGGCTCGTGCATGAAGCGGATCGGCCATCCATTATCGATGAAGGATTGCACGAGCGCGGCAGTGCCATCCGTCGATCCCGAATCGACGATGACGATCTCGGCGCACTGCTCGAGGCTCTCGATGCAGTTGCCGAGGTAGGCCTCTTCATTCTGGCAAATGATGAAGGCGGAAAGCGGAAGTTTGCTCATGGATGACGCCACTCAACTTCGGTCGTGTCTGCGTTCTCCAAGGGAGCCTCGCTGCCGTTGCGGATCCGCAAGTGTTCCGGATCCTAGATCTGGACCAGCCCGATATCCTTGACCTGACGAATGGTCAACATCGTGCGAACCGTATCGACGCGCTCGTTGGCGGTCAAAACCTCGATGACGAAATCCTGGAACGCGGTCAGGTTCTCGGCGACGCAATGAAGCAGAAAGTCGCTTTCGCCCGAGACTGTCCATGCCTGGCGCACGATCTGCCATTCCGCGGTTGCCGCGGCGAATGCCTTGAGATCCGCCTCCGACTGCCGCTTGAGACCCACCATGCAGAAACCCACCAGATCGAAGCCGAGCGCCGGTGCGTTCAGCAGCGCGTGGTAGCCCTTGATAACGCCGGTTTCCTCGAGTTTGCGCACCCGTCGCAGACAGGGGGGCGCCGAAATGCCAACACGCTGGGCGAGATCCACATTGGTCATCCTGCCGTCACGCTGGAGCTCGCGAAGGATCTTGAGATCGATTGCGTCGAGCTCGACTTGTTTCGTCATGAAGGTTCGTCCTTTTCACAAAGCGACTTTGATGCATGGGGCAAAGCCGAAGAGGAGTATCTTTGCTTGGATTGCCCGGTAGGTTGTCGTCACCGAGCCGATTTTATCAGGTTGGCCATAGAGAATTGATCGACAGTCGACCGTCCGTTCGACCTGCACGTAGTGACGGACCCTGCGTGTGCAGTTCTCGCTCGTAGCGCGTGAGCCTTGTGTTATCGGCGGGCGATCTTGGAGGCGTGGAGGCGTATGTTTGCGATCCGGTTCCCGCACTGAAGGCGAGGCTACTCTCCGGTCGTGAATTGCCGAACGCGGCGAGTTCGCGGTCGAGCCAAACGCGGCTTGCATTCAACCCCATATGCCTCTCCAGCAAAGTGAATCCGCGTGAAATATCGCCAAACCGATCCGACAACAAGCATCTGCGCCGACTATTCGCGGGAAAACCGGCGTTCAGAGGCGGTCGCGCCCGGTTGACATCGATTCTTTTGGGGGCGTTCGTCGAAAAACCTGTGGCGATCCACGCCTTCGCGCCCGTCCTAGGTCTTCCGTCAGGCGTGTAAGGGGGCAATGTCGTGTTGCCCTCGATCCCTGTATCTCATGTTCCGTTCGCTGGATCCGGTTCTCATGCGATGTCATCACGGGCTTGTGACGTGAAGAAGGGGGACGCAAGCGGTGCAAAAATGCCTGATCTGGTGTCAAATCGGCGCCTTGGGCTCAAGCACTTGTGTGTATCACCGCGACCGCCCTTGAAAGTCCCGGGGGGGAATACCTAAAGTATGGCACTATTTGCCTGTGATGTAACGGAACCGGACAGGGCCCTTCGGCCATTCGGTGAGCGAAGGACAAGACCATGACTGCCCGCCACGTAAAAGCGCTGATCATCGGCTCCGGCCCGGCCGGTTATACCGCCGCCATCTACACGGCGCGCGCGATGCTGGAACCGGTCCTGATCGCCGGCATGGAACAAGGCGGCCAGTTGATGATCACCACCGATGTGGAGAACTATCCGGGCTATGCCGATCCGGTTCAGGGTCCGTGGATGATGGAGCAGATGCTGAAGCAGGCGACGCATGTTGGCGCCGAGATCGTCAATGATCTGGTCACGGATGTTGACCTTTCCGTTCGCCCCTTCCGCGTCAAGACCGACAGCGGCAACGATTGGACGGCTGACGCCTTGATCATTGCCACCGGCGCCAAGGCAAAGTGGCTCGGCATCGAAACCGAGCCGACTTTCATGGGCTTCGGCGTTTCGGCCTGCGCCACCTGCGACGGGTTCTTCTATCGCAACAAGGACGTCATCGTCGTCGGCGGCGGCAATTCGGCCGTTGAAGAGGCTCTTTACCTCTCCAATCTCGCAAAGACCGTCACCGTCGTTCATCGCCGCGATTCGTTCCGCGCCGAAAAGATCCTGCAGGAGCGCCTGTTCGCCAAGCCCAACGTCAAGATCATCTGGGACCACGAGGTCGTCGAATATCTTGGTGCCGCCCCCAAGCCGCCGATGCCTGCATCGGTCAATGGCGTGAAGCTGCGCAACACCAAGACGGGCGAAACGAGCGACATGGTGACCGACGGCGTCTTCGTCGCAATCGGTCATGCGCCGGCTGTCGAACTGTTCAAGGGCAAGCTCCGGCAGAAGTCCAATGGCTATCTCTGGACGGCCGCTGATTCGACGGCGACCGATATACCCGGCGTTTTTGCCGCAGGTGACGTCACCGACGACATCTACCGCCAGGCCGTGACGGCTGCAGGCATGGGATGCATGGCGGCGCTCGAGGCCGAGAAATACCTGGCGGGTCATATGCCCGTCGCAATTGCAGCCGAATAGAAGCTGCGAATCGGGAAGCTCCAGGCAAGGAGCCTTCCCGTATGGGAACAGATGCATCAGCCGCACGCGGAGGACATGATCCCGTCCCCCGGGGTGGTTTCATATGGGGGACTTCATGTCGCTGGATTGGGACAAACTGCGCATTTTTCACGCGGCGGCCGAGGCTGGGTCGTTCACGCATGCGGCAGACAAGCTCCATCTCTCTCAGTCGGCGATCAGCCGTCAGGTGAGCTCGCTTGAGCAGGATGTCGGCATCAAGCTGTTCCACCGCCACGCGCGCGGCCTGATCCTGACCGAGCAGGGCGAGATCCTCTACCGGACTGCGCACGAAGTGCTGATGAAGCTCGAAAGCGTCAAGGTTCAGCTGAGCGAGACGACCGACAAGCCGAGCGGCAAGCTGCGCATCACGACGACCGTAGGCCTTGGCCAGGGCTGGCTGACCGACAAGATCCAGGAGTTCATGTCGCTGCACCCTGATGTCCAGGTACAGTTGATCCTCGATAACGAGGAGCTCGACGTGAACATGCGCCATGCCGACTGCGCCATTCGCCTGCGCCAGCCGCAGCAATCCGACCTGATCCAGCGCAAGCTCTTCACCGTGCATATGCACGTCTATGCGGCGCCCTCCTACATCAACAAGCACGGCGAACCGCAGTCGCTCGACGATCTCGACAACCACCGCATCATTACCTTCGGCGAACCTGCGCCAAACTACCTGCTCGACGTCAACTGGCTCGAAATCGCCGGCCGCGATTCCGACAACCCGCGGACCTCGCATCTGCAGATCAACAGCCAGACCTCGATCAAGCGCGCCTGCCTGCTCGGCATCGGCATAGCGATGCTGCCTGACTATATCGTCGGCCGCGATCCAGGCCTGATACAACTTCCGATCAGTGCCGACATTCCGTCGTTCGACACCTACTTCTGCTATCCCGACGAGATGAAGAATGCTGCCAAGCTCAAGGTCTTCCGCGATTACATCGTCGCCAAGGCCAGGAACTGGAGCTTCTGACGCCAAAGGCGCCATTGCTCGATTTGTGAGCATTTGCCGGATGGCTGATTAGCTCGTTGTTTTATAATCGTAATTTAGATCGTGCGGCGCATTTGGTGCGCCGCATTTTGTTTGTGCGGTGCAAAAATGAGCAGTGATGCGCACATGGCATGGCTGACATGCATATTAAATGATTGCTGCTCGCCCAAAAAAGCAGCATACCACCCTCAGCTGATGCATCTTTGGTGGCTTCTCCTCCCAGTGCCACCGCAGCAGCTGTTCCCCTCTGGAGGTTTAATTACCTTCACAACTATAAGGGCCCAAGTCATCTTGTGGCCCTCTTTTTTTGTCTACTGTGTGGACACGGGCGAGCCGTGACGAAATTCACAGCCGGCTATTGAAAGCTGGTACTTCGCTTCCCATATCAAAATGTAGCTGATGCATTCTTGGTGGCTTTCTCCTCCCCGCCACCGCAGCAGCTGTTCCCCTCTGGAGGTTCTAATTACCTTCACAACTACAAGGGCCCAAGTTTTCTTGCGGCCCTCTTTTTTTGCTCATTTCCTCCTCACGCTCTTGTGATTTGAATATCGAGTGTAGCCGATACATCTATCGATAAAACACGATATGGCGATAGACGATGGATCGAGACGAAATCTTCAAGGCCCTGGCACACCCGGCAAGAGTGAGCATCCTTGCTTGGTTGAAGGAGCCCGAGGTGCACTTTCCGACCCAGGAGCATCCGTTTGAGATGGGCGTTTGCGCGGGGCAGTTCGAGCGCTGCGGCCTGTCGCAATCGACCGTATCCTCCCATCTCGCCATTCTCCAGCGCGCTGGCCTGGTGACAACCCGCCGTCTCGGCCAATGGGTTTTCTACAGGCGCAACGAAGAGACGATTGCCGCGTTCCTGAAGGACATCGGCAGTCTCTGACACCCCCCCCCAAGACCAAACTGAAACCGAAAGGACCTGCAATGGCTACCCTATTCGATCCCATCACCATTGGTGACATCACCCTGAAGAACCGCATCGTCATGGCGCCGTTGACGCGCAATCGTTCGCCGAAGGCCGTGCCGAACACACTCAACGCCACCTATTACGAACAGCGCGCATCGGCTGGCCTGCTGATCACCGAGGCAACTGCGATCACCCAGCAGGGCCAGGGTTATGCCGATGTGCCCGGGCTCTACACATCCGAAGCCCTCGAGGGCTGGCGCAAGGTCACCGATGCCGTGCATGCCAGGGGTGGCCGGATTGTCGTACAGATGTGGCATGTCGGCCGGATCTCACATGATTCGCTGCAGCCGGACGGTGGCAAGCCGGTTGCACCTTCAGCGATAAGGGCAAAGTCCAAGACCTATCTGATCAATCCCGATGGCACGGGTTCGTTTGCCGAAACCTCCGAACCGCGTGCGCTCGACATCAGCGAACTCGACGGGATCGTTGAGGACTATCGCAAGGCTGCCCGCGCCGCGATCGATGCCGGCTTCGACGGTGTCGAGATCCACGCCGCCAATGGCTATCTCATCGATCAGTTCCTGCGCTCCGGTTCGAACCAGCGCACCGACGCCTATGGCGGTTCGATCGAGAACCGCGCCCGCTTCCTGTTCCAGGTAGTTGATGCCATCACCTCGGAGATCGGCGCCGGCCGTGTCGGCATCCGTCTCTCGCCGGTGACGCCCGCCAACGACGCCTTCGATCCGGAGCCGCAGGCGCTGTTCAGCTATGTCGTCAAGAACCTGGCCCGTTATCCCCTCGCCTATCTCCACATCATCGAGGGTGCGACCGGCGGTCCGCGCGATCACCAACAGGGCGAGCGTCCGTTCGACTACCACGCTCTACGCGCCGTCTATGCCGCTGCCGGCGGCAAGGCTGCCTGGATGACCAACAACGGATATGATCGCGATCTGGCGGCAAAGACAGTTGAAAGTCGCGAGGCCGATCTGGTCGCCTTCGGTAAGCCGTTCATTGCCAATCCTGACCTTGTCGAGCGCCTGCAGGAGAACGCTCCGTTGAATGCGCCGGATCAAGCGACGTTCTATGGCGGTGGCGCAAAGGGCTATACCGACTACCCGTCTCTTGAACAGGTCGCCTGATACCACCACATCCCTCAAGCCCCGCCGGTCGGCGGGGCTTGATCGTCAACGGACCATCCCTCCTTGTATGTTTGCTCCCTACCTCGAAAAATGGTCGCTGCAGCCGGACGGTGACCGGGTCTCAACGCGATCGAGCCAACTGCTGCCGGTGCGCTGGCGCGGCCTGCCGGCAATGCTGAAGGTCGCTCACGAGGTGGAAGAGAAGCTCGGCCGGTTGCCGATGCTCTGGTGGGCCGGCCAGGGTGCTGCCGAAGTCTATGCCGACGACGAGGATGCGCTTGTGATGGAGCGTACCGACAGCCGGCGATCGCTGTTTCATATGGCGATGACGGGAAGCGACGAGGTGGCGACACGGATCATCTGCGGGACGGTGGCGGCGCTCCATGCGCCCCGCGATGCGGCCATTCCCGATCTCGTCCCGCTTGAGAGATGGTTTGCGGCACTGGCGCCGGCAGCACGAACCCATGGCGGCGTGCTGGCGCGTTCGCTTGCGGCGGCCGAGGCCTTGTTTTCCGATCCGCATCCGCCGGTCGTGCTGCATGGCGATGTTCACCACGGCAACATTCTCGACTTCAGTGCCCGTGGCTGGTTGGCGATCGACCCGAAGCCGGTCTATGGCGATCCGGGTTACGACTATGCCAATCTCTTCTGCAATCCGGAACTGGCTGTGGTGAGCGAGCCCGGTCGCCTGCAACGCCATCTCGCTATTGTCGCAGAGGCGACTCGACTGGCGCCGCGCCGTATCCTTTCCTGGATTCTGGCCTATGCGGGTCTCTCTGCCGCATGGTTTCTGGAGGATGATGACGACTTCGATGTCGAGGGCGAAATGCTGGTCGCGCGGATCGCTGCAGCCGAAATCGACAGGTAGCGTCAGCGGCTGCTTAAGAGGATCACCGCATAGACACATAACGTATCGTTGCCATTGCGGAAGATGCAGTCCGTGGGTGGTCCGAGCTCAAGGCAATCGCCTGCTGCCAGCGCATGCGTCTCCTCGCCTTCCGTGAAGGTCAAGGCGCCCTGCTTCACCCAGATCAACTGGCGAAACATTGCATAGGCGGCCGCCGGCATAGGCACGTCCGCACCCGCTGGCAGTTCGACCTCGATCAGTTCCAGCGGCAGCTCGGAGTTCGGTGAGACATGCCGCCTGAGATATCCGCTTTGCGGATCGCGCCAGACCGGCTGGTGCTCGCGCCGCGACAGGCGACCCTCCTGAATTTCCGCGCGGGCGATCAGCGTCGACATGGTCAGGCCGAAGGCACCGGAAAGCCGCGCAAGCAATGTTGCCGTCGGACTGCTATCTGCGCGCTCGATCTTGTGGATCATCGTGCGGGAGACGCCGGAGCGTTCCGCAAGCTCGCTCAGTGACCAGCCGCGGATTTCCCGCTCGAGACGAATGCGATCACTGATGCGTTGATCAAGGCTGTACACTTTAGTATCCATGACGTAGTCATATAGTGTACGAACATGCGGGGCAACATGCTGACCAGGCAAGCAACGAAAGATGACCTGCCGGTCATCTGCGACATCTACAACGACGCGGTGGCCAATACGACCGCCATCTGGAACGACACGATCGTCGATGTCGCCAATCGAGCTGCCTGGCTCAGGGCGCGAAGCGATGCCGGATACCCGGTCCTGGTCGCGGTGGCAGACAGCGGCGATATCGTCGGCTATGCCTCCTTCGGCGACTGGCGTGCGTTTGACGGTTACCGGCACACGGTCGAGCATTCCGTGTATGTCCACCGCAAAAGCCGTGGCGGCGGCATCGGCCGCGAGCTGATGGTTGCCTTGATCGCCGAGGCCGAACGTCTCAACAAGCATGTGATGGTGGCGGGGATCGAGTCGGAGAATGCCGCCTCGATCCGGCTTCACCAACGGCTGGGTTTCACAGAGACCGGTCGAATGCGCGAAGTTGGAACGAAGTTCGGCCGTTGGCTCGACTTGACCTTCATGCAACTGGTGCTCTCCACCGGCTCACCCGCCTGAAGGACCTGTTTTTCCTGACCTCGCGAGATGCTATGTATAAAGCCGGTCTGTTTCGATGAGGCATTGCGGGCGGTACGGCATGGGGAACGGCAGCTCAAAAGGTCTTGCGTTTGCCGCCAGAGGGCTGCTGGCGCTTTTGATGGCCGTGAGCATGGGGTCGCCGGATATCGCTCAGGCTCGCATCGACGAGCTGCCGGTGCGCGCCAAGTGCATCTATGTCGGCCGGTCGGTGACGGACCCGGTTAAATCGCTGTGCATCAGCAAGGAAAGCTTCGAGCGCGATGTTTGCGGCGTCATCGATCATTATGCCGCCGCCAATGACTTGCCTTCAGCCTTCTTTGCGCGCCTTATCTGGCGCGAAAGCCTGTTTCGGCCGAATGCGGTCAGCCCGAAAGGGGCGGAAGGCATCGCGCAGTTCATGCCGGGAACGGCGAAAATGCGTGGCCTTTCCAACAGTTTCGATGTCGTTGCCGCTCTGGGAAAATCAGCCGAATATCTTGGTGAGCTGAAGTCGCGCTACGGCAATCTCGGTTTTGCCGCCGCCGCCTACAATGCCGGTGAAAATGGGCTGGAGCGTTTCCTCGAAGTGGACTGGCTGCCGACGGAGACACGCAACTATGTGCTGGCGATCACCGCCTACAGCGTCGAGGACTGGCGGGACAATCCGCCAAAGACACTCGATCTGACGCTCGACAAGAGCAAGAATTTTCTCGACGGCTGCGTGGCGCTGGCCAGCACCCGCCAACTGCGCGAGATCGACGTGATCGATGAGGCGGAGTGGGCGCCCTGGGGCGTACAGCTTGCGGCGCATTTTCAGAAATCGGTGGCGCAGCGGCTCTTCGTCAACGCTGTCAAACGTCTGCCGGCCCCGATCCGTAGCGAGAAGGCCCTGCTCCTGCGCGAACGCAATGCCAGCTTCGGCCGCCGCATTCGTTATGCCGCCCGAATCGGCCGCGATAGCCAGGTGGAAGCCAATGCGCTTTGCGCCACCATTCGGAAAAATGGTGGCGCTTGCTTGGTCTTCAGGAACTGATCGCCATTTTGGCTGGGGTGAGTCCCTCGCCGGCGCCGATTTGTCCGGCACTCTGCGGCAAGCAGCCGAGCGCCTTGAGGGTTTTGGCCACCGCTTCATCGATCGGTGTACGCGGCTCCTCGCCGAGCAAGTCCAGCAATCGATTGTTCGGCATCCGTAGCGGTTGGCGCCAGAGGTAGCGCATCTTGCGCAACTCCCGAAAGAGCGGGACGAAGGGGGAAGCCAGCGTCACCAGCCACCATGGAAAGGCACGTGCCGGAAGCCTTTGCTGTCCCGCTGCGCGCCGGATGGCGGCGATCATCTTCGTGCCGTCATCATCGACGAAACCGCCCATATGGTAGACGGCAAAGGCCGGCAGATCCTCGGCACGCTCGACCAGACGGATCATCGTCTCGGCCACATCGGGCAGATAGGCCCATTGGTGGGCGACGCCCTTCTTTCCGGGATAGCTGATCGCGGTCAGCGGCTTGCCCGGCTTGACCAGCCCTTGCGAAAACCAGTTGTTGGCGGCATCGGGGCCGAAGAAATCTCCAGCCCGCAGGATGATCACGCCGACACCGGCGTCTGACGCAGCTTTCAATCGAAGTTCCATCTCCTTGCGGATCATGCCCTTGTCCGTATGCGGGTTCTGCGGGCTGTCTTCGGTCAGAAGCGGGAAGGCATCCTGACCGAAATTGTAGATCGTGCCCGGCAGCAAAATGCGCGCGCCTTCCGCTTTCGCGGCGGCAATGGTGTTGTCGAGCATCGGCAGTACCAGCTTGCCCCAGTTGCGGTAACCGGGCGGATTGACGGCATGAACGATCAGTTCGACGCCTTCTGCGGCGGCGCGAACGTCCAGCCGCTTCATCGCATCGCCCTCCACCCATTCGTACGCGGGCGCCTTCTGCGCGGCCTTGGCGATATTGCGATTGAGTGCGCGCACTTTCCATCCCCGCTGGCTGAGGCCGCGGGCGACGGCACCACCGATGCCGCCGGTCGCGCCCAATACCAGGACTGTTCTTGCCTTTTCCAGATTGTCGGTCATTGCGTCTGCTCCATCGGTTCTGATGGAGGAAATGTCGTGCAATTCCGGGATAAACGGAATTGTCGTTTTCTGTTTCATTGCTATACTTTTATGTATGAGCAAGATCGAGCCGAGCTGGGACTACTACCGGACTTTCCTGAAGGTGCTGAAAGAAGGCTCGCTGTCGGCGGCGGCGCGCGAGCTCGGCCTGACGCAACCGACGGTCGGGCGCCATGTCGATGCAATGGAGGAGATGCTCGGCTTTCCGCTCTTCACTCGCTCGCCGCAGGGACTGTTGCCGACCGATGCCGCCCGCGCGCTTCAACCCTATGCCGAAGCGCTCGCAGCAACATCAGCGGCCCTGCTTCGCGCTGCCTCCGGCCAGCAGGATACGGTCAGCGGAACGGTGCGCATCAGTGCCAGCGAAGTGATCGGTATCGAGGTGTTGCCGCCGATCCTTGCCGAGCTGCATGTGCAATATCCGGATCTGACCATCGAGCTGTCGGCTTCCGATGCGATCGAGGACATCCTGCGGCAGGAGGCGGACATCGCCGTGCGCATGGCGGTGCCCAGTCAGTATGCGCTGGTGGCGCTTCATATCGGCGCGGTGCCGCTCGGTTTTCACGCCCACCGGCGATACCTCGACCGGCGCGGCACCCCGGCCACGCTTGCCGATCTGAGCCGCCACAGCCTGATCGGCTATGACCGCGAGACGGCGGCGATCCGGGCAATCATCGCCCGCACACCCGGCCTGCCGGACGTGCGCTTTGCGCTGAAGGCAGACAGCAACCTCGCGCAGCTTGCCGCCATTCGCGCCGGTTTCGGCATCGGTATCTGTCAGAATGCGCTTGCTGCCCGCGACCCCGATATTCTCCCGGTACTGGCGGACGGGTTCGTAATGAAGCTCGAGACATGGCTCGTCATGCACGAAAACCTGAAGGCGGCGCCGCGTTGCCGGGTGGTCTTCGATGCGCTGGCCAAGGGCCTGAGAACCTACATTCGCCCGCCGGAAATCATGGCTGCCCAATAAAAAAGCCCGCCGATCGGCGGGCTTTTCAGTCGGTTGGAGCCGCCTATCAGGCTTCGGCTTCCGGCGTTTCCGGTGCGCCGTTTTCGGCTGCCACCAGGTCCTCGCCTTCTTCGTCACCTTCCGGTTCGCTGATGCGCTCGACCGAGACGACCTTTTCGTCCTTGGCCGTCGAGAAGATCGTCACGCCCTTGGTGGCGCGGCTGGCAAGCCGGACGCCATTGATCGGCACGCGGATCAACTGGCCGCCATCGGAAACGAGCATGATCTGATCGTTGTCTTCGATTGGGAAGGCCGCGACGAGTACGCCGATCTCCGTCGTCTTCGAGGTGTCGGTGGCGCGGATGCCCTTGCCGCCACGACCCGAGGTGCGGAAATCGTAGGACGACGAACGTTTGCCAAAGCCCTTCTCCGAAACCGTCAGAACGAACTGTTCGCGCGCCTTCAGCTCTTCGTAGCGCTCGTTGGTGAGTTCGCCACCTTCGGTGACTTCCTCGCCGACCAGAGCGATTTCTTCTTCCTCGCCGTTCGTGCGCCGCTCGGCGGCTGCGCGCTTCAGGTAGGCCGCCCGTTCCCATGGCTCAGCATCCACATGGCCGAGGATCGCCATCGAGATGATGCGGTCGCCGTCACCAAGGTTGATGCCGCGGACGCCGATCGAGTTGCGGCCGGCAAAAACGCGCACGTCGTCGACCGGGAAGCGAATGCACTGGCCGAGCGCCGTCGTCAGCATGACGTCGTCATGCTCGGTGCAGGTGTCGACCGAGAGGATCTCGTCGCCATCCTCCTCCAGTTTCATCGCGATCTTGCCGTTGCGGTTGACCTGGACGAAGTCGGACAGTTTGTTACGGCGCACCGTGCCGCGCGTCGTCGAGAACATGACGTCGAGGTTTTCCCACGTCGTTTCGTCCTCGGGCAGCGGCATGATCGTCGTGATGCGTTCGCCGGGTTCAAGCGGCAGCATGTTGATCAGTGCCTTGCCGCGCGATTGCGGCGTGCCGATAGGCAGGCGCCAGACCTTCTCCTTGTAGACGATGCCACGGGAGGAGAAGAACAGAACCGGCGTATGAGTGTTGGCAACAAATAGCCGGGTAACGAAATCCTCGTCCCTGGTTGCCATGCCGGAGCGGCCCTTGCCGCCGCGGCGCTGCGCGCGATAGGTGGTCAGCGGCACGCGCTTGATGTAGCCGAGATGCGAGACGGTCACGACCATGTCTTCGCGGGCGATCAGGTCCTCGTCGTCCATGTCGGGACCGCCTTCGGCGATCTCGCTGCGACGCGGCGTGCCGAACTCCTCGCGAACGGCGGTGAGTTCGTCCTTGACGATGGTCATGATGCGGAGACGCGACGACAGGATATCGAGGTAATCCTTGATTTCCTCGCCGATCTTGTTGAGTTCGTCGCCGATTTCGTCACGACCAAGCGCAGTCAGGCGCTGCAGGCGCAGGTCGAGAATGGCGCGCGCCTGCTCTTCCGACAGGTTGTAGGTATTGTCTTCGTTGATCCGGTGACGCGGGTCGTCGATCAGCCGGATGAGGCTGTCGACGTCATGCGCCGGCCAACGGCGCTCCATCAACTGTTCGCGCGCGGTCTGCGGATCGGGCGCATGCCGGATCAGCTTGATCACTTCGTCGATGTTGGCAACCGCGATGGCGAGACCGACCAGGACATGCGCACGGTCGCGCGCCTTGCGCAGCAGGTACTTCGTTCTCCGGCTAACGACTTCCTCGCGGAACGAGACGAAGGCGCGCAGCATGTCGAGCAGCGTCATCTGCTCCGGCTTGCCGCCGTTGAGCGCCACCATGTTGCAGCCGAAAGACGACTGCAGCGGCGTGTAACGGTAAAGCTGGTTCAGGATGACGTCGGCATTGGCGTCGCGCTTGAGTTCGACGACGACGCGGTAGCCCTGACGGTCCGATTCGTCGCGCAGATCCGAGATGCCTTCGATGCGCTTATCGCGCACCAGTTCGGCCATCTTCTCGATCATCGTCGCCTTGTTCACCTGGAAGGGAATCTCGGTGATGATGATCTGCTCGCGGTCACCGCGCATCGGTTCGATATGGGCACGACCGCGCATGATGACCGAACCGCGGCCGGTCTCGTAGGCCGAGCGGATACCCGAGCGGCCGAGGATGAGCGCACCGGTCGGGAAGTCCGGCCCCGGGATGATTTCCATCAGCTCCGGCAATTCGATCGCCGGGTTGTCGATCAGCGCCATACAGCCGTTGATGACTTCGACGAGGTTGTGCGGCGGAATGTTGGTCGCCATGCCGACCGCGATGCCGCCGGCGCCGTTGACGAGCAGGTTCGGGAACTTCGCGGGCACCACCACCGGCTCGCTCATCGTGCCGTCGTAGTTGTCGCGGAAATCGACCGTTTCCTTGTCGAGGTCGTCGAGCAGCGAGTGCGCTGCCTTCTGCAGGCGGCACTCGGTGTAGCGTTCTGCCGCCGGCGGGTCGCCGTCGACCGAGCCGAAGTTGCCCTGGCCGTCGATCAGCGGCAGCCGCAGCGACCAATCCTGGGCCATACGTGCCAGCGCATCGTAGATCGCCGAATTGCCGTGCGGGTGGTATTTGCCCATCACGTCCCCGGTGACACGGGCGCATTTGACGTACTTCTTGTTCCAGTCGATGCCGAGTTCGCTCATCCCGTAGAGGATGCGGCGATGAACGGGTTTCAGGCCGTCACGCACGTCTGGAAGCGCGCGGCTGACGATGACGCTCATGGCGTAATCGAGATAGGACCGCTGCATTTCCTCGATGATGGAAATCGGCTCGATGCCTGGCGGAGTCTTTCCGCCGCCGGGAGTGCTTTGCTCAGTCAATTGTGATCACGATCTTTGTTCAGAATCAGTCGGATATTTATAGCCGAATGCGCCTGGAAGCGCCAATTTTGGCCCGTGGTTGTGAACAGTCTTTTGCCGTCGGAACAGGCTTTTCTAGGGCATTGCAGCGGAAATCGGAAGTGCTGGCGACAAAGTCGGCTGCCCGGCCTGAACGGCTGTGAGAAGGTTCCGTCACATCCTCATTAAGCTATTGCTCAAGCTTTGGCCACCGACCCCTTCCCAAGCCCCCTCCGCTTGCCTAACAATGCCGATCTGCCACCGGGAAAACTCGGGGCGCGCGCGCACGCACGCGACAATCCGGAAGGGGAAACGGATGTTCAATGTCGACCTCCTGGTCAACGCACTCACCACCCTGCTCGTCACGCTCGATCCGCCGGGGCTCGCCCCGATCTTCCTGAGCCTCACCGTCGGCCTCAGCCGGCAGGAACGCTTTCAGGTCGCCACACGCGGCTCGCTGATCGCCTTCTTCATCCTTGCCGCCTTCGCCGTCTTCGGTAACGGCATTCTCGGCCTGCTCGGCATATCCATCGGTGCCTTCCGCATCGCCGGCGGTCTGCTGCTGTTCTGGATTTCCTTCGAGATGATCTTCGAGAAGCGTCAGGAGCGAAAGGAAAAGACCGGCGAAAACGCCACCACCAAGGACCACATCCACAATATCGCGGTGTTCCCGCTTGCCCTGCCGCTGATTGCCGGGCCGGGCGCGATCTCCGCGACGATCCTGCTTGCCGGCTCGTTCCCGACGGCGGTCGAGCGCACGCAGCTGTTGATCGTCATCGCGCTGTCGATGGTCAGTCTTTTCCTGGCGCTTGTCATCGCCGAACGCATCGACCGTTTTCTCGGCGTCACCGGCCGGGCAATCCTCACGCGCCTGCTTGGGGTCATCCTGGCGGCACTTGCAGTCCAGTTCGTCGTCGACGGCGTGAAATCGGCAATGGCGGTCTGAGGGGCCATCGGGACGTTTGAGCGCTTCCGCTTTGGATAGAGTTGCGGAAGCGTCCCGTCTCCTGGTCATACGCACTTCCGGACGGAAAACCGCTTCGCACTTTTCCTGGAAATGCTCCAACCGACAGAAACGTTCATTCGAACGCAAAAAGGGCCGGTTTCCCGGCCCTTTTTCAATGTCACGATATTGCCATTAAAGGCCCGTGCCGTTCCAGTCTGCTCACCAAAGGGCGTCCGCAACTGAAAATCGCCGTGTTCGCGTGGCTCAGAACGGGATGTCGTCGTCGAGATCGCGCGAGAAGTTGCCGCCACTCTGGCTGCCCTGACCACCCTGGCCGCCGCCGGAGCGACCGCCGCCGGAGGACTGGCGCGGCTGCTGATCGTAGTCGTCGTAGCCGCCGCCAGCGCCGCCACCGAAATCGCTGGAGCCGCCACGGCCGGCGCCGGAGCCGCCGCCCTCGCCGCGACCATCAAGCATGGTCAGCGTCGAGTTGAAGCCCTGCAGCACGATTTCGGTCGAGTAACGATCATTGCCCGTCTGGTCCTGCCATTTGCGGGTCTGCAGCGCGCCTTCGATATAGAGCTTCGCGCCCTTCTTGACGTATTGCTCGACGACCTTGCACAGGCCTTCGTTGAAGACGACGACGGTGTGCCATTCGGTCTTTTCCTTGCGCTCGCCGCTGTTGCGGTCACGCCAGGTTTCCGATGTGGCAATGCGCAGGTTGGCGATCGGCCGGCCGTCCTGCGTGCGCCGGATTTCCGGGTCCGCCCCGACGTTTCCGACCAAGATCACCTTGTTGACGCTACCAGCCATATTGCTTTTCCCGTGGTTTTGCCGCGCCGCCGGCACGGCTTTCGAATTTCAAGAACGCGTATCTTAGCGGTCCGCTGCCGCGGATACGCCCCGCATCATACATAATCCACAACAGATTTAGTCGATTTGCGTGTTGTTTGTTCTTTCTTTGTTCTAATATTTCCCTATGATCCTGTCAACCGAATCGAAATGGCCACCAGTTTTGCCGATTGCGCCTCGACATGGGCGTTAGCGTCATTACATAGGGGGCTTTCAACCGACATGCAAAAGCTGGCTTCCGATGAGCGAACTCAAGACCATCTCCATTCGTGGCGCGCGCGAGCACAATCTCAAGGGCATCGATCTCGATCTGCCGCGCAACAAGCTGATCGTGATGACAGGGCTTTCCGGCTCCGGCAAGTCGTCGCTCGCCTTCGATACGATCTATGCCGAAGGCCAGCGTCGCTACGTTGAGAGCCTGTCTGCCTATGCGCGCCAGTTCCTCGAGATGATGCAGAAGCCGGATGTCGACCAGATCGACGGCCTGTCGCCGGCAATCTCGATCGAGCAGAAGACGACCTCGCGCAACCCGCGCTCGACGGTCGGCACCGTGACCGAGATCTACGACTACATGCGCCTGCTGTTTGCGCGCGTCGGTGTGCCCTATTCGCCGGCGACCGGCCTGCCGATCGAAAGCCAGACAGTCAGCCAGATGGTCGACCGTGTGCTCGCCTTCGGCGAAGGCACGCGTCTTTATATTCTTGCGCCGCTCGTGCGCGGCCGTAAGGGCGAGTACAAGAAGGAACTCGCCGAACTGATGAAGAAGGGCTTTCAGCGCGTTAAGGTCGACGGCACCTTCTACGAGATCGCCGAGGTTCCTGCCCTCGACAAGAAGTACAAGCATGACATCGACGTCGTCGTCGACCGTGTCGTCGTGCGGCCCGATCTCGCCTCGCGGCTTGCTGACAGCTTGGAAACATGCCTGACGCTGGCCGACGGTCTCGCCGTTGCCGAATTCGCCGACAAGCCGCTGCCGCCGGAAGAAACCGCGGCCGGTGGCTCGGCCAACAAGTCGCTCAACGAAACCCATGAGCGCGTGCTGTTTTCGGAAAAGTTCGCCTGCCCGGTCTCCGGCTTTACGATTTCCGAGATCGAGCCGCGCCTGTTCTCATTCAACAATCCCTTCGGTGCCTGCCCGACCTGCGATGGCCTCGGCAGCCAGCAGAAGATCGACGAGGCGCTGATCGTACCAGAGCATAACAGGACGCTGCGTGATGGCGCGATCGCGCCTTGGGCCAAATCGTCGTCGCCCTATTACAACCAGACGCTGGAAGCGCTCGGCAAGGTTTTCGGATTCAAGCTCGGCAATCGCTGGAGCGAACTGTCCGTCGACGCGCAGAAAGCCATCCTGCACGGCACCGAAGAGAAGATCGTCTTTCATTATGAAGACGGCGCTCGCTCCTACAACACCACCAAGAATTTCGAAGGCATCGTGCCCAACCTCGAACGCCGCTGGAAGGAAACCGACAGCGCCTGGGCGCGCGAGGAGATCGAGCGCTATATGTCGGCTGCCCCCTGCCCGGCCTGCGCTGGCTTCCGCCTGAAGCCGGAGGCGCTCGCCGTCAAGATCGACACGCTGCATATCGGCCAGGTCACCGAGATGTCGATCCGCATCGCACGGGACTGGTTCGAGGCATTGCCGGGACATCTCAACACCAAGCAGAACGAGATCGCCGTTCGCATCCTCAAGGAGATCCGCGACCGCCTGCGGTTCCTCAACGATGTCGGTCTCGAATATCTCAGCCTGTCGCGCAACTCCGGCACGCTGTCGGGTGGTGAAAGCCAGCGTATTCGCTTGGCATCGCAGATCGGCTCTGGTCTGACGGGCGTGCTCTACGTGCTCGACGAACCGTCGATCGGCCTGCACCAGCGCGACAACGCCCGCCTGCTCGAGACGCTGCGCCATTTGCGCGACATCGGCAACACGGTCATCGTCGTCGAGCATGACGAGGACGCTATCCTGACGGCCGACTATGTCGTCGACATCGGCCCGGCCGCCGGCATCCATGGCGGCGAGGTCATCGCCCAGGGTTCGCCTGCCGACGTGATGTCCAATCCGAAGTCGCTGACCGGCAAGTATCTCTCCGGTGAACTGTCGGTTGCCGTCCCGAGCGAACGCCGCAAGGCGAAAAAGAAAAAGGAAATCACCGTCGTCGGTGCACGCGCCAACAACCTGAAGAACGTCACGGCGTCCATTCCGCTCGGCATTTTCACCGCGGTTACGGGCGTGTCCGGTGGCGGCAAGTCCACCTTCCTGATCGAGACGCTCTACAAGGCCGCCGCCCGCCGTATCATGGGCGCGCGCGAAAACCCGGCCGAACACGATCGCATCGACGGCTTCGAGCACATCGACAAGGTGATCGACATCGACCAGTCGCCGATTGGCCGCACGCCGCGCTCAAACCCGGCGACCTACACCGGTGCCTTCACCCCGATCCGCGACTGGTTTGCCGGTTTGCCGGAAGCCAAGGCCCGCGGTTACCAGCCCGGTCGCTTCTCGTTCAACGTCAAGGGTGGGCGCTGCGAAGCCTGCCAGGGCGACGGCGTCATCAAGATCGAGATGCACTTCCTGCCGGATGTCTACGTCACCTGCGACGTCTGCCACGGCAAGCGCTACAACCGCGAAACGCTGGACGTGCATTTCAAGGGCAAGTCGATCGCCGATGTGCTCGACATGACCGTCGAGGAAGGCGTGGAGTTCTTTGCTGCCGTTCCCGCAGTGCGCGACAAGCTGGTGACGCTGAACCAGGTGGGGCTTGGCTATATCAAGGTCGGTCAGCAGGCAAACACGCTCTCGGGCGGCGAAGCCCAGCGCGTCAAGCTCGCCAAGGAACTGTCGAAGCGCTCCACCGGACGCACGCTCTATATTCTCGACGAACCGACAACCGGCTTGCATTTCCACGATGTGGCAAAGCTTCTTGAAGTTCTGCATGAACTCGTCAACCAGGGCAATTCGGTCGTGGTCATCGAGCACAATCTCGAGGTGATCAAGACGGCCGATTGGGTCATCGACTTCGGTCCCGAAGGTGGCGACGGCGGCGGCGAAGTCATCGCGAAGGGCACGCCGGAGGATGTCGTCAAGGAGCCGCGTTCCTATACCGGCCAGTTCCTGAAGGAGCTTTTGGAGCGTCGTCCGATGAAAAAGGTTGAGGCGGCCGAGTGAGCGTCTCGGGCAATAGGCGGAGCGACACCGTCGCCGGCTTCGCGATGATGCGGCCGGCGACGCTAGATGACCTGCCCGCCGTGCGGGATATCACCGTTGCCGCCTACGCGCCTTATACCGACCTGCTCGGTGGACTGCCTTTGCCGGTTACCGAAGATTACGTGCCTCGCATCGCCCGCGAAGAGGTCTGGATCCGTGACGATGGCGATGCGGTTTCTGCGATTGCCGTTTTCGAACGGCATGCGGATCATCTTTTGATCTTCAGCATTGCCGTTGCGCCCTCCTTCCAGCGTCAGGGGCTAGGGAGCGAGCTGTTGCGGTTTGTTGATGCACAGGCGGAGGAATGCGGCGTGGCAGACTTGCGGCTCTATACCAATGCGCGGATGGAGCGAAACATCGCGCTTTATCGTGCCTATGGTTTTCAAGAAACGGGTCGCCGCCCGAACCCCTATCGGCCAGGGTGGACGCTGGTGGATATGGCCAAGCCCGCGAGGCAGATGGCGTCCGAACGAAACTAGTTGCGGCTTGAATTCGCCGCCATGAGGAGGATGGGATGACGAAATCCGGAAAGATCCGCGTTGGTATCGGCGGTTGGACCTTCGAGCCTTGGGAGGGCACGTTTTATCCCGACAGCCTGTCGAAGAAGCGCCAGCTCGAATTTGCCGGCAAGGAGTTGCGAGCGATCGAGGTCAACGGCACCTATTATTCATCGCAGAAGCCGGAAACTTTCGCCAGGTGGGCAGCCGAAGTCCCTGATGATTTCATCTTCTCGCTGAAGGCCAGCCGCTTCGTCACCAATCGCAAGGTTCTGGCCGAAGCTGGTGAATCCATGCAGAAATTCCTGACGCAGGGGCTGACAGAATTAGGACCCCATCTCGGGCCGATCCTGTGGCAGTTCGCGCCGACGAAGAAGTTCGAGCCGGAAGATTTCGAAGGCTTCCTCAAACTTTTGCCGGAAAAGCAGGACGGTCTGCCGCTGCGCCACGTCGTCGAAGTGCGCAATCCAACGTTCCAGGCGCCCGAGTTCGTCGACCTGCTGGAAAAATACAAGGTGGCCATCGTTCTGGCAGAACATGCGGACTATCCGATGATCGCCGATGTCACTGCCGATTTCGTCTATCTGCGCCTGCAGAAGGGCAGCGACGATATCAAGACCTGCTATGCCGCCGACAAGCTTGATCTCTGGGCGGATCGCGCGAAAACCTTTGCCGCCGGCGGGGAGCCGGGTGATCTCGCCAAGAACGCGCCCGATCGCAAGGCAAAGAAGGAGCCGCGCGATGTCTTTGCCTTCTTCATCACCGAGGGCAAGGTGAACGCGCCGAATGGCGCGCGTGAGCTGCAAAAGCGCGTTGATTGATGTCAAGTTCAGGCGCGGGGGACCTTCCCGCGCCTCTCCACGCGACCCTAATTGCTCACCCCCAAAACCTGAAAACGAATCAATTTGTAGTGCCCCTCACATCGGCGTTGGTTGTGCAATCGCGGTTGCCCCTGGGGATGCTATTTATGTGCTTTTTTACCCTTCAAAAATTTGATTTTTCGCCTGCCGCTGCGGCAGTGTCACAGGCAACCTGCCGAAGTGCCTGATTTACAAGGCATTGGCCGCTGTCCCCGTTTTCCACAGCCGATCCACACAACATCTAGCGCTCAAACTTCCGTCACAAACCACCCCTTGACGCCTTGGGACGATTCACGGTTAATGGATTTCACGTTGCGACGGCGGCGGACCGGATTGTTTTGAGCCCGGTTCATTTCACGAAATCGTCGGTTCTGACATGCGGCAAACGCGGGTTCCCCGCTTGAGCCGCAGTGAGGAATCCTGTGCGCTTTTTCGGGCCCGCTTGAGCAACTTTTGGCTGGCATAAAGAAGCTGTTGATACTATATTTAGTGTTTGCAGGCAGCCTATCTCACAAGATACAGGGTCACCCAGATCTGGGTTTCCCTTCATGGATGGAAGCTGAGACTGGCTGCGGAATGCCTCCGCGGTCGGGCGGGGACACTTGCGCCTGTGGCGGGCGCTCGCAACACGAAGGACACGGGATAATGCTGATCGAACGTCGTTTCACCAAGGCTGGGCAATCCGCCTATGCGGAGATCGAATTCCGCAAGGCTACGAGTGAAATCAAGAATCCCGACGGCTCGATCGTGTTCCGTCTGGCCGATATCGACGTGCCGGCCCAGTTCAGCCAGGTTGCCGCCGATATCCTTGCCCAGAAGTATTTCCGCAAGGCCGGCGTGCCGGCGAAGCTGAAGCGCGTCGAGGAGAATGATGTCCCCTCCTTCCTCTGGCGCTCGGCTCCCGACACGGATGCGCTGAAGGCGCTGCCGAAGGACGAACAGTACGGTTCCGAAACCGATGCCCGTCAGGTTTTCGATCGCCTGGCCGGTACCTGGGCCTACTGGGGCTGGAAGGGCGGCTATTTCGCCAGCGAAGAAGACGCCTCCGCCTTCCGTGACGAACTTGCTTATATGCTCGCCACCCAGCGCGTTGCGCCGAACTCCCCGCAATGGTTCAACACCGGCCTGCATTGGGCCTATGGCATCGACGGCCCCGGCCAGGGCCACTTCTATGTCGATCCCTTTACCGGCAAGCTGACCAAGTCCAAGTCGGCTTACGAACACCCGCAGCCGCACGCCTGCTTCATCCAGTCGGTTGCCGACGACCTCGTCAACGAGGGCGGCATCATGGACCTGTGGGTGCGTGAAGCGCGCCTGTTCAAGTATGGCTCCGGCACCGGCTCCAACTTCTCGCATCTGCGCAGCGAAGGCGAAAAGCTCTCGGGCGGCGGCAAGTCCTCGGGCCTGATGTCCTTCCTGAAGATCGGCGACCGCGCAGCCGGCGCCATCAAGTCGGGCGGCACCACCCGTCGCGCCGCCAAGATGGTCGTTGTCGATATCGATCACCCGGATATCGAGGAATACATCAACTGGAAGGTCAAGGAAGAGCAGAAGGTTGCAGCGCTCGTCACCGGCTCGAAGGTCGTCGCCAAGCATCTGAAGGCGATCATGAAGGCCTGCGTCAACTGCGACGGCACGGACGACGCCTGCTACGACCCGAAGCAGAACCCGGCGCTCAAGCGCGAGATCCGCGCTGCCAAGCAGTCGCTGGTGCCTGAAAACTACGTCCAGCGCGTCATCCAGTTCGCCAAGCAGGGTTACAAGGACCTTGAGTTCAAGACCTACGACACCGACTGGGATTCGGAAGCCTATCTCACGGTTTCGGGCCAGAACTCGAACAACTCCGTCTCGATCAAGGACGACTTCCTGCGCGCCGTCGAAGCTGATGGCGACTGGCACCTGACCGCCCGCAAGGACGGCCGGGTGATGAAGACGCTGAAGGCACGCGACCTCTGGGAGTCGATTTCCTACGCCGCATGGGCGTCGGCCGATCCGGGCCTGCACTTCAACACGACGATGAACGACTGGCACACCAGCCCCGCCGCCGGTCCGATCCGCGCGTCGAACCCGTGCTCGGAATACATGTTCCTCGACGACACCGCCTGCAACCTCGCCTCGCTGAACCTGATGATGTTCAAGGACGCGGCGACGAAGCGCATCAACATCGCCGATTACGAGCACGCCGTGCGTCTGTGGACCGTCGTTCTCGAAGTTTCGGTGATGATGGCGCAGTTCCCGTCCCGCGAGATTGCCGAACTGTCCTACGAATACCGCACGCTCGGCCTTGGCTATGCCAATATCGGCGGCCTTCTGATGTCGTCGGGCATTCCCTATGACTCGACCGAGGGCCGCGCCATTGCCGGTGCGTTGACGGCGATCATGACCGGCGTTTCCTACGCCACGTCGGCGGAAATGGCGGCCAAGCTCGGTCCGTTCCCGGGCTTCGCGCCGAACCGCGACAACATGCTGCGCGTCATCCGCAACCACCGCCGCGCCGCTTACGGCGAGACGACGGGCTATGAAGGCCTCTCGGTCAACCCGGTCGCGCTGATCCATGGCGAAAACCCCGACCAGGACCTCGTCATTCACGCCATGAGCGCCTGGGACAAGGCGCTGGAACTCGGCGAGAAGCACGGCTACCGCAATGCCCAGGCAACCGTCATCGCGCCGACCGGCACGATCGGTCTTGTCATGGACTGCGACACGACTGGAATCGAGCCCGATTTCGCGCTGGTGAAGTTCAAGAAGCTCGCCGGTGGCGGCTACTTCAAGATCATCAACCGCGCCGTTCCCGAGGCTCTGCGTTCGCTCGGTTACTCCGAGAGCCAGCTTGCCGAGATGGAGGCCTATGCCGTCGGCCATGGCAACCTCAACCAGGCGCCTGCCATCAACCCCTCGACGCTGAAGGCCAAGGGCTTCACCGATGAGAAGGTCGAGGCCGTCAACGCTGCCCTGAAGTCGGCCTTCGATATCAAGTTCGTCTTCAACCAGTGGACGCTCGGTGCGGACTTCCTCAAGGGTGCGCTGAAGGTTACCGACGAGCAGCTCGCCCAGATGGACTTCAACCTCCTGGAGCACATGGGCTTCTCGAAGAAGGACATAGAAGCGGCCAACATCCACGTCTGCGGTGCGATGACGCTCGAAGGTGCGCCGTTCCTCAAGAACGAACACCTGCCTGTCTTCGATTGCGCCAACCCCTGCGGCAAGATCGGCAAGCGTTACCTCTCGGTCGAAAGCCACATCCGCATGATGGCTGCCGCCCAGCCGTTCATCTCGGGCGCCATCTCCAAGACGATCAACATGCCGAACGAGGCGACCGTCGAGGATTGCAAGAACGCCTACATGCTGTCGTGGAAGCTGGCGCTGAAGGCCAATGCGCTCTATCGCGATGGTTCCAAGCTGTCGCAGCCGCTCAATGCCTCGCTGATCGAAGACGAGAATGACGAGGATGCGCTGGAGGATCTGATCCAGGCGCCGGCCGCTGCCCAGGCCGTGACCATCACGGAGAAGATCGTCGAGCGCGTCATCGAGAAGGTGATCCGCGCCCGCGAAAAGCTGCCGAACCGCCGCCAGGGTTACACCCAGAAGGCTGTCGTCGGCGGTCACAAGGTCTACCTGCGCACCGGCGAATTCGGCGATGGCCGCATCGGCGAGATCTTCATCGACATGCACAAGGAAGGCGCTGCCTTCCGGGCGATGATGAACAACTTCGCCATCGCCATCTCGCTCGGCCTACAATATGGCGTGCCGCTCGAAGAATATGTGGAGGCCTTCACCTTCACCAAGTTCGAGCCGGCCGGCATGGTGCAGGGCAACGACGCGATCAAGAACGCGACGTCGATCCTAGACTACGTCTTCCGCGAACTGGCCGTGTCCTACCTCGGCCGTCACGATCTGGCCCATGTCGACACGTCCGACTTCAGCAACACGGCGCTCGGCAAGGGTATCCAGGAAGGCAAGACGAACCTGATCTCCACCGGCTGGACCCGCGGCTACAAGCCGACCATCGTCGGCGGCACGGCTGATCGCACCAGTGAGCCGAAGGGTTCGGCGACAGCAGCCCCTGCCCGCGCCTCCTCCAGTGCAACGGTAACCTCGATTGCCGGCAACACCGTCCGCAAGATCGAACAGACAACGTCGATCGCAACTTCTGAAATCGTTGCCTTCAAGCGCGACTACGAAGAGCGCGCCGCCGAACTTGCCGAAGAGATCGCCGAGGAAACAGTCGAGACGGTAACGGAAGTGACGGCTCTGTTCTCCGACAAGGCGGCCGCAGAAGCGGCATCGGCCAAGTCGGACGCCAAGAAGCTCGAAGCCGAACGCCGCGCCCGCTCGATCATGCAGGGTTACACCGGCAACATGTGCTCCGAGTGCCAGAACTTCACAATGGTGCGCAACGGCACCTGCGAGAAGTGCGACACCTGCGGCGCCACCAGCGGCTGCAGCTGACCAGCTACGACACTGAAGCCACGTGGTGTAAGATGCGTGCAGTGAGACATTGAAGAAACAAAAGGCGCTCCTTAGAGCGCCTTTTGTGTTGGGGCAGGCTCCGGATTTCTGCCTGACCTTGCTTCCCGCATTTGAAACGTTACGGATTTGGTTTCTCTCTGACAGGAGAGGCAGGTGTAATGAGTGCATTCCGTCTATTGCTACTGCTGCCGCTTGTCTTGCCGGCTAGCTGCGCCTACCCGATTTGCAAGCAACTGAAGCCGGCAGCTCGTGTCTCCGTCCACGACACCAGCGAGGTCCCGATTGCGGGCGCGAAGGTGCATCTTTGGACAATTGTTCATCCTCATAATCGCCGCGGACTTGCCGAGGTGACGGAGACGGACGCATCAGGAATCGCACGCTTTCATAAGAAGGTGAATGGCGTGTTGAGGCGCTGGTCGTGCATGGCTACGACGTGTTCTCTTGGCGGTGGTGTGTCGCCAAACCCGGCTACGAGACGCGCCATCTCAGTTACGATGAGTGGCTCAGCACCAAATCGCCGATCGTCCTACGAGAAGGCGTATCGCAACCGTGTAAGGCGCCAGAGCCGTCGGGATGAAACACTTGGCAGCTAGCACAGATTATGTATCTGTTGCGGCTAGAGAGGCACCGCCGACCGTCGCAATTGTGCATCCGCAGTCTTTACCCATTCGCCCCGCTTATCTGGCTCGTTCCAAATGACAGCCCCCATCATCGACATCACCCTCGAAGATCCGAGCAAGGATGATCTGCGTGCGATCGTCACGACGCTTGACGCCTATAACGATGCGCATAGCGGCATGGTCGATCAGCCCGGTTTTGCCGTCTTCATTCGGGATCCCGAAACGAAGGCGGCAATCGGCGGGCTCTATGCGACCGATGGCTATGGCTGGGCTTTCATCCGCTATCTCGCCATACCGGAAAACCTTCGCGGCCAAGGTCTGGGACAGCGACTGATCGCCGAGGCGGAGAAGATCGCGCGGGATCGCGGCTACATCGGCCTATGGCTCGATACGTTCGAATTCCAGGCGCGGCCTTTTTACGAAAAGCTGGGTTTTGTGGTTTTCGGCCAGCTGGAGGGCGCGCCGGGCGCAATAGCGCGTTACTTCCTGAAGAAGCGGTTTGAGAATTAGCCGACAGCCAAAGACAGGTGGCATGCAGCTTCGCTGCGTATGATCAATGCAGGATGGATCAGTTACGGAGAGCGCCGCAGAGTTGTGGCGCGTCGACAAGAGTTCTGCCGTTCTTGGTGCGAGTGTTGCTTCGGTTGATCGGTGCGTGGGAGAGCGCAACCGTGCAACCGAAGCCTTTTTGGTGAAAAGCCCACTTCCATGGGATTTCAGGCTGCCTTCACCGGATTATTTCGGTGTAACGATGCCCTGGTAATAGTCGCCGTCGCCGCTGACATAATTCACACCACCGCCGCCCGTGGTTTGCGCACAGGCCGCCAAGGTGGAGAGAACGAGTAGCAACATCGCAGTTTTCATAGGCATTTGCTCCTTCAGCGTCGTTTGATCTTCGGCCGTGCGCTACGCCGAAGCGACGCATGACGATTTGACCCGCCAATTCTATGATACTCAACCGGGCATCTATCAAGGGCATTGATTGTTTAAAGCTAATTTGTGCTTGCCTGTGATGTGTTCAACGTCTGCGCGCATATTGGGCGCGGCAAATCGTTGGCGCTTTTGCACTCACAAGGGTGAGCGGGGCAAACAGCAGCACGCTTCTTTCAGCTTCTACAGCGCCGCGCGTCTTAGACGCGCAAAGGTCGCTGTAGCACTTTGAATTGCTGCAGGTTTTTATCCTTAAAACGAATAGGATTTAAGGAAACATGCAGTAGAACTCAGCCGCCTGCCCCTGGGAAAAGCCGAGGCGAAGGTTCACGTCGACAGGTGTTTGCCCGGCTGCTCGCGCTCCCGCCAGTAACGCAGCCTGAGGCGTGGAGCCATCAGCCAGGCGATGAAAGGCGTGAGGATGAAACATGTGACGACCACGACTGGCAGAGAATACTTGGCGTTGTCGGCGAGCACCGGGATGGAAAGCACGATCACCGCACCGATGCCGAAGAGCACGGCGTTGATCATCAGTCCAACCATGATGGCAAGTTGCAGGCGCACGGACATGTCGGCCTCCGTTGAAAAACCACCCAATGGGAACGCTGCCTTTTTCGAATGGTTCCGAAATCCCGATTGTAGCAGAAACGGCCTACTCGCGAAATGAGAGCACAAACCGGCCGCGGTTCGTTTTCTCCCTGTCGTTTCCGCACGGGTGCCCTATGCTTGTAGTCAAGCGACCGATCACCCGATTGGATTGGGATATGTGAGCTGTACCGCACAGCCCGATCCACTGCCGATCGCTTCAGTTTGAGGGAGACCCATGCCGAGCAGTCCATACGAAACCCTGGGCGTCAGCCGGGACGCCAAGCAGAAAGATATTCAGAGCGCCTACCGCAAGCTTGCCAAGAAACTACATCCCGATCTCAACCCCGGGGACAAGGGAGCCGAGGATCGCTTCAAGTCAGTTTCGGCCGCTTATGCGCTCTTAAGCGACGAGGAGAAGCGCGGCAAATACGATCGCGGCGAGATCGACGAAACCGGCGCGGAAACGGCGCCTCGGAACTTCTACCGCGATTATGCCGGCGCCAACGACACCGCCGGTCGCTACGAAAGCGCTCACGGCTTTTCGGATTTCGGCGATTCGGACGATATTTTCTCCAACTTCTTTTCTCGTCGTGGTCGGGGCCAACAATCGATGCGCGGGCGCGATGCACATTTCTCGATGGAGATCAGTCTGCTCGAGGCGGTCAATGGTGCCAAGAAGCAGATCAGCCTGCCGGGGGGCGGGCCGGCCCTTGATCTGACGATTCCGCCGGGCACACGCGACGGCCAGACGTTGCGCCTGCGCGGCAAGGGAGAGCCCGGCTCCAACGGCGCGGCTGCCGGTGACGCGCTGATCGACATCCGTGTGCGGCCGCATCCGCTGTTCCAGGTGGATGGTGAGGATGTGCGCTATGAGATCCCGATTTCGCTGAGCGAAGCCGTGCTTGGCGGCAAGATCCGCGTTCCGACCATGGATGGCGCCGTCAACGTCACGATCCCGCCGAACTCCAACACCGGCAAGGTCTTGCGGTTGAAGGGTAAGGGCATGCGCAAGCCGGGCGGTGGCCACGGCGATGCCTATGTGACGCTGAAGATCACGCTTGCGCCGCAGGCCGATCCGGCGCTCGCCGCCTTCGTCGAGGGCTGGGCAGCCGGAAAGGCGGAGGATCCACGCAAGAACCTGGGAGGCAACGCATGAACGACAGCGAGTTTTGCGAACACCTCGAAATCGAGGTCACGGTGCTACGGGTCTGGGTCGAGCAGCGCTGGCTTGTGCCGCGCCAGGCCGACAGAGGTTGGATATTCGAAGACGATGATCTTGCCCGCGCCCGCCTGATCCAGGACCTGACTGGCCCCATGGGCGTCAACGACGACGGCGTCGACGTCGCCATGCAACTGCTCGATCAGATTTACGGCCTACGCGGCCGGTTGAGTGCGTTGATGACGGCAATCCGCAGCCAGGATCCGGATATTCAGAGGCTGATACTGTCTCGTGTGGACGACGAATAATCCACCGCGATCGCCGGCATCGCGACAAGACCGACGGTTTCGGCAACAAGCAAGGTGTCGACGAATTCCGTCAGGTCAGCCATCCGGTCGTCGCTGAAGCTGAACCTGTCCAGGATTTCCGTATCGAACCATGTGTCGGAAGGAACGAAGCGGATGGGCCCAACCCGATGGGCGTAAACCGTGTTACCGTCGACGTCGAGCTGAACCGTCTTCATCTGGCTCAAATCCCAGGCGTCGACCAGGCCGCGAAAAGCGGAGCGCACTGCTTCCGGATTGCTGACCTTCTGGGTCATGGCCCCAAGACGGCCGCTACCGACGATACGGAAGCTGAAGGTTGGATGCAGACAGGCCAGCATGGCCTCAAGGTCGTTGGCATCGCGCGCTGCATAGAGCGAGTGCACGGTTTGCTCGAGCGCGGTGCGATCTGGCATCAAATTGCTCCCTTGTGAAATCTGGGCACGCCTTTTGTATCCGGGGTGAGTGTGCGCGTATTTAAGGCATGTCGCAAGTATATGCGAAGGCTGCAGTACAACCTCAGCCTGGCGTTCGTCTTTGCTGGCCTGTGGTGGCAACGCCTGCCGTCGCCCGGGCGACTGACCCAAGCGTCGAGGCAAAGAGAGCAATCAGGGTGGTCTTCAACCTGTGCGTTCCCCCGTCGGGGATGCCCGAAGTGTCCGGCCTTCATGCCCGAGGGATGGATCGCATGGGCGCATCCCGACATAGACTCTTCGAAAACCGATCCGCACCGCCCTTAGAAGCAATCGTTAGGATTCGACTAAAAGGCGACCGCCAATTTTCACCCAGCTTCAAGCGAAACAGCGCAAAAAGGAAAGGATTAATAGCAAGGAAGGCAGGGGAACAAGGTGGTACAGGTCGTCACGGTATCCGCGACCACAGCGGCTTATGCGGCGGAAGCCGTCAAGCCGAAGGCGCGCGTGTCCGGCGATGGCCCGGCCGATGAGGCGATCACCTTGCTTTCGACCCGCCGTTCCAGCGAGCCGACGATCACCCAGGCATCTATTCCCAAGATGAAGGGCGCCCTGCCCCTGTCGTTGATGCTGATGAGCGCCGATGGCCGCCTGCCGCAGCAGAGCGAGGCGGAAACGCTACGCCGATATCTCGAATACATGCGCGACGACGGGGACATGCCAGAATGGCGCGAAAACGAAAGCCGGCAGGAAGATCCCGCCGGCCAAGAGGATGAGAACGGCGCCGCCTGAGGCAAAGCCCTTCGTCTCATCAGGTCCTTCAGTGGTGCTTGTGCCCGCCGGTTGCCGCAGCGCCGCCGGCCGCCGTTCCCACGGCAAGCGTGGCATCGACCTTGCCAGCCTTCTCGAAGACCAGCGTAACCGGCACGGTTTCACCCTCGGCAAACGGCTTCGACACCTGCATGAACATCAGATGCAGGCCGCCGGACTTGAGCTCGACGGTCTCGCCGGCCGGGATGGCAACGCCGTCATCGAGCTTGCGCATCTTCATCACGTCGTTTTGCATCGCCATTTCGTGGATCTCGACGCGACCCGCGACCGGGCTCTCGACTGCGACCAGGCGATCGTCGGCGCTGCCGCCGTTCTTGATCGTCAGGAAGCCGCCGCCAACCTTGGCGCCCGGCAGCATCGCCTTGGCCGCGCCGCCAAAGATTTCAAGGTCGCCCAGCTTGACCGGGCCGTCCGTGGCCATCTGCCCGCCGTGTCCGGCATGCTCGTCGCCACCGGCGGCAAGCGTCACCGTCACCGTGGGCGCCGGGCTCTTCAGGTCATGGGCGCTCTGCCCCTCGGCTGCTACCTCGTCCCACACCACCTTGCCGTCCGTGCCGCACAGCTGAACCGTCGGGAAGGCAAGCACGGTTTCCTTGTCGAAGCCCGAGATCTTACCTTTGACGACGAAGGTATCGTAGAACTCTTCGGGCAGATTGCCGCCCTTCCAGCGGATCTCGATTGGGCCGGAAGAGACCTTCTCGCCGTGATTGTCATAGGTCTTCTGGTAGTCGCCCTTGATGATCTCCAGCTCCCAACCGGGTTTCGGCTGCGGCTTGGCGAAGACGAAGCCTTCCGGCAGCTTCATCTGCACCTCGGTCGTTGCCTTGCCATCGCAACCGTGCGGAACCTGCAGCACCGCCTTGAAGCTCTTTTCGGATTGCGCGCTGTCGGTTTCGAACGTCGCATGGGCGTGGGCGACGCCAGCGGTTGAAAGCGCCAGGCCGAGGGAAAATATAGTCAGTGCGGTCTTGTTCATGTCGTACACTCCTGACCACGTGCCGGTCAGAGCCCGGTTCTGTCGTGGTCGATGCCGCCATCGCGGCGCATTGAAATTGAATGCGTGGGGAAGCGTTACGACTGGTGGGGAGGTCCGCGCGGCGGCGGCAGAAGGCGCAGATGCCGGACGGTAATTTCGTCTTGCGCGCGGTGCAAATCGGCAAGCCAGTTGCCGGTCTCGGCGCGTTCGCTATGTTGCGGCGGCGTCGGCAGCAGGGCAGCCACCGCAAGCCGGCAGGCCTCGCAGACCGGCGCCATCGATGGCGATTTGCCGTTGTCGTGGTCGATGCCATCCATGCCGAAGCAGATATCGGCGATGGTGCCATCGGGTAGCTGATAGGCTGCGATCTCTGCAGGCGTCAGGCTTTTTGCCATCGCCGGCTTGTGGGCGAAGGACAGGAAAACAAGCGCGAAAGCGGCGACGATGCGCACAGCGATCCGCAAATGTCCCTTACACCTAGTCATTGTCGTCCCCGGTATCGATCCTGAGTTATCCTCAAGCGGAGGAGAATGCAAAGACAGAATTGACGCACCCCCAGTCCGGCGATGGGAAGTGCTGCGACAAAAATGTGTTTGACCGCGACACCGCCCCCTTGCCAAGTTCACAGGTTCGCCGTTATTTGGAGGCGATCTTGTTGGGAGAAACCGGTTCGTTCCGGTGCCGAAGGAGCAACCGCCCCGGAAACTCTCAGGCCAAAGGACCAGCAAGGTGCCGGTAGGACTCTGGAGAGAAGCGTTTTTTTGCGCTCGCCGAAGGGATAACAATCTCAGGCAAAGGGACAGAGGGGGCTCGAATTTGACGGCGTTTGACGCCGGAAGTGTGAGCCGGCGCGCGTGCGCGCCAGACCTGGAGGCCGGAGTTGGAAGAGATTTCCCATTTAAAACATACGCCGCTGCATGCGTTGCATCTGTCGCTGGGTGCCCGCATGGTGCCCTTTGCCGGCTACGACATGCCGGTCCAGTACCCTGACGGCGTGATGAAGGAGCACCTGCATACGCGCACCGCGGCAGGTCTGTTCGACGTTTCTCACATGGGCCAGGTCATCGTTCGGCCAAAGTCCGGCAAGATTGAGGACGCAGCGCTGGCGCTGGAAAAGCTGGTGCCCGTCGATGTGCTCGGCCTTGGTGAAGGCCGGCAGCGCTATGCGATCTTCACCAATGCCGAAGGCGGCATTCTCGACGACCTGATGATCGCCAACCGCGGCGACCACCTCTTCCTGGTGGTCAACGCCGCTTGCAAGGATGCCGATTTCGAGCACCTGAAGAAGGGCCTCGCCGACACCTGTGAAGTCACGATGCTCGACGACCGTGCGTTGATCGCGCTGCAGGGCCCCCACGCAGAAGCAGTTCTTGGCGAATTGTGGGCCGATGTTTCGGCCATGCGCTTCATGGATGTCGCCGAAGCCGACCTGCACGATGTAGCCTGCATCATCTCCCGGTCCGGCTATACCGGCGAAGACGGTTTCGAGATTTCCATTCCCTCGGTATCGGCCGCCGACGTCACGCAGCGGTTGCTCGAACACCCTGATGTCAAGCCGATTGGCCTTGGCGCGCGCGATTCGCTGCGTCTCGAAGCCGGACTTTGTCTCTATGGCAACGATATCGATACTTCGACCACACCGGTCGAGGGCGCGATCGAGTGGGCGATGCAGAAGGCGCGGCGCGCCGGCGGTGCCCGCGAGGGCGGCTTTCCCGGTGCGGACCGGATTCTTGGCCAGTTCGCAGACGGCGCCAAGCGCCGTCGCGTCGGCCTGAAGCCAGAGGGCCGCGCGCCCGTGCGCGGTGGTGCCAATCTTTTTGCCGACACCGAGGGCAAGACGCTCGTCGGCAAGGTGACTTCGGGCGGCTTCGGCCCCACCGTCGATGGCCCGATTGCCATGGGCTATGTCGACGCCACCCATACCGACAACGGCACGACGGTTTATGCGGAGGTGCGCGGCAAATATCTGCCGGTCGTCGTCGCCGCCCTGCCCTTTGTCAAACAAACCTACAAACGCTGATCAGGAGAGAGCGCAAATGTTGAAGTTCACCGACGAACACGAGTGGCTGAAGGTCGAAGCTGGCGTAGCAACGGTCGGCATCACCGAACACGCGGCCGGCCAGCTCGGCGACCTCGTTTTTGTAGAACTGCCGGAAACTGGCTCCACCTTTGCCAAGGGCGACACGGCGGCAACGGTTGAATCCGTCAAGGCGGCATCCGACGTCTATTGTCCACTTGATGGCGAAATCGTCGAAGTCAACCAGGCGATCGTCGACGACCCGTCGCTGGTCAACAGCGATCCGCAGGGCGCTGCCTGGTTCTTCAAGCTGAAACTCGCCGATCCGAACGCAGCCGACGCCCTTCTCGACGAAGCGGCCTACAAGGAGCTCGTCGCCTGATGAGCATGCCCAAGGACTTCACCTTTACCGACTACAAGCCGTATGACTTTGCCAACCGGCGTCATATCGGCCCGTCGCCGGCGGAAATGGATGAGATGCTGAAGGTCGTCGGTTATCCGTCGCTCGACGCGCTCATCGATGACACCGTGCCGCCGTCGATCCGTCAGAAGACGCCTTTGGCCTGGGGCGCGCCGATGACCGAGCGTGAAGCGCTCGACAAGATGCGCGAAACGGCCAACCGCAACCAGAAGCTCGTGTCGCTGATCGGCCAGGGCTATTACGGCACGATCACGCCGCCGGTCATCCAGCGCAACATCCTGGAAAATCCGGCCTGGTACACGGCCTATACGCCCTATCAGCCGGAAATCAGCCAGGGTCGTCTCGAGGCGCTGCTCAACTACCAGACGATGGTCTGCGACCTGACCGGCCTCGACGTTGCCAACGCTTCGCTGCTTGACGAAGCGACGGCTGCCGCCGAAGCCATGGCGATGGCCGAACGTGTGTCGAAGTCCAAGGCGAAGGCCTTCTTCGTCGACGAGAGCTGCCACCCGCAGACGATTGCTCTGTTGAAGACCCGTGCCGAGCCGCTCGGCTGGCAGATCGTCATCGGCAATCCGTTCACCGATCTCGATCCGGTCGACGTCTTCGGCGCCATCTTCCAGTATCCGGGCACCTACGGCCACGTGCATGACTTTACCGGCCTGATCGCCCGCCTGCACCAGGCCGGCGCGATCGCGACGGTCGCGGCCGACCCGCTGGCGCTTGCCCTCTTGAAGTCGCCCGGCGAAATGGGTGCCGATATCGCCATCGGCTGCACCCAGCGCTTTGGCGTTCCGGTCGGCTACGGTGGTCCGCACGCTGCCTACATGGCCGTCAAGGACGCGCACAAGCGCTCGATGCCCGGCCGTCTCGTCGGCGTCTCGGTCGATGCACGCGGCAACCGCGCCTATCGCCTTTCGCTGCAGACCCGCGAACAGCATATCCGCCGCGAAAAGGCGACGTCGAACATCTGCACCGCGCAGGTGCTGCTGGCCGTCATGGCCTCGATGTACGCTGTTTTCCATGGACCGAAGGGCATCAAGGCGATCGCTCAGAGCGTTCACCAGAAGACCGTTCGCCTCGCCATGGGCCTCGAAAAGCTTGGCTACACTGTCGAACCGGACGTGTTTTTCGACACGATCACCGTCGATGTCGGCAAGCTGCAGGGCATCATCCTCAAGACTGCCGTCGCCGAGGAAGTGAACTTGCGTAAGATCGGCGAAACCAAGATCGGCATCAGCCTCGACGAGCGCTCGCGCCCCGTCACGCTCGAAGCCGTCTGGCGCGCCTTTGGTGGTGACTTCAAGGTAGAAGAGTTCGAGCCGGGCTATCGCCTGCCGCAGCCGCTGCTGCGCACCAGCGAATACCTGACGCATCCGATCTTCCACATGAACCGCGCCGAAAGCGAAATGACGCGTTACATCCGCCGTCTTTCGGACCGCGACCTGGCGCTCGACCGGGCGATGATTCCGCTCGGTTCCTGCACGATGAAGCTCAACGCTACGGCGGAAATGCTGCCGATCACCTGGCCCGAATTCGCCGAAATCCATCCTTTCGTTCCGAAGGATCAGGCGGCCGGCTACCAGCACATGATCGAAGACCTGTCGGATAAGCTCTGCGCCGTCACTGGCTATGACGCGATTTCCATGCAGCCGAACTCCGGCGCACAGGGCGAATATGCCGGTCTGTTGACGATCCGCGCATACCACCTGGCACAGGGCAACGACCATCGCGACGTCTGCCTGATCCCGACTTCGGCGCACGGCACGAACCCGGCGTCCGCCCAGATGGCCGGCATGAAGGTCGTCGTCATCAAGGTGAGCGACAACGGCGACATCGATATGGATGATTTCCGTGCAAAAGCCGAGCAGTACGCGGAAAACCTCTCGTGCTGCATGATCACCTATCCCTCGACGCACGGCGTGTTCGAAGAGAACGTCCGTGAGGTCTGCGAGATCGTGCACAAGCACGGCGGCCAGGTCTACATGGACGGTGCAAACATGAACGCCATGGTCGGCCTTGCCCGCCCCGGCGACATCGGCTCCGACGTCAGCCACCTGAACCTGCACAAGACCTTCTGCATCCCGCATGGCGGCGGCGGTCCTGGCATGGGCCCGATCGGCGTCAAGGCGCATCTGGCACCCTACCTGCCGGGTCACCCGGAAACGGATGGCAATGACGGTGCGGTTTCGGCTGCTCCTTTCGGCTCGGCCTCGATCCTGCCGATCTCCTGGAGCTACTGCCTGATGATGGGCGGAGAAGGCCTGACCCAGGCGACGAAGGTGGCGATCCTCAGCGCCAACTACATCGCTGCTCGGCTGAAGGGCGCCTACGAAGTGCTCTACAAGTCGTCCAAGGGTCGTGTCGCGCATGAGTGCATCATCGACACCCGCCCGCTGGTCGAAAGCGCCGGCGTGACCGTCGACGACGTGGCCAAGCGCCTGATCGACTGCGGTTTCCACGCTCCGACCATGAGCTGGCCGGTTGCCGGCACGCTGATGATCGAGCCGACGGAATCGGAGACCAAGGCTGAGATCGACCGCTTCTGCGAGGCAATGCTGGCAATCCGCGAGGAAGCCCGCGCCATCGAGGAAGGCCGGATGGACAAGGTCAACAACCCGCTGAAGAACGCTCCGCACACGGTCGAAGACCTGGTCGGCGATTGGGATCGTCCCTACTCGCGCGAACAGGCCTGCTACCCGCCAGGCGCTTTCCGGGTCGACAAGTACTGGTCGCCGGTCAACCGGGTCGACAACGTCTTCGGTGACCGAAACCTGGTCTGCACCTGCCCGCCGCTGGAAAGCTACGCGGAAGCAGCGGAATAAACCGATGACAAGCGGGGCGCGCCCGATGGTGCGCCCCGATCTTACCCTACTGATCAAGCACGACGCCGCGCGGCGGCAGGGTGTTTTCTATCCAGAAGCGGACGAAGGCCTCGGCGAATTGCCTGTAGCCCGAAAGCGACGACGGCTTGGCCGCATAGGCGTTTGCACCGGCCTTGTAGGACCGGAAAACGTCGCTCGGATTGGTGGACGACGTCAGCACGATGACCGGCACCACCGATGTGCCCTCATTGCTGCGAATGCGCTCCAAGAGTTCCATCCCGTCGACACCGGGCATCTTGATATCCAGAAGCACATAGTCGAAGTGCTCGTGCCCGAGGCGCGCCACGGCCTCGTCGGCGTGGGTGACATGGACGATGTCGAGCGTGTCGTCGGTCTGTGAAAGGGCACGCGTGACGAAACGCGCGTCGTGCACGTTGTCCTCCACCACAAGCAATCGCTTCGGTGACTTGGCCAATCTTGTCGCCTTACTTGGTCTTCCGCATGCGCTTGGGAAGCGTCACCACAAATCGTGCGCCTTCGGTGAAGCTCGTGTCAAGATGGATCGATCCGTTGTGGCTTTCGGCGATCCGCTTGGCAAGCGCAAGGCCGATGCCCGTGCCGCCATAGGTGCTTTCGTCGTGGTGCAAGCGCTGGAACACTTCGAAGATGCGCGTGGCGAATCGCGGGTCGATGCCGATGCCATTGTCCTCGACCGCAAGCTCCACCTGCTGGCCGACGGCGCGGCCGTTGACGCGCACGATAGGCCCGCGATCCGGATGTCGATACTTGATGGCATTGCCAACAAGGTTTTGCACCAGCCGGCGCAACAGTTCCGGATCGCCCTGGACCTTCGGCAGCGGACCGATCTCGAAGGCCACATTCGCCTCGCGCGCGTGACCGCCGAGAACGCCCAGAGTATCGGCGACGATGTCGCCGAGGTCGACATCGGACCATGTGCTGATCTGATAGGCAATCTGCGAATAATCGAGCAGGCTGTCGATCACCCGGTTCATCCGCCTTGCGCTGTCGCGCAGATGGCGGGCGCTGGCCGAAACCTCATCCTGATTGCCGGCGGCCAATTCATCCTCGATCATCTCGGAGAACATCGAAATGTGCCGCAAGGGTGCCTTCAGGTCATGGGAGACCGTTGCCGTGAACTGATCGAGGGCCTCGTTCTTGTGCTCGAGCTCCTGTCGCTGGCGCTCGAGCGTCAGTTCCGCGCGCTTCAGTTCGGTCACATCGACGCGCAGGACGACGGTGTTTCCGTCCTTGGTCTTGATATTTTCAACCCTCAGCCAGCGGTCGCCGGCGTAGCGGTAGATCTTCGCCCTGTTGTCCGGTTGACGAAAGTCCTGCAGCCGATGCGCCACCCAGGCGGGCCAATCCGGGTTACCGGGCAAGGCTTCGGGATAGTGCCCCTCCTTCTGCGCAAGCAGAAGGATCTCTTCGGCGGTCATGCCAGGGTGAAGCAAGGGGCCGGCTGGGCCGCAGATCGTCACATAGGCGCGATTGTAGACCAGCAACCTTTCCTCGGCATCGAAGATTGCGAAACCTTCCGGCATAACGTCGAATGCTGCGTCGAGCATGTCGGACGCCCGCTGTCTCTCAAGCACGGCCGTGGCGAGATCTGAGACGTCGCGGATGATGCCGATCAGGGCCAGTTCCCGTCCGGCGGCATCGATCAGCGGCGTGGTGCGCAGATGGCCCGAGAATGTCGAGCCGTCGCGCCGGATATAGCTGTAGGTCGAGGTGCGCGCGATCGTCTCGTCGACCCTTGCCGCGCGATTGCGCAGCCGCCTCAAGTATTCGTCGTCGTCAGCATAGATAAGGCGCGCCGGTTGGCCGATGAACGCGTCGGCCGCATAGCCGAATTGCGCGAGTGCAGCTGGGTTGGCGGAGCGAATGATGCGCTCAGCGTCGAGGATGATCACCGGATCCGGAAAGGTCTCATAGAGCGCATTGAAGACAAGTTCCTCGTCGAACGCCGTCACGCCCATCTCCCCCAGTTACGCGACCGCATATCAGCAGAAAAAAGGCCCGGCGAAAACCCGGGCCTGCCATCTCTCGAAACACAAGGAGCGTATCAGTTCGCGCGCACCACGGCGTCGCCGCGCTCCGCAAGCGCTGCCAGATCGGCCGGCTTCAGCTCGACCGATTCGCCGCATCCGCAAGCTGACGTCTGGTTGGGGTTGTGGAAGGTGAAGCCGGAGCGAAGCGTCGTCACCTCGAAATCCATCTGGGTGCCGAGCAGGTAAAGCACCGCCTCCGGCGCAACCCAGACCTTGGCACCAGCGTGCTCGATCAGATCGTCCTTTGGATTGGGCTCGGTGACGAGATCCACGGCATACTCCATGCCGGCACAGCCGCCCTTCTTGATGCCGACGCGGATGCCCAGGGCATCGCCACCTGCATTTTCAACGATCGACTTGACGCGCCCGGCGGCTGCATCGGTCAAGCTCATCACGGCAAAGCCCATCGGCCTTTTCTCCTTGTCGTCACCGGGGTAAAGGCCCGGCGCCTTCCAGAATCAAATGTAGTGTCCGCAGCTTAACGGATCAATATGGCGCCTTGCGGTCAGTACCAACCGATGGCCACCTGTGCCTCTTCCGACATGCGGTCAGGCGTCCACGGCGGATCGAAGGTCATAGAGACCTCGACTCCCGACACGCCTTCGACGGCGCCCACCGCATTTTCGACCCAGCCGGGCATCTCGCCGGCGACGGGGCAGCCCGGCGCGGTCAACGTCATGTCGATCTTGACCATGCGGTCATCTTCGATGTCGATCTTGTAGATCAGGCCGAGCTCGAAGATGTCGGCGGGGATTTCCGGGTCGTAGACGGTCTTCAGCGCGCTGATGATATCGTCGCTCAGACGTGCCAGTTCTTCGGACGGGATTTCCGAATGCACGATGCCCTCGCGCACGTCGATCTTGTCTTCCGTTGCATCCAGGCTCATGTCGGCCTCCTAGACTTTCTCTTTCAGTTCAGATGCTTGAGTTGAAACTCTGAACCATTTTCCAAACCCGATCAGGCGAAGAACTTGCGCGCGTACTCAAGCGCGTCAGCCAATGCGTCCACTTCAGCCCGCGTATTGTAGAGGCCGAAGGATGCGCGGCATGTGGAGGTGACGCCGAAGCGTTTCAAGAGCGGCTGCGCACAATGGGTGCCCGCGCGAACTGCGACGCCGGCGCGGTCGATCACCGTCGAGATGTCATGGGCGTGAACGCCTGCGATCTCGAAGGAAAAGATGCTGCCCTTATCAGGCGCATTGCCGAACACTTTCAGCGAGTTGATCCTCGACAGGCGCTCGCGCGCATAGGCGGTCAGGTCGGCTTCGTGCCTGGTGATCGCCGCCCGGCCGATCTTTTCCATGTAGTCGAGCGCGTAGCCAAGCCCGATCGCCTGGACGATCGGCGGCGTTCCGGCTTCGAAACGATGCGGCGGATCGTTGTAGGTGACGCGGTCTTCGGTCACTTCCTCGATCATTTCACCGCCACCCATGAACGGGCGCATTTCCTTCAGGTGGTCCATCTTGCCGTAAAGCACGCCGATCCCCGAGGGACCGTAGAGCTTGTGGCCGGTCATCACGTACCAGTCGCAGTCGATGTCCTGCACGTCGACAGGCATGTGGACTGCGCCCTGGCTGCCGTCGACCAGCACCGGAATGCCGCGCTCGCGGGCAATCCGGCAGATCTCCTTGACCGGTACAACGGTGCCCAGAGCATTCGACATGTGGGTAATGGCGATGAGCTTGGTGCGCTCCGTCAGGCACTTGACGAAATCTTCGATGTGGAACACGCCATCGTCGTCGATCGGCGCCCAGACCAGCTTGGCGCCCTGGCGTTCGCGGATGAAATGCCAAGGCACGATGTTAGAGTGGTGCTCCATGATCGACAGCACGATCTCGTCGCCCTCGCTAAGCTTCGGCATACCGTAGCCATAGGCGACTGTATTGATCGCCTCGGTGGAGGATTTTGTGAAGATGATGTTGTCGGCCGATGGCGCGTTCAGGAAGCGGCGCACTTTCTCGCGCGACGCTTCATAGGCCTCGGTGGCGGCATTCGAGAGGAAATGCAGGCCCCGATGCACGTTGGCGTATTCGTTGGCGTAGGCATGGCTCACCGCGTCGATGACTGACTGCGGCTTCTGCGCCGATGCGCCGTTGTCGAGATAGACAAGCGGTTTGCCATAGACGGTCCGGGACAGGATCGGAAAATCCTTGCGGATCGCTTCGACGTCATAGGCTGGCACCGGCACAGTGTGTTCCATGTCTTTCAATCCAATCAGTCGCGCCTGTCAGGCATGCTTCACGAGCCAGGCCGAGATTACGCCTTCCAGCGCCTCGACCAGCGGCTCGTCGTCGAGTTCCTCGACGATTTCGGCGACGAAGGCGTTGACGAGCATCGCCCGCGCCTTGTTTTCCGGAATACCGCGCGCAAGCAGATAGAAGAGCTGCGTGTGGTCGATGTCAGTAACCGTCGCGCCGTGACCGCACTGCACGTCGTCCGCAAAGATCTCCAACTCGGGCTTGGACGAAAGGTCGGCATCGTCCGAAAGAAGCAGCGTGTTGCACGCCATCCGCGCGTCAGTCTTCTGCGCGTCCTTGGCAACCAGGATCTTGCCCTGGAAGACGCCTTTGGCGCGATCGAAGACCACGTTGCGGATGATTTCCGTCGATGTGGTGTGCGGCACGTTATGGCCAAGCGTGAAGGTGACGTCCGTGTGGCTTTCGCCGCCGAGCAGGTTGATGCCGCGTAGCTTGAAATCAGCGCCTTCGCCGCTCGTCTTGCCGTGGATCTCCTGTCGCACCAGCTTGCCGCCGGCATTGATGACGAAAAGATACAGCTTGGCGTCCTTGGCGAGATCGAAGCGCATCTGCCCGAGATGGGTGTCTGCGGCTCCCTGCTGCTGCAGGATGATCCAGATGATGTCGGCACCCTCGCCAACCGCAACGTCGCTGACCGTTGAGACCAGGCTCTCGCCGGCATCGGTTGACAGGTGACGTTCGATCACAGTCGCCTTGGTGTTCGCACCGAAGGAAACCGGGAAGCGCGTGTGCGACTGGCCGATGCTCTGCACCAACTGAATTTCAAGCGGGTCTTCCAGCTCGGTTCCGTCTGCGATCGCAAGCTCGATACCACCGCGCACGAGGCCGCCGTTGATGCGGCCGATTGCGTCGTCCGAGCCGAGCACCGCAAGGCCGGCAGCAGCCGACCCGTCGAGCAGGCTGTCGGTGTAGGAGCGCATCGTCACGCCCTCGGGCGCATTGCCCTTGAGGTCGGCATGGCCGTTGCGCACCGCAAGTACTGTCGAGCCGGCGACAAGCGCCTCGACGCGATCAGCAAAAGCCGTCGGGTCGGCGGCAGGTACCGCACGCAGCAGCGTGCGAAGATCGGTATAGTGCCAGGACTCGACGCGGCGCGTCGGCAGGCCTGATGTCCGCAGTTCGTGCACCAAGGTGTCACGAACCGACAGCACCGAGCCGTCGCCGGGTAGATCGCCGATCTGCGCGGTATAGGCATCGACGAGCGCCGTTTCGGCTGCCGTCATCTTGATTGCCTGTTGCATATTCATTCGAACACTCCTTCAACAGGCCCTAGGCTGCAGCCTCGATGATATCAGCGTAGCCGTTGGCTTCGAGTTCGTGTGCAAGCGCCTTGTCGCCCGACTTGATGACCTGGCCCTTGTAGAGCACGTGCACCGTGTCCGGAACGATGTAGTCGAGCAGGCGCTGGTAGTGGGTGATGACGATGACGGCGCGGTCGGGCGAACGCAGTGCGTTGACGCCGTCGGCGACGATCTTCAGCGCATCGATGTCGAGGCCGGAGTCGGTTTCATCAAGCACGCACAGCTTCGGCTCGAGCAACGCCATCTGCAGGATCTCGGCGCGCTTCTTCTCACCGCCGGAGAAGCCGACGTTGAGCGGGCGACGCAGCATTTCCGGAGCGATCTTGAGCTCGGCAGCGGCTTCCTTGACACGGCGCATGAATTCCGGTGTCGTCAGCTCGTCTTCGCCGCGATACTTGCGCTGCTCGTTCATCGCCACCTTCAGGAACTGCATGGTGGCAACACCCGGGATTTCGACCGGGTACTGGAAGGCAAGGAAGATGCCCTTGGCGGCGCGCTCGGAAGCCTCCAGCTCAAGGATGTTCTCGCCGTTGTAAAGGATCTCGCCTTCGGTCACTTCGTAGTCTTCGCGGCCCGACAGGATGTAGGACAGCGTCGACTTGCCGGAGCCGTTCGGCCCCATGATGGCGGCGACTTCGCCGGCCTTCACCGTCAGGTTCAGGCCACGGATGATTTCAGTGCCGTCTTCGGCGATGCGGGCGTGCAGGTTCTTGATTTCAAGCATTATATCGTCCTCTTGGGAAACGAACGTCTGTTTGCGCGCAAAGCGGATGCGCGCCATTCAATAATCAGTTCAAGGCCTCAGCCGACCGAGCCTTCGAGCGAGATGCCGATCAGCTTCTGCGCTTCGACGGCAAACTCCATCGGCAGTTCCTGGATCACTTCCTTGACGAAGCCGTTGACGATCAGCGCGATCGCCGCTTCAGTCGGGATGCCGCGCTGCAGGCAGTAGAACAACTGGTCCTCGGAGATCTTCGAGGTCGTCGCTTCGTGCTCGAACTGTGCCGTCGAGTTCTTTGCCTCGATGTAGGGCACGGTGTGCGCGCCGCATTTGTCGCCGATCAAAAGCGAATCGCACTGGGTGAAGTTGCGGGCGTTCTCGGCCTTGCGGTGGGCCGAAACCTGGCCGCGATAGGTGTTTTCCGAAACGCCGGCAGCGATGCCCTTGGAGACGATGCGGCTCGACGTGTTCTTGCCGAGGTGGATCATCTTGGTGCCACTGTCGATCTGCTGATGGCCGTTCGATACGGCGATCGAATAGAACTCGCCGCGCGAACCGTCGCCGCGCAGGATGCAGGATGGATACTTCCAGGTGATCGCTGAGCCGGTTTCCACCTGGGTCCAGGAGATCTTGGAGTTCTTGCCGCGGCAATCGCCACGCTTGGTGACGAAGTTGTAGATACCGCCCTTGCCGTGCTTGTCGCCAGGGTACCAGTTCTGGACCGTCGAATACTTGATCTCGGCTTCATCGAGGGCCACGAGTTCGACGACAGCTGCGTGCAGCTGGTTTTCGTCGCGCTGCGGCGCCGTGCAGCCTTCGAGGTAGGAAACGTAGGCGCTTTCTTCGGCGATGATCAGCGTGCGCTCGAACTGGCCGGTGTTCTTCTCGTTGATGCGGAAGTAGGTCGACAGCTCCATCGGGCAGCGAACGCCCTTCGGCACGTAGACGAACGAACCATCGGTGAAGACGGCGGAGTTGAGCGTCGCATAGTAGTTGTCGGTCGGCGGAACGACAGTTCCGAGATACTTCTTGATCAGATCGGGATGCTCGCGGATCGCCTCGGAGATCGACATGAAGATCACGCCGGCCTTCTTCAGCTCTTCCTTGAAGGTCGTCACCACCGAAACGCTGTCAAAGACGGCGTCGACGGCGATCTTGGACTTCTGCACGCCGGCGAGGATTTCCTGTTCCTTCAGCGGGATGCCGAGCTTTTCGTAAACCTTCAGAATTTCCGGGTCGACTTCGTCGAGCGACTTCGGACCCGTCGTGCCCTTCGGCGCGGCGTAGTAATAGATGTCGTTGAAGTCGATTTTCGGATAGTTGACGCGCGCCCAAGTCGGCTCGTCCATCGTCAGCCAACGGCGATAGGCCTCAAGACGCCATTCCAGCATCCATTCCGGCTCGCTCTTCTTGGCAGAGATGAAACGGATGATATCTTCGGAAAGGCCCTTCGGCGCCTTTTCGACTTCGATGGTGGTTTCAAACCCGTATTTGTACTGGTCCACGTCGATCTGACGGACCTGATCAATGGTCTCCTGCACGGCAGGCATGTCGTTCTCCAATCTTGCCGGATCCAAGGTCCGGTAGCTTGTCAACACGATGCGAACTTGGCGCACCGCTTATGTAATGGCTAAAAGGCGCTTTTCACCCCGTTTGCCAAGCGGAAAATTGCTTTTCCGCAATTTCGTTCAACCGCGCGTTCTCACGCGGCCTGACCTGTCGTTCGGCGCCTTGCGGCGACCTTGGCGAACACCGCCGCGCAACGCTCGATCTCGGCCTCCGTGGTGGCCGGGCCGATCGAGATGCGCAGTGCCCCCTGACGGGGGTCGTAACCCATTGCAGTCAGCACGTGGCTCTGACCGACCTTGCCGGATGAGCAGGCGGAACCCGCCGAAAGTGCGACACCCTCGAGGTCGAAGGCGATCTGTCCGGTTTCCGCTTTCATGCCAGGAAGCGTGAAGAAGATGGTGTTGCCAACGCGCGAAACGTCGCGGCCATGGATCACCACATCCGGCGCAGAGGTCTGCATATCCTGTTCCAGCCGATCGCGAAGCGCTGCGACCGATGCCATGCGATCATCGAGGTTGTCGGCAGCCTTGCGCGCCGCTGCAGCAAAGCCTGCGATCGCAACCGCGTTCTCGGTACCTGAGCGATGGCCCTTTTCCTGGCCGCCGCCCCGGATCAACGGTGCCGGCATCATGATCTCACCCCGGGCGACAAGCGCGCCAGCGCCCTTGGGGCCGCCGATCTTGTGCGAGGAGATGATGAGAAAATCCGCACCCAGTTCTTCGATAGATAGCGGCAGCCGACCGGCCGCCTGTACGGCGTCGACGAGGAGAATACCGCCATGGGTGCGAACGATCGCGGCAATCTCGGAGATCGGCTGAATGATGCCGGTTTCGTTGTTGACCAGCATCACCGCGACCATCGGCAAGCCGCTTTCGCGGTCGTGGGTGTCGAGAAGCGCACGCAGGGCCTCGAGATCGACGACACCGGCGGTCGTCACCGGGATTTCCGAAACGTTCTCGCGCGCAAACCGCCCGCCTTCGCGCAATGCAGGATGCTCGATCGCCGAGGCATAGAGTCGGCCAATCTTCAGCGGCGTGCGGCCCATGCGGAAATCGGGCGTCAGCACCATGTTGGCCGCTTCGGTCGCGCCGCTGGTGAAGATCACGCTTGCCGCCTTGGCGCCGCAAAGCGCGCCCACGTCGCGGCGGGCATTTTCGATCAGCGTGCGGATCGTCCGGCCCTCGCCATGGACGGAGGAAGGATTGCCGACCAGATCGAGCGCAGACAGGCACGCGTCGCGCGCTTCGGCAAGAAGCGGCGCCGTGGCGTTCCAGTCCATATAGATGCGCGAGGTCGACATAATTTCCTTCGCTAGAACAATAGGCTCACCGCCGACAACCACCGACGATGCATTTTCCTTGAATTTTCCGCACCGCTTGCCTTATGAGACGAAGCACACGGCGGAATGCCCGCACAGAAGTTTTGAACGGTTCTAAACTAGGTTTTAGAAAAGCTGAGTGCTTTCGTCAAGACTCATCGCGATCCGAAACCAAGATTCGAACCAGGAACACCCCCGGAGAGCCAATGCCCGAAATTATCTTCAACGGACCTGCCGGCCGCCTCGAAGGCCGCTATCAGCCTTCGAAGCAGAAGAGCGCCCCGATCGCCATCATCCTGCACCCGCACCCACAGTTCGGCGGCACGATGAACAACCAGATCGTCTACCAGCTTTTCTACATGTTCCAGAAGCGCGGCTTTACGACGCTGCGTTTCAACTTCCGGGGCATCGGCCGTAGCCAGGGCGAGTTCGACCATGGCGCCGGCGAGCTTTCGGATGCCGCATCTGCGCTCGACTGGGTGCAGAGCCTGCATCCCGATTCGAAGAGCTGTTGGGTTGCCGGTTATTCCTTCGGCGCCTGGATCGGCATGCAGCTCCTGATGCGCCGTCCGGAAATCGAAGGCTTCATGGCCGTCGCCCCGCAGCCGAACACCTATGACTTCTCGTTCCTGGCGCCCTGCCCGTCCTCCGGCCTCATCATCAATGGTGATTCGGACAAGGTGGCACCCGAGAAGGACGTGAACGGACTTGTCGAAAAGCTGAAGGCGCAGAAGGGTATTCTCATCACCCACAAGACCGTGCCGGGAGCCAACCACTTCTTCAACGGCCAGGTCGAAGGCCTGATGGCGGAATGCGAGGATTATCTCGACCGCCGCCTCAACGGCGAACTGACGCCGGAGCCGGCTGCCAAGCGCATCCGCTGATACCGATGCGGGCGGCTCTTAAGGCCGCCCGATCCATTGTGGGGGCAATGGGTTGACCACATTTTGTAGCGCCTCGGCGCATTCCACACGATTGCGCCCGTTTTCTTTTGCCGCATAGAGAGCCTTGTCGGCCCGCTGCATCGCCTGTTCGAGCGGTTCACCCTTGGCAATCGCCGCAACGCCGAAGCTTGACGTCACTCTCGCCTGCTCCGCAAGACCGTCGATCTTTTGCGACATCATCGCAGCGCGCATTCCGTGCGCCACCACCCGCGCCTCCTCCAGATCTGTGGAGGGCAGGAAAACCACAAACTCCTCGCCGCCAAGACGACCGGCAACTGCGCGGTTGGGCATGACATCTTTCAGGACGCGCGCAAACTGGCGGATCACCTCGTCACCTGTGTGGTGTCCGTAGCTGTCATTCACCAGTTTGAAACGGTCGAGGTCGGCCAGAATCAAGGTGCCCGGCTGACGGCCCTCGCGCAGCTGGAGCATAGGGATGACGCGTTCGGTGAAGCCACGCCTGCTATAGAGCCCGGACAAGAGGTCTATTTCCGAGCGTGCGCGGGCATCATCGACGATCTCCTTGACCATGACGCCGAGCATCGCAAGACCGGTGCTGACGATCAGCACGGCGCCAAGCGCCTGGGAAATCAGCGCGAACGGGCTCGATACATAATCCTGCGCGGTTGCCCCGGAACCGGCCGCGACGGCCGCGTAGATTTTCAGGAGATAGTAGCCAGAGGTCAGTACCAGCAGCGAGAGCAGGATCCAGTCCGCCGCCGAGCGCCGTTTGGAGCGGATGACGACGGAGGCCGACCACGCCTGGATGACAAAGAATGGCAACTGGTAGGGGGCGGCATGCTGCAGCGTTCCCCTAGGAAGATCATAGATCGCGAGGTCGAGCGTCACCGAGGCCAGGAAGAAGGCGACAAGCACCTGCCAGTTGGCTGGCACGCGATAGAACAGACCAAGGCCGAAGCGCAGCAGACAGAAACCGGCAAGCACGCTCGCAAATGCACCGATGGCAAAAAAACGGGGAAAGGATGTGAAGGGCACGACGGTTTCGAATACCGCCGCGAGCGAGGCAACGGCAAAGCCGCCGGCGCAAAAGAGCGCGGCCCTTCTGGACCGGCTCTTGGCGGCAATGACAAGAAATGCTGCAGTGAATATCTGGGCGATAACGAAGTTCACAGCCAGCAGAGAAATCGCACCACCCATCGACGGAACCCGAATTGTCTGTTGCTACGGCAGGGCCGCTTTGTGCCACCTCATGTGGCAGCACCGGACGATACTATCGGTGGCAGGCGGTACCTGCGGTCAGCCTGCGGTGCGGGATGCGTATTTGCCGCCGGTGACCGGTTGGCGCACCCCGGTTGTGCCGGGATAGCTGAGCGGCAACCCCCGCTGCGCACGCACCGCGAGATAGGCCCAGGCCTCTGCCTCCATCGAATCACCGTTGAAGCCGACCGCTTCGGCCGTAAGCACGTTTGCACCATGGGCTTTCGCCTCCGATGCCAGATCCCGCATGATCACCGGATTGAGCCGACCGCCGCCGCACACGATGTAGGTTCGGGGCGCTGCTGGCAGATGACTGGCCGATTTGATGATCGCGGCCGCCGTCACATAGGCGAGCGTGCGCGCTCCGTCTTCGAGATTGGCGTCCTTTCCCCTTGGCGGTGCGAAATCGTTGCGATCGAGCGAACGGCGCCTGTCCGAGGAGAAGAAGGGATTGAGCAGATAGCGTTCGGCAAGATCCGGCAGCACGCTGCCTTCGCTGGCAATCATGCCGCCCTGGTCGAAGGGAATGCCGGCATGTGCCTCCACCCATTGATCGATCAGCGTGTTGCCGGGCCCGCTGTCGTAGGCAACCAGTCCGACGTCGGCGCCGATGAATGTCAGATTGGAGATGCCGCCGATGTTGACGAAAACGACCGGCTGAACCAGTTCGCCATTCGCTGCGGCGTTCCGGGCGAGTGCTGCATGATAGGCCGGAATGAGCGGTGCGCCTTGGCCTCCATGCTCCATGTCGTTGGCGCGCATGTCATAGACGACATCGATGCCCGTTTCGCGGGCAAGCAGCGCCCCGTCGCCGATCTGGACGGTCAGGGCATCGTCTGGCCGGTGAAGCACGGTCTGACCGTGAAACCCGATAACATCAACATTTTCGCGCAAGATGTTGTTCTGCCGGAGAAATGCCTGAACCGCTTCGACATGCCTGAGCGTCAGTTCCCGCTCGAGATCGGCCAAAATCCCTGGCCGTTGCTCGCGGCTGGCGATCGACTTTGCGTCTTCGAGACCCTGTTTCAGCCGGTCGCGGAAGCGTGCCTCATAGGCGTATCCCGCCGAAGGTCCCCGCTCGACGATCGCATCGCCGTCGGTGCGCAGCAGCGCGACGTCGATCCCGTCCATGCTCGTTCCGCTCATCAAGCCGATCGCGGTCATGATCTTGGCCATGCATTCCTCCAAGGCGTTGCCCATCTACATAGCAAAAACATCGGCCAAGCAAAGACGTGCACTTTTGCCCAAACAGTGCTAAACGCCGCGCGCAGACGTTCTACCCAGCCGAAAGAGACAGGTCATGTCCGAGTTCAAGTCCGATTTCCTCCACACCCTCAGCGAGCGCGGTTTCATTCATCAGAGTTCGGATGATGCCGGCCTCGACCAGCTGTTCCGGACGGAGACCGTGACTGCCTATATCGGCTTCGACCCGACGGCGCCGAGCCTTCACGCCGGCGGTCTCATTCAGATCATGATGCTGCACTGGCTGCAGGCGACCGGCCACCGGCCGATCTCGCTGATGGGCGGCGGCACCGGCATGGTCGGCGATCCCTCCTTCAAGGACGAGGCGCGCCAACTGATGACGCCGGCGACGATCGACGCCAATATCGCCAGCATCAAGACGGTGTTTTCGAACTACCTGACCTACGGCGACGGCCCCAAGGACGCGCTGATGATCAACAACGCCGACTGGCTGCTTGGCATCAATTACCTTGAATTTCTGCGCGATGTCGGCCGTCACTTCTCGGTCAACCGCATGCTGTCGTTCGACAGCGTCAAGACCCGGCTTGATCGCGAGCAGTCGCTGTCGTTCCTCGAATTCAACTACATGATCCTGCAGGCCTTCGACTTCGTCGAACTGCACAAGCGCACCGGCTGCCGGCTGCAGATGGGTGGCTCGGATCAGTGGGGCAACATCGTCAACGGCATCGACCTGGGCCACCGCATGGGAACGACCCAGCTTTACGCCCTCACCTCGCCGCTGTTGACGACGTCGTCTGGCGCGAAGATGGGCAAGTCGGTCAACGGCGCCATCTGGCTCAATCCGGATATGCTGTCGGCCTACGACTTCTGGCAGTACTGGCGCAACACCGAGGACGCCGACGTAACGCGCTTCCTGAAGCTCTACACGACGCTGCCGATGGCGGAGATCGAGCGGCTCTCGAAGCTCGGCGGTTCGGAGATCAACGAGGTCAAGAAGATCCTCGCGACCGAAATCACGGCAATGCTTCACGGCCGGTCCGCTGCCGAGCAGGCGGCCGAAACTGCCCGCAAGACCTTCGAGGAAGGGGCAGTCTCCGAAAACCTGCCGTCGGTCGACGTGCCTGCGTCGGAACTCGAAGCCGGCATCGGTCTGCTGACGCTTGTCGTGCGTGCGGGGCTTGCCTCGTCCAACGGCGAAGCCCGCCGTCACGTTCAGGGCGGCGCCGTGCGCATCAATGACGAGGCCGTCAGCGATGAGCGCCGCCTGATCGGCAGTGGCGATGTGACCTCGGATGGCATCGTCAAGCTGTCGCTCGGCAAGAAGAAGCATATCCTCGTTCGCCCCGCATAAGCCGGTGCACTCCTAGAGAATCTCGAAGGCCGGCCATTGTGCCGGCCTTTTTATTGAAACTCGAAGATGCTGCGGAAGACGCCGGGCGCGATGATCGAAAGCGGGTTGATCGTCAGCTTCGGCTGGTTGAATGGGCCATTGAGTTTGAAGGTGATACCGAGCAGGCCACGGTCGCGGCCATTGCCGAGCAAGACGCCGATCAACGGCAGTTCGCCAAAAATTCGGTTCAAACCGTAGGCGGGCATGAAGGTACCCGTCATATCCATGATGCCGTTGCCGTCACGCACTGTTCCCTGGAAAGTCGCGCCGACATCGGTTCCCCTGAGAACGCCGCCATCGACCCGAATGGCGCTGCGGTCGAGGGCAAGCTGGGCAAAACCGCGCTCGAATCGCGCCGTGCTGACATCGATGTCGCGCTTAACCGCCTGGTTGAGGCTCCGTCCGTCCTGTCCAGCCGGCGTCGACACCATCGACTGCAGGCGTTGCTCGCCGACCAGCTGGAACTTGCGGATGTCGATCGAGCCGCGCCATGACCGGCCGCCACGATCACGCAACTTCATGTTCAACAGACCACCGCGCATGTTGCTGTAGATATCGGCGAACCGAGCAAGCGAGCCGGCGTCGCCAGTGGTCAGTTCAAGAATGTTGTCTGCACCGGATTTGGCGAGCCGCGCCACTACTGCCTGGCCGCTTCCGGTGACTGCCGACAGATTGATGTCGTCGATCTGTTGGCCACGCTCCGAGTAGACCAGATTCACATTCGAAAGCACTTCGCCGTTGAAGCCGGCGACGCGACCGAGCTGACCCTGGATGGTGATGTCGTCACCGGCGCCACCGTCGCCGTTCGAGCCGCTCTTCATCTGGGCAAGGATCGGACGAATGTCTGCCGCGGCACCGCTCAGCGTCACGACATGGATGCCTTTGCGGCGATCGATGGCAACGTTGAAATCGTCGCCCTGCGCCAGACGGACATTGCTGAGCTTTGCATTAACGATGCCGGCGCCATCGACCTGCAGATTACCGCGTGCGCCGAAACCGTCACCGGCGATTGCAAAGTCCTTGATGGTTGTAACGCTGTCGTTGATGTCGGATGTGAAGCGCACCTCGGCTGGTATGCCTGCACCTTTGTTCCAGCCGATCCAGGGAAGCGAGAGCCTGGCCTTGGTCAGATCGACGGTAACGTGCTGAACATCAGCCTCGTCGATCACCAGATCGACGTCCATCGGCCCGAAGATGATCTTCGACAGGCCGGGGGTCAGCTTCTCCCGGGCTGCCGCATCGAGTGTGCCGCTGATTTCGCGTTTGCGTTTGACCTTCGATTTGCTGTCGACCGGTTCGGTGAGCGCGATCTTGACCTTTGCGCCTTCAACAACCGCATCGGCATCGAGAACCGCTTGCTCGTTGTCGACCCGGAAAGTCCCGGAAAGATTGGAGACGCCACGTCCGGCAATCGGGCGCGTGACGGTGACGTCCTCAAGCTGCATCTCCACTTGCCAGAGCGGCGGTGGCGGGTGCTGGTCGGTGACAAGGCCAAACCGCGCTCCGACCTGTGCGGTTAGCGGGCCGGTAAAGTCGCCTGGGACAAACGGTGTCTTTTGCAGCGCCTGGATCGGCTTGTAGGTGACGAGCTCGGCGATCGCGTCTGCCTCGCCGCCAACTTCGATCTTCATTTCCGCGATCAACGGCTTGGTGTAGACATCGGGAATGATGAAATCGCCGCCATTGAGCGCGACGGACCGGCCGGAGGGAAAAAAGGCCGCCCCCTGCTTTACGCCCACTTCCATGCGCTGGCCGCTCAGCTTGAACGTGCCCGATGTGTCGCGCAACGGCGGTATCTCACCAGCAATGTTGATCCGCGTTTCGTCGATGTTGAACGTGATGTTCAGTTCTTTCTCGTCGAGCTTCAGCTCGCCTTCGTTCTGGGCGATCCGCCCCTCTGCCACCGAAACCTCGATGCGCGCATCAGTGACCGTGCCGCCGAAGAGATTGCGGATCGCCCAGCGGCGCGCGCCCTTGGCGATCCACCAGGGCCAAAGCTGCTTGACGGCCGTCGGTTGCATCTGGTCGCTGACGGCGGCAAAGCTGACCTGCGGCGAAGTCTTGCCGAAGGCGACCGAAAGCGAACCGAACATCGAGCCGAGCGGGCTGGAAACGGCGAGCTGATCGAAGATCAGGCGGTGGCGCGCATCCGAGGTGAAGCGGCCGCTTGCCTTCGCATCGAAGATCAAGGGACGTTCGGTAATGTCCTCCGGCGCGGAACTTGCATTCCTGAACAAAAGATCGATGGCAAAACCCTGATCGGTTGCGCCTGCTGTTCTGTCGAGATCTTTCACTGCACCAGTAAACGGGAAGATCGAGCGACCGATATTGACCGTCGACGGCAGCACCTCGACGGCAGCCCGCTCAAAGTCATATGCGATATCCATCTGGGAGGGATTGATCGTCGAAACCAGCCCACCGGCGTGGAATGCACCTTCCGACGTCCTGACGGCCACGCGAAGGTCGGGCTTGGCGCCTTCGGCGGCGCGTGTCGCCGTGAGGGTCAGCCCCGCGGTCGCATCGATGCCGAAGGCGGCCTCCTTGCCGAAGGGGCCGTGATAGAAGAAGGGCTTCAGCGGAATGTTCGAGATTGCCGCTTCGAAGCCGGACATATGACCCTTTGCACCAAGAGCGTTGGCGCTGAGATCGACATCGACTCCATCGACGGTCACGCTGCCTTTGACGTGCATGGAGCCATCGGCATCACGATTGAACTCCAGCTCCTTGGCATCGACCGGCACGACACGGTTACGTGCACCGGCGACTGTGAAAGAAAAGTTGGAAAGCAACACCGTCTGGTCGCCACGCCCTGCCGCCATCTTCGACATGCGGTCGACATGGGCAAAAAGCTGCTCCAGTGCGTCGCCGACATCGGCGATCTTGATCTTCGTCAGATCGACCGGCTCGCCGCGTGGCAGGAGGCCGGTGTCGAAGTCGCCACCTTCGGCTTCAAGACGTGAAACCGAAATCCTGCCCGTCAACAGCGCCAGAGGGTCGAGGGCAATGGATATCGAACTCAACTTTGCGACAGGTTGGCCGGACGTGGCTTCGCTCAGCGCCACTTCCCGCGCCTTGAGCGCCAGCGCGCCGTTCGAGGTCATGCGAACGACGGTGCTACCGACCTCAGCGCGATAGGCGCCGCCGAGTGCCGCGTTCAGCGCCGTGCGGGCGCGCGCGTTCAGTGTGCTGTCGATCGCCCCGCTCTCGACGACGGCGATGAGGCTGGCCGCAGTGATGAAGGCGAGCAGTAAGCCGCAAAGGGCAATCTTGCTGAGAAAGCGCAAGAGCCCGCGTTTGTGCGGGGCATGCACGATGACGGGTTCGTGTGCCTGCGCCGAGGGCAACGCATGCAACGCGACGATGTCTTTCTTGCGAAAGCCGACTTTTTCGCCGCGGATCTCACTCATCGGCGCGGACGCCCTCCAGTTCATACGGGAAAGCCCGCCTCTCCCGTCGACGCATCATGCGGCAGCGGGTCGACGGATCATTGCCGTCACGTAGACCACATCTGGCCGGACGGTGTCATCACGTCTGGCCGACCATGCTGTGGAAAGCATTCACACATCCGTGGGTTTCGTGTGCGCGAATGCCGGGCAAAGGGTCCTATCGACGCAACCCGTCCGGAACCTGTCAAATCTAGCACAAATCCGCTGGACTGCGGTCGCCGATTCTCGATATGCCCTAGCCGGCGATTGTTCACAAAACTTGGCGCAAGGAAGGTTTATTCATGGCAAGCCTCACCCCCGGAGATCTCGCTCCCGACTTCACGCTTCCCCGTGACGGCGGCGGCACGATTTCGCTTTCTGCCTTGCGCGGGCGTCCGGTCGTCTTGTTCTTCTACCCCAAGGACGACACGAAAAGTTGCACCTTGGAAGCGATTTCCTTCACCGAACTCGCCTCCGAGTTTGCCGCTGCAGGCGTTGAGTTGATCGGGCTCTCGCCCGATTCGGTGAAACGTCACGATCGCTTTGCGAAGAAATATGATCTGGCAGTCACGCTTGCTGCCGACGAGGAAAGATCCGTCGTCAACGCCTATGGTCTATGGGTGGAAAAGAGCCTCTACGGGCGCAAATATATGGGCGTCGAACGCACCACCTTCCTGATTGCCGCCGACGGCCGGATTGCGCGCGTTTGGGAGAAGGTCAAGGTCAATGGCCACGCCAATGAAGTGCTCGAGGCCGCCAAGGCGCTCTAAGTCAAAACGACGAGGCCGCAATGAAGACGCTTCCCAACTTTCACAGTCTACGCGGCGCTGCCGTTGAGGCGATCAGTGCTGCCGACCTGACCGTCAAGACGGAACTGGCCCAGGAAACGGCACGGCGCTGGCAGCGCCGTGCGCTGTCGCTGCGTTCGCCGCTGGATCGCCCCGTTCCTCTGCGTCCGGGTCGGCCGGAAAGGCCTGTTCTGACGCCACCCACGCAGGTGAAGAAGCGCTCGCTCGGCTCGCTCAAGGGCCGGATCGCGCTCTTGCATTCGATCGCCCATATCGAACTCAACGCCGTCGATCTCGCGCTCGATATCGTCGCCCGCTTTGCGTCCGAATCGGTGCCGAATTCGTTTTTCGACGGCTGGATGAAGGTTGCATTCGAGGAGGCCAAGCATTTCCGCATGGTTCGGCAGCGCCTGAACGACCTTGGCGCCGACTATGGCGACCTGCCCGCGCATGACGGGCTCTGGCAGGCGGCGCACGACACCCGCAACGATCTGACCGCCAGGCTGGCCGTCGTCCCGCTTATCCTCGAGGCGCGCGGGCTCGACGTGACGCCGGCGCTGCAGGCGCGCATGCGCGAGACCGGAGACTTCGAGACTGCCGCGGTACTCGACGTCATCTACGAAGACGAGAAAGGCCATGTGGCCGTCGGTGCCAAATGGTTTCGTTTCCTGTGCGCGCGGGAGCGGAAAGATCCGGCAGCGACTTTCCAGCAGCTCGTTCGCGCCAATTTTCGAGGTCCCCTCAAGGCGCCATTCAACGATATCGCCCGCGCCGAAGCCGGGTTGACGCCATCGTTCTATCGCTCGATGACGGCTTCCACCAACCTCTCGTAGCGCGAGCACTCAACCAAATATTAACCCTAACGAAGTGTAATGCCCGTCAAGCAATGCGAGACAATTCGCACATGGCGGGAGCGGTGGAGTGTCTGAACGTTCGGCAAATCGCACCTTCGGAAATCGCGCGCAGAATCACGTCCTGATCCTGGCGAGCGGCGACAAGGTTCGTCACATGACCGTGCGTCCTTGGATGGCGGCCCTTGCCGTTTCTGCAGCCGGTGTGTTCAGCATCGGTTACCTCGCCGCCACATCCTACCTTGTTCTTCGCGACGACCTCATCGGTGGCACGATCGCCCGCCAAGCGCGCATGCAGCACGAATACGAAGATCGAATCACCGCGTTGCGAGCGCAGGTCGATCGCGTTACGAGCCGGCAGTTACTCGATCAACAGGTGGTCGAAGAGAAAGTCGAAAAGCTGCTTCAGCAGCAGCAGGCGCTTTCTTCTCGAAACGGCAAACTCGGCGCGCTGATCGAACGGGCTGAAAATTCTGGTCTGTCGACCGATTTCACCCAACCTGCACCGGTCGAACCTCTCGCCTACGAAGAACGTGCCGATGCCACGGGCGGTGTGCAGGCAATCGAAAAACTGATGGGGCTGAGCGGCACACAGGGTGCCGCGCCCGCCCGAGTTGCGGCCCTCGCCTATGCCCGGCCTGCCACGGTTGAAAGCACCTCCGATCGCGCCGATCGGCTTTTTTCGAAAGTGACGCTCTCGCTGAAGGATGTTGAGCGCGACCAGATGTTGCGGCTTGAGCAACTGACCGACGGAGCCGCCAAAACGTCCGAGGCGATCCGCAAGATCGTCGGTCGCACAGGTGTTGCCCTACCAGAAAATGACGTCGCCGAATTGCCGCCCTCAGATGAAACCACCGGTTCCATAGATAGCGCGATCGGCGGACCTTTCGTAGAGCCCGTCAATGACGACGGCTTCGGTCGATCGCTTGCCGCGCTTGACTCGGCGCTTGTCGAGCTCGAGCGGACGCGCGCACAGGTCCGGGAGTTGCCATTCGGCAACCCGTCGCCCGCAAGTGATATCACCAGCGACTTCGGCAACAGGCTCGATCCCTTTCTCGGGCGGTTGGCGCTGCATGCGGGCATAGACTTTCGCGCCACCGTCGGCACCCGCATCCGCGCGACGGCTCCGGGCACCGTGACGACTGCCGGGCTGACGGGTGGCTATGGAAACATGGTCGAGATCGATCATGGCAATGGCGTTTCCAGTCGCTATGCCCATCTCTCGACGGTGCTCGTCAAGGTCGGCGACCGGATCAAGGCCGGTGATGTCGTTGCCAAGTCCGGCAACACCGGTCGTTCGACAGGCCCGCACCTGCACTATGAGGTCAGGCTGAACGGTCAGGCAGTCGACCCCATGCGGTTTCTCAACGCCAGTAGCAAGCTCGCGAGCTACATGAAATGAGCATCATGCCGACCCGCTCGGCCCGTGCTACTTGACAAGAAACGCAACAGATTCGTTGCCATCAACCTTTTCCAGCTTCAACGTGCTGGATTTCTTGACTTTCGACGGCATTCGGCTTAAGAGCCCGGCCACGCGGTGGTGTGTTTTCCACCGATCGAGCAGTGTTCTTCCCGAACCGGAACGGAAACAGATTTCCCTTTGACCAATTTTGCTGACCTTGGCCTTAGCCAAAAAGTTCTCTCCGCAGTTACCGATGCGGGCTACACAATCCCGACCCCGATCCAGGCTGGTGCCATTCCCCCGGCACTGCAGCGCCGTGATATCCTCGGCATCGCGCAGACGGGAACAGGCAAGACGGCATCCTTCGTGTTGCCGATGCTGACCCTGCTCGAAAAGGGTCGTGCACGTGCGCGCATGCCGCGCACGCTGATTCTGGAGCCGACGCGCGAACTGGCGGCCCAGGTTGCAGAGAACTTCGACAAGTACGGCAAGAACCACAAGCTCAACATCGCACTTCTGATCGGCGGCGTCTCGTTCGACGAACAGGACCGCAAGCTGGAGCGCGGCGCCGATGTGCTGATCTGCACGCCCGGCCGCCTGCTCGACCATTTCGAGCGTGGCAAGCTTTTGATGAGCGGCGTCGAAATCCTGGTCATCGACGAAGCTGACCGCATGCTCGACATGGGCTTCATTCCTGATATCGAGCGCATCGCCAAGATGATCCCGTTCACGCGCCAGACGCTGTTCTTCTCGGCAACCATGCCGCCGGAGATCCAGAAGCTTGCCGACCGCTTCCTGCAGAACCCGGAACGGGTCGAAGTTGCCCGTCCGGCATCGACGGCACAGACGGTGACGCAGCGCTTCGTCGCGACGCACGCGAAGGATTACGAGAAGCGCGCCGTGCTGCGCGATCTGATCCGCGCCCAGGACGAGCTGAAGAACGCCATCATCTTTTGCAATCGCAAGAAGGATGTCGCCGACCTCTTCCGGTCGCTCGAGCGTCATGGCTTCTCGGTTGGTGCTCTGCATGGCGACATGGACCAGCGCTCGCGCATGGCCATGCTTGCCGGCTTCAAGGACAACAACATCACATTGCTGGTCGCATCCGATGTTGCTGCCCGCGGCCTCGACATCCCCGATGTCAGCCATGTCTTCAATTTCGACGTGCCGATCCATGCGGAAGACTATGTTCACCGCATCGGCCGTACCGGCCGTGCTGGCCGCTCCGGCGCGTCCTTCACGCTGGTGACCAAGCGCGACACGAAGTTCTCCGACGCCATCGAGAAGCTGATCGGCCAGAAGGTCGAGTGGCTGAACGGTGATCTGTCGAACCTTCCCGAGCCGATGGAAAGCCACGACACCGGTCGCCGTGAACGCGGTCGTGACGGTCGCAGGGACCGTAATAAAAAAGATGGGGACCGGGCGCCACGTGGCCGTTCCGATCACAAAACCGATACGGTTCGTGCCGATAGTGAGGCCGAAATTGAAGCAGTCGTGGAAAGGGTAGAATCGGTGAAACCGGCACGCAACGCAGAGACGAAGCAGAGCAACGGCCACCGTCCGGAACGTCCGGTCCGCGCGGCAAACCCTGCCAATGACGACAACCGCGATCGCCGCAGCCGCCACCGTCGCGATCACGACGACGGCCCGACACCTGTCGGTTTCGGCGACGAAATCCCCGCATTCATGCTGATCGCCGGCAAGGCCTGATCCTATCAATGGGTCGGCCAGGCATCGACTTTCCGGGCTTCGGTTGCGGACTAGCGATCATGCGCGATGGCAAGCTGTTGTTGTGCAAGCGTTTGAAGGCGCCCGAGGCCGGCCACTGGAATATCGTGGGCGGCAAGGTCGATCACATGGAGCGCAGCGAGCTTGCTGCGCGCCGTGAGGCGGAAGAGGAAAGCGGCCTGTCTATCCGCTCGACCCGCTTTCTCTGCCTCAGCGAACAACTGATCGAAGCAGATCGTCAGCACTGGATCTCGATGATCTACGTGACCGACGACTTTTCGGGCGAACCGCAACTGACCGAACCGGACAAGCTTTCCGACATCGGCTGGTACGATCTCGATGCCCTGCCCCAGCCGCTTTCGCGGTTTGCCGCCGACGCCGTCCGTGCCATTCGCGTGCAGACGAAGGCGCTGGTTGACGCCAATTAAACTCCGTCGTCGATTCTATTTTTTGGCCCGCAGCGACGCCTCATAGGCAAGCCTGACCCACCGCGCCATTTCGTCCGGATCGTCGTACGCTTCTTCCGGGATGCTCCAATAGGGCATCTTCACCGTTTTCCCCTTGCCGTCATAGGCCCATTGTCTGGATCCGGCCGCTTCGAAGGTCGGGCCTGTCCTGTCGTCGCCCTTCAGCAATATTTCGCCATCGACTTCAAGCGCGAAGATGATGCCTTCGAAATAGACGCCCTTGCCGCCGAACATGCGTTTGATGGTCACCGCCCCAAGCGTTTCGAACATCTCTTCGATTGCCGCATTGTCCATGCTGTCACTCCTCCAATATGCCGCCGGCAGCGATGATCTGCTCCGGTGTGTCGAGGTCGAGACGCGCAGCTGCTCCAAGCTCGACGTCGACCACCGACAGTCCACATCTCTCGACGATATGCCTTGCGCCGACATCGCCAACCAGCTGGCTGATGGCAGCAAATGTCTGGCGCGGCAGGATAACCGGGTTGCCGCGCTGGCCATCGGCCGTTGCTCGAATCACTGCCCGCCCGCCTTCAGCGGTAAATGTATCGACGAGCCGGCGCAGATCGCCTGCCGTTATCCCGGGCATGTCGGCGAGCATCACCAGCATGCCGCCCGCTCCTTGATCGAGTGCCGAAAGCCCTGATGTCAGCGACGATGCCATACCGGACATGTAATCGGGATTGGAAACGAGCGTCACCGGCAAATCGCCGAGTGCCGCGCGGATTTCGGCCTCCCGATGGCCGGTGACAACGATCACCCGGCCGATATCGGCTGCAAGCGCGCTGACGACGGTGCGACGGATGAGCGGGACGCCATCGAAGGTCGCGAGCAGCTTGTGGCCGCCCTCCGGCCCCATGCGGCTTGCACGACCCGCTGCCAGCACGACGGTTTCCACCGGGCCCAGAGCTTTGGAGGCAACGGGCTCTCGCGGCTGCGGGCGGGTGGGTATCTCCTTCAGCAGGCCGCCGACGCCGAGCCCGGTAATGTCATGCGGGCTTGGCCATTCGCCGGCGAGGATGCGATCAAGCACCCAATCGAAGCCGTTTTCACGCGGGCTCCGCGCACAGCCGGGCGCTCCGACCACCGGCACCGTGCCGACGCGGCCGAGCACGATGAGATTGCCGGGATCAACAGGCATCCCGACATGGTCGACAGTGCCGCCCGCACGGCGGATGGCGGCCGGAATGACATCATCCGAATCGGCAACCGCCGACGCGCCGAAGACAACGATGAGGTCGTGGTCGGCCTTCAAATCGCCGATGGCTGCAGCCACGGCGTCTTCCGTATGGGCGACGCGCCGCTCGGTCGTTAGCCGGCTTGCGGATTGCCGCAGCCGCGCAGCCAGCACGGCATGGGTCTTATCCATGACCTGGCGTTTCAGCGATGGCAACTCGGTTGCTATTAGTGCCGCGTCGCGCGGGGCGAAGGGTTTGACCTCGAAGGTTGTGTGTTGGCGTAGCAGCGTTTCCGCCTTCGCCACGAGCGAGCCTGCCACTGCAAGCGGGATGATCTTGATCGTCGCCACCATGTCGCCGGGCTGCACCGGCACATGGTCCGCAAGGCAGGCGAGCGTGATGGCCGGGTCGATGCGGTTCAACTCGTCGACGGTCCCGCGGGTGGCGACGAACAGTCCGTGTACGCGGGAATAGATGTTTACGCGGCCGGTTGCCGCTGCCGAGAACCGCAGATGGTCGGGCGCGATCGCCGCAGCGATCCGGGCCGCCGCTTCATCCTCCAGCAGATCACCCCGATCCGGCTGGGCGACGATAACTTCGTCGGTGCCCGCCTGAACCAATGCAGCAATATCGGCTGAGGTCAGGACGTGCCCCTTCGGCAATCGAAGATTGCCAATCTTGACCGCGTGCGCAAGCACGGTGCCTTCGGCCGCTGAAACACTGAGGCTCCCAAATCTCATCGATGTTCCTCGCTGCCGGACATGATGTCCCGGCGCCTGAGCGCTTCGATGATTTCGGCAAGGATAGCAACGGCGATCTCCGCTGGGCTCGCCGCGCCGATGTCAAGGCCGATTGGCGCCCTGATCCGCGCGATCGCATCGTCGGTGAGCCCCAGGCGACGCAGGCGTTCGGCGCGGCCTGCATGGGTCTTTCTGCTGCCAAGCGCACCGACATAGAAACAGCCGGCACTAAGGGCCGCCCGGATCGGTTCGTCATCGATCTTCGGATCATGCGTGAGGGCGACCATGGCCGTGAACTGATCAAGCGGCCGGACGTTGAGAACATCTTCGGGCCACTCCGCTATCAGCTCTACGCCAGCAAAGCGCTCGGCCGTCGCAAAGGCCGTGCGTGGATCGATGATAGTAAGGTCGAAGCCTGCTATGGGCGCCATGCGCGCGAGCGCCTGGGAGATATGGACGGCGCCGACAACCAGGATGCGCGGTGGCGGCAGGTAGACATTGAGGAAAAAGGACCGCTCACCTACGACGATCATTCCGGGCTTGCCGGAGCGAAGTGCTGCCGACATCGCCTCGGTCCATTCGGCCGGACAGCGCTCGCCTTCGACGCAGAGCACGCTTTGGCCGGTCTCGAGATCGCTGAAGACGACAGCCGCTTGCCGCCCCGTCCGGGCTGCATTCAATGCCTGAAGGGTTGTGAGGTCCATGGCTCAGCCGTCAACCCGCTCGACAAGCACCCGGATCCGGCCGCCACAGGAAAGACCGACACGCCATGCCGTCTCGTCGGCAACGCCGAATTCCAGGATCCTCGGATTTCCCGTCTCAAGAATATCAGCGGCTTCGCTGATGACAGCACCTTCGACGCATCCGCCGGAAACGGAACCTTCGAAATTGCCGGCACCGTCAATCACCAGATGACTGCCGACCGGCCGCGGCGCAGACCCCCAGGTTTCGATCACCGTTGCGATCGCCACCCGGCGGCCCTCGCCGACCCAGGCCTCGGCGACTGCGAGCGGATCGAGGACGTCAGCTGATATCTGCATTTTACTTGCCTCCCAGCACGGCGCGATGCTCGCTCATGAACCGTCGAGGGTCGGCCTCTCCGGACCTTTGACCCGACAGCGATCTGACTAGCTCGCCCACGGACTCAAGATTGTGCACGGCACGGAATTCGTCAACATGCGGCAGCATCGCCTTGACGCCGCGCGCCCGCGCCTCGAAGCCGTCGAACCGCAACAGCGGATTAAGCCAGATCAACCGACGGCAGGATCGATGCAGACGATCGATCTCCTGCTCAAGCTCTGTCGTATCGTCCCGCTCGAGCCCGTCAGTAATCAAGAGCACGATGGCGCCCTGCCCCAGGACGCGTCGCGACCAGCGTCGGTTGAACTCATGCAAAGTTTCGCCGATGCGCGTGCCACCCGACCAGTCCTTGACCGCGGATAGGCATTCGTCGAGCGCGACATCCGGGTCGCGGTTTCGCATCGGTCGAGAAACATTGGTCAGCCGCGTGCCGAAGAGGAAGGTGTGAACGCGCTGGCGCTTTTCGCTCAAGGCATGGAGAAAGTGTAGAAAGATGCGGGTGTATTGGCTCATCGAGCCGGAAATATCGGCAAGCACGACCAGCGGCGGATGAACGAGACGCCGTTCGCGAAAGCGCGGCAAGATCAGTTCGCCGCCGAAGCGCATCGCATCGCGCATCGTCGCGCGCGGATCGATCCGGATCTGCCGCGCCGAAGGCCGGTATCGACGCGTACGCACCCGATCGAGTGGCAGCACCAAAGCCGATAGCGCCCGCCTCGCTTCGGTGATCTCGGCAGCCGTCATCTGGGCGAAATCGGCTTTGCGGAACAGCTCCTGGCCCGAGACCGTATAGCGCGCATCGACCTCGATCTCGGGTTCGTCACGTGGCGGCCGGGTGTCATCGTGGCCGGACATCAGTGCGTCGCTAACGCGCGTCTCGCCGGCCCGTCGGCGCTGGCGCTCGCTCTCGCGTTGCGGCGCGAGCGGAGACATCATCGCAATCATTTTCTCGACGAGGCCGCGCGAGCGCCAGAACAGGCGAAAAGCCTCGTCGAACACGGGCTGATCCTCGTGGCGCTTGACGAAGATGCACTGAAGGGCGGCGTAGAACTCCTCGCGGGCGCCGATGCCGATCAGGGCCACCGCGCCGATGGCGTCGGCCACCGCCCCGGGTCCGATCTTTATCCCGGCGCGTCGCAGGGCGCGGGCAAAGTACACGATGTTGTCAGCCAGCCTTCCATCGCCGGGCAGGATCGGCGGGAGAATGGCACCATCAGGCGGATGTTCTCCCGGCTCCATCGTCAACCAGCCGCCAGCAGTTCGGCCTTGACCTCGGCGAGCAGCCTGCGCCCCTCGGCTCCGTCGATCCTGGCGATGTCGTCCTGGTATTTGAGCAAGGTGCCGAGCGTATCGGCGATCGTTTCGGGGTCGAGCGCGAGCCGGTCGAGCTCGGTCAGGGCCGTTGCCCAGTCGATCGTTTCGGCGACACCCGGGTTCTTGAAGAGATCGATGGTGCGAAGCCGCTGCACATAGGCGATGATTTCGCGCGACAGGGCGGCGTTGCAGCCCGGAACCTTGCGGCGGATGATTTCGAGTTCCTGTGTTGCCTTCGGATAGTCGACCCAATGATAGAGGCAGCGCCGCTTCAAGGCGTCGTGGATCTCGCGCGTGCGATTGGTGGTGATGATGACGATAGGCGGCTCAATGGCACGGATGGTGCCGAGTTCAGGAATCGTGACCTGGAAATCCGAGAGGACTTCGAGCAGGAACGCTTCGAAGGCTTCATCCGTGCGATCGAGTTCGTCGATCAGGAACACCGGCGCCCGCCCGTTCTCAGCGGAAATCGCCTGAAGTACCGGGCGTCGAATGAGAAATCGTTCGGAGAAGATGTCGCTTTCGACCCTGCGTCGGTCGACCGCTCCGGCCGCTTCCGACAACCGGATCTCCAGCATCTGCGCAGGGTAGTTCCACTCATAGACGGCAGAGGCGACGTCGAGCCCCTCGTAGCACTGCAGGCGGATCAAGGGCCGATCGAGGGCACGAGCCAGCACCTTGGCAATCTCGGTCTTGCCGACACCGGCCTCGCCCTCGAGAAAGAGCGGGCGTTTCATCCGCAACGCGAGAAACAGCACGGTCGCAAGCGCCGTGCCGGCGAGATAATCCTGTGCCTCCAGCATCGCCATCGTTTCATCGATGGATTGGGGCAATACGCCTGTCGCCGGTGCCGTCATGCATCCTCCGCCACGGCCAGTTTCAGTTGTAAGCTATTTCGGTTGAAGTAATGCCTTTATATCAGTAAGTTGCAGGCGTTTTCTCAATCAAGCGCAGAGAGTGAATTACGCCTCGTGAAAACCTACAGCGAGTGATATCCGCGGTCTACATAAATGAGCGGCGGGCGCGGCGGGCCAAGCGCGACGTCCACGACCTCGCCGAACAGCACCAGATGCGTCGCAATGGTCTTGACCTCGATCAGCCGGCAATCGAACGCGGCCGTCGCATTGACGAGGATCGGCGAACCGGTTGCCAGCTGCCTCCATTGGCCAAGCGCAAAGCGACGATCCATGTCGAGCTGGTCACGGCCGGAAAAGGCGTGGGCGAGCGCACGGTGTTCGTCACCGAGCAGGTTCAGCGCAAAGCTGTCGCCGCGCACGAAGATGTCGTTGCGCGGGTTGGCGCCGTTCAGGCAAACGAGAACGGTCGGCGGACTGTCGGAAACCGAGCAGGAAGCAGTGACCGTGACGCCGCGGCGCTCGCCGCCATTGGCAGCGGTGATGAGCTGCACGTGGCCGGCCAGGCGGCTCATGGCGTCGCGATAACTTATCGGGTCCAGTCGGGTTCTCTCCAACACATCTCTCTCCGGGCGAGGTCAGGCACATATAGACGCTGGCGTAAATTATGAAACCCGCCGGCTGGAGATTCTTTCAGATCCGCGACATGGCCATGGCGCGGATCGGATGCCCGTTGTTTCCACTCGCATCTTTTCCTTTGACGCCGGTGGCCACATCCTTAAAACATGCGGCCACTACAGCGCTGCGGGTGATTGAGTTCATGCCAAGGATTGCGGTAGCATTTTTGGACTCGCTGCATAATCTTTCCTTGAAACCAATCCGAGCTTGGGAATTATGCAGTAGCGGGGAATTGCATGCTTCGATCGATCGTTTTGAGCCTCATCGTAGCGGGAATGGCGCAAGCCGCACCTGCCGCCGCTGCCGGCGTCAAGGTCGCGGTCGTTGCCCCCGTTGAAGGGCCATTTGCCCTTCTCGGCAAACAGATCATCGATGGCGCCTCTTTCCAGGCCGGCGATCGCGGCAGCGAAATCGTCGTCATCCCGGAAACATGCGACGCGGCCGGTGCAGAAGCGCTGACCAAGGCGCTTGTGGCAGCAGCTGCAGAGGCGGCCATCGGCTTCCTCTGCGTCGAGAGCCTCGACGCGACACTGCCCGCCCTCGCCGAGGCCAATATACCGGCGGTGACGTTGAGCGTACGGTCCGACATCCTGATGGAAGACGTACTCAAGAAGCATTGGCCGCTGTTCCGCCTGGCGCCGAGTGGCAAGGCCGAATCGGCAGCCGTCGTTGCTGCGATCACCGCGCGTTGGAAGGACAAGCCGATCGCCTTGATCGACGACGGCACGATCCATAGCCGCGAACTGGTCGAGAGCGTGCGCGCAGCGCTCGGCGAAATCGGATTGACCCCGGTCTTTACCGACACTTATCGCCCCGCCCAGGAGCAGCAGATCAATCTCGTACGACGGCTCGTCAAGAGCGGCTCCACCCACGTTTTCACCGGCGGCGACCGGCAGGATACTGCCGTGATCGCGCGCGACGCGCAGGAGGAAGGCGCGAACCTCACCTTGCTCGGCGGTGACACGCTGAATGCAGCCGACGTTGCCGTGCCGCTCACCGACGGTGTCCTGGCGCTGACGTTGCCCGATGCGGCGCGGTCGCCCGAAGGCAAGCCCATAGCCGAGGCCATGCGTGCCGCCGGCATCGAGCCCGATGGCTATGTGCTCCAGGCATTCGGCGCCATGTCTGTTCTCGAGCAGGCCAAGGATCAGGCTGAGAAGGATGAAAAGCCGTTGACGGAGGCGCTGCTCAAAGGCCCATACCAGACGGTTCTTGGGCCGATTGCTTTCAATGCGGGGCATGAACGCGCCGGCAACCCCTATCGCTTGATGCAATGGCAGAGCGGCCGCTTCGTGCCGGTTGCCGACGCCGCCGGAGTGCAATGATGCTGCCTGGTCCACGCAACCTTATCACCGACGTCGCCGGCCTTTCTGTCGGCAATGCCGAAGATCATCGCTTGAAATCGGGCGTGACCGCCATCGTCTGCGATCCACCGGCAACGGCCGCCGTCCAGGTGCTCGGCGGCGCGCCCGGCACGCGCGAAACGGATCTTCTCGAACCGCACAACACCGTGCAGACAGTCGATGGTATCATTCTGTCCGGCGGGTCAGCGTTTGGGCTGGATGCCGCCTCCGGGGCGCAGGCGGCGCTGAGGGAAATGGGACGTGGGTTTGTGATCGGCCCGCACCGTGTGCCGATCGTCCCGACCGCCATCCTGTTCGACCTGATCAATGGCGGCGACAAGGATTGGGGGCAGTTTCCGCCCTACCGCGAACTTGGGTATGAGGCTGTACAAAAGGCTGACGCTGATTTTGCCACCGGCTCGGTCGGCGCCGGCACTGGCGCCTTGACCGCGACCTTCAAGGGTGGCCTTGGCTCCGCCTCAATCGTGCTGCCGAACGGCATTACCGTCGGCGCGCTCGTGGCCGTCAATGCTTTGGGTTCTGCGACTGTCGGCAGCACCCGGCACTTCTGGGCCGCCCCTCACGAGAAACAGGACGAGTTCGGTGGGCTCGGCCTTCCCCACCCCATGCCGGCGAATGCATCCGAGGTCCGCACGAAAATGGGCGCAAATTTGTCGGCCGCCGCCAACACCACGATTGCGGTCATCGCCACAGATGCGGTGTTGACCAAGGCCGAGGCCAAGCGCCTGGCGATCGCCGCGCATGATGGCTTCTCGCGGGCAATATGGCCGGCGCACACGCCGCTCGACGGCGACCTCATTTTCGCCCTTGCCACCGGCGCAAGCGGCCGGACGCTGGAGCTCGCAGACTTCCTCGATCTGGGTGCTGCCGCCGCCGCGACGATGGCGCGCGCGATCGCCCGCGGCGTCCACGACGCCACACCTGCCGAAAACGATCCCTTGCCGTCATGGTCGAGCCGCGGCTAAGGCGCGATTAGCACCAGCGCATGTTGTTTGCGCGGCTGCGGAGTGCTATTGCGCGGGAAACAGCCGGAGCCTTCTCATGACCCATCCCATCCGCATTGCCCCGTCGATCCTGGCGGCCGATTTCTCGAAGCTCGGACAGGAAGTCCGCGATGTCGTCGATGCCGGCGCGGATTGGATCCATCTCGATGTCATGGACGGCCATTTCGTCCCGAACATCACGTTTGGGCCCGACGTGATCAAGTCGCTGCGCCCCTACACCGAAGCGACCTTCGACTGCCATCTGATGATCTCGCCCGCCGACGGCTTTCTCGAAGCCTTCGCAAAGGCCGGCTGCGATATCCTGACGGTTCACGCCGAAGCCGGGCCGCACCTGCACCGCTCGCTGCAGACTGTCCGGTCGCTCGGCAAGAAGGCCGGCGTCTCGCTCAACCCGGCAACACCCGAAAGCGCCATCGAATATGTGCTCGACACCGTCGATCTGGTGCTGGTGATGACGGTCAACCCGGGCTTCGGCGGCCAGAAGTTCATCGACGCGACCGCGGAAAAGATCCGCCGGATCAAGGCGATGATCGGCGACCGGCCGATCGAGATCGAAGTCGACGGCGGCATTGCGCCTGAAACGGCGGCGATTGCAGCCGGCGCCGGCGCAAACGTGCTGGTCGCCGGTTCGGCGATCTTCAAGGGTGGTTGGGTCGATGCCTATCGCTCCGCCATCCAGGCGATCCGAGCGCCTGCCGAACAGGCCCGCTGATGATCTCGCGCCCGGCAGCGCCAGGGCTCCTCCTCCTGGCGGTGACATTTGTCGCCTCGCAGGCATCGGCGGGTGACTATGCCGCATTCCAGCCGATCGGCTTTTCCTCCGATGGATATGTCTTTGCGTTCGAGGAATACGGTGTCCAGGACGGCTCGGGTTTTCCCTATTCCACGATCTACGTCATCGATACCCGCAACGACACTTTTCTGCCGGGTGCGCCGGTGCGCGCAGTCGGTCGCGAAGATGGCGCCCCCCTGCACCGGATGAGACATGAGGCGCATCGGCGCGCCGCTCCGCTGATCGACGCCTACAGGCTTGCCGAGGCGCCGGGATTGCTGGCGGCCTACAATCCGATTACCGAAGCCAATGCAACGCCATTGGCCCTCACTTACGATGCCTTTGCCGCCGACGATGCCTTCCGCCAGACCTACGGCCTGACGCTCGAAGAAAAGAGCTTCGAACCAGGTGGGCTCTGCAAGGACTTCCTGAAGGAGGTCAAAGGCTTCCGCCTGTCGATGACGATGAAGGCGGGCAAGCCTGCAAGCGACGTGCTGCAGGACGATACCCGTGTGCCGGAAAGCCGCCGTTGCCCGACGGGCTATCGCATCGGCGGTGCGGTAACGCACATGAATGACGACGGCACGCAAACCCACGTTGTGATGGTGCTCGTCAAATCGCTCGGGTTCGAGGGCACGACTGACGGACGATGGATTGCGGTTCCGACGCGGATCGCAAAATGAACGAAACGGGCGCCGGGGCGGAAGTGAAATCAGCATATGCTTCCGCGCCCTCCCTCAAGCGCTCGCGATTCCTGCGGGCGTTTCCGTCCGCGGCGGAACTTGTCTTCGGCACGCCAGCCTGGGGGCTGGTGATGGTCGCTTCCGCCTGGGTCGCGCTCTGGCTGCGCGAGGGCGCCCTGACCTTCCACCTGGTGGAACTGCTGGTGATGTATGGTCTGGGCGGCATGCTGGCCTGGCCAGCTGCCCTGTTCCTCGCACGGTTTTCTACGCTTGGCCGCCCTGCCGAGACGCGGTTTGCGGCCTATCTGCTCTGCCTTTCGCTCGGCACGATCGCCGTGACGGCAATGCTCTTCGCACTCGACTATCGCGTCTTTTACGCCCGCTGGCATGCCAATACCGGTACCCGGACCTGGTTCTACCAGTTCGCCTTTACCTCGCTTGTCGCCTTCTACCAGTTCCTTGTGCTGGGCGTTCGGCTCTATCTTCCGGTTGGCGGCGCCGCACTTCTGGCCGCCAGCCTGTGGCTTGCAGGTTCGCGAGGCCGTCAATAACGTTGAGCTTGTCGGGCATCTTTGCTAGAGGCACAGCCATCCTCCACTGATGACGAAAGCTGAGAGCCCATGATCCCCCGTTATTCCCGACCGGAAATGGTGGCCATCTGGTCGCCGGAAACCAAGTTCCGCATCTGGTTCGAGATCGAGGCCCATGCCTGCGATGCGCTGGCCGAAATCGGCGTGATCCCGAAGGATGCCGCAAAGACGATCTGGGAAAAAGGCGGCGCCGCCAAATTCGACGTCGACCGGATCGACGAAATCGAGGCCGTCACCAAGCATGACGTCATCGCGTTCCTGACGCATCTGGCAGAGTTCGTCGGCCCCGACAGCCGCTTCATCCACCAGGGCATGACATCCTCCGACGTGCTCGACACCTGCTTCAACGTACAGCTCGTGCGCGCAACCGACCTTTTGCTTGCTGATATCGACAAGCTGCTCGAAGCACTGAAGCGCCGCGCCTTTGAGCACAAGGATACGGTGACGATCGGCCGCTCGCACGGCATTCATGCCGAACCGACGACCTTCGGCGTCAAGCTGGCGCTTGCCTATGCCGAGTTCGATCGCTGCAAGCAGCGCCTTATCGCGGCCCGTGAAGAAGTCGCGACCTGCGCCATCTCCGGCGCCGTCGGCACCTTCGCCAATATCGACCCGCGCGTCGAGGAACACGTCGCCAAGGCGCTTGGCCTGAAGCCGGAGCCGGTTTCCACCCAGGTCATTCCGCGCGACCGCCATGCGATGTATTTCGCCACTCTTGGCGTCGTCGCCTCGTCGATCGAGCGGCTGGCAACCGAAATCCGCCACCTACAGCGCACCGAAGTCCTGGAAGCGGAAGAATACTTCTCGCCGGGACAGAAGGGCTCGTCGGCCATGCCGCACAAGCGCAACCCGGTGCTGACGGAGAACCTCACGGGTCTTGCCCGCATGGTTCGCGCCTTCGCCATTCCGGCGATGGAGAACGTAGCCCTCTGGCACGAGCGCGATATCTCGCATTCCTCGGTCGAGCGCATGATCGGCCCTGATGCGACGGTGACGCTCGACTTCGCGCTTGCCCGCCTGACCAACGTGATCGACAAGTTGCTCGTCTATCCCGACAACATGACCAAGAACATGAACAAGTTCCGCGGTCTCGTTCACTCGCAGCGTGTCCTGCTCGCTCTGACGCAGGCCGGTGTTTCGCGTGAGGACGCCTATCGCCTCGTTCAGCGCAATGCGATGAAGGTCTGGGAAGAGGGCAAGGACTTCCTTGAGGAGTTGCTTGCCGACACGGAGGTTCGCGCGGCCCTGTCGGAAGCCGACATCCGCGAAAAGTTCGATCTCGGCTACCACACCAAGCACGTCGACACGATTTTCGGCCGGGTCTTTGGCTGACGCCGCCGCGCAAAAGTGCGTAGCGCTTTTGCGATAACGACATGCGCAAGCAATAAGGGCCGGGCGCGATAGCCGCCCGGTTCGTGTCAGAGCGAAGCACGTTTCTGTGGTATTGCGCTATTATGCCCGCATTTGATGCAGTTTGCTCGAATGCGGGCATTTTTGTTAGCGAGGAATTCAATCTTTGCGTGAGATGATCGAGGCTGATCAATTCAGATCGAGGGTTCACATGGCCTACAAGGACAGTGTTCAGCGCACGGCAGCGCGCACGCAGACGAAGATTACCGGAACGGTGACCTGCAAGACGGGTGCGAGCAACGGCATCGTTACGGATCTTTCCGCAGAAGGCATCTGCTTTCAGCTCTATTTCGACATCAATGCACGCACCGGACAGGAAGTGACGATCCGCAGCGAAGAACTCGGATTTCTGACCGGCATGGTCCGCTGGTATCGCGGTGACAAGATCGGCATCAAGCTCAATCTTTCGTCCAACACCGCCGCCCAGATTTCGTCCTACTACAAATTTTTCAAGTAGGTCGGACGATCCTCACAGGAGGAAGCGGCAAGCCTCCGGGAGGCTGGCCGTTTTGTCGTTATCGCATACGGCTGCTGCGAGCACCGGGCTCAACCATCTTGCGATACATGTGCCATGTCGCGTGACCGAGGATCGGCATGATGACGGCAAGGCCGACGAAGACCGGGATCGACCCGATCAGCAGGCCGGCCGCAACGATCAGCCCCCAGAAGGCAACCGGGATGGGATTGACGAGAGTTGCGCGTATCGAGGTTTCGACGGCAGCCACAGCACCGACGTCACGATCGATCAGCAACGGGAACGACACTACGCTGATCGACAGCACGATCGCGGCGAAGACGAACCCGACGGCGTTGCCGACCAGGATCAGGTTCCAGCCCTGCTCCGTGTTGACGATGCCGTTCCAGAAGGCGGCGATCGATGCCGGCGGTTCGGCGCCGAAGATCCTGATATAGAGCGCCTGTGCCACCAGGAGCCAGGCAATGAAGATGACGAATAGCATCGCTGCGACAGCCACGATCGAGGGCAGTGCCGGAGATCGATGCAGGCGGAAGGCGTGAGGCCAGGACGTGTCCATGCCAAGTTCGCGGCGCCTGCTGATTTCATAGAGTCCGATGGCGGCGACCGGCCCGATAAGGGCAAAGCCGGACGCGAGCGGATAGAGCAGCGGCAGCATGTTGGCGCCCGCGCTCCACGTCATGAGCACGGCACCGGCGATGGGGTAGATCAAGCAGAGAAAAACATAGTGAGACGGCTTTTCGCGAAAGTCGTTGAACCCGAGGCGCAACGCGTCCACCACGTCAGCCAGGCCGATCTTTTTTATTCCGGGATGGGCGACGCTGGCGTCCGGTCCCGACAGAACATGGAATGTTGTCATGGCTCACACTCCTCAACCACTACAGAGCGGTCCCGGACCAGCGACAACGGCAAAACTCGAGCCGCATCGACCGCGACCTGCAGTGTCGATTATACATAAAATGATGCCTCTGTCGCCTACGCCTTGACTTCGACGATTTTCGACGCCACATCGCGGCCATTATGAAACTTTCCGACGCCCATATCCTCATCGTTCCCGGCTACACCAACTCCGGCCCTGACCATTGGCAGTCACGCTGGGAGAGAAAAATGTCCACCGCCCGCCGCGTGGAGCAGGCCGAATGGGCCAAGCCCGTGCGCGAGGATTGGGTGGCGCGCATGGTCGAGGAGGTCAATGCCGCTGAAAAGCCGGTGGTCATCGTCGCCCACTCCCTCGGCGTCGCGACCGCGGTCCATGCCCTGCCCCACATCGAAAAGAAGATCGCCGGCGCCTTCCTGGTGGCTCCGCCTGACGTGGCCAATGCCGCGATCCGTCCGAAGCATCTCATGACATTCGGCCCCTATCCCCGCGATCCGCTGCCGTTCCCGTCGCTGTTGATCGCAAGCCGCAACGATCCGTTCGGCTCCTATGAGCATGCCGACGAAATCGCCAAGTCCTGGGGCTCGCTGTTGGTGGATGCGGGGGAATCCGGCCACCTCAACACCGAGTCCGGGCATGGCCCCTGGCCGGAAGGCACGATGGTCTTTGCGCAGTTCCTCAGCCGCCTCCAACCCTGATCGCACTGCGAATAAGACGACTCGGCATTAATCCGAAGTTCATGGTCCGCGATCATCATCTGCCGGCAACAAATGCTGGATCGTGGGATACGTGACCGGACCGAAAGATCCCATCAGGAGCGAACGCCGCGCGCCGGCGAAGCTGAATATCGTGACGCAAGCGGCGCTGGACCAGCTGCCGGTGGCGGCGCTCGTTTTCAATGAACAAGCGTCAATCGTTTCGGTAAACCCCTATGCCAGCGAGCTTCTGCGTCTTCCGCCGGCAGAGTTGCTCAACCGTTCTCTTCGTGACCTTGTTCACCCCGACGACCATCACCTGCTGAGGCCGACCGGGACGGTGCGATCTTCCGCGTCCGCCCAGACGATCCGCTTGCATGGAGCAGCCGATATCGTTTCGGTGGTCTGCACCTCCTATGCAATGGCGGACGGTCGCATGCTGCTGATGCTGCCGGTCGACCACTTGATCGCCGAGATCGCGGGGCTTCGCAACGACGAGACGCGGTGGAAGTATGCGCTGGAAAGCGCACTTGAAGGCGTCTGGGATCACGATTTTTCGACCGGAAACCTCTTCTATTCCGCCACCTGGAAGCGCCTGCGTGGTCTGGCTGATGACGCCGAGGTCGATGGCGCGCTCGATCGCTGGATCGAGAATGTGCATCCGGACGACCGCGCGCATGTCATGGCCTCGATCGGACGCCAGGATTCTGGAGAGGTCACGTACAACACCTTCCAGTACCGCGAACGCCATGCGGACGGACACTGGGTCTGGATCGAAAGCCGCGGCGCATCCGTCGCCTATGGGCCGGACGGCAAGCCCACTCGCATCATCGGCACCGACACCGACATTACGCCGCGCAAGGAGGCCGAGGCGCGGCTGGAGGAAATCTCGCGGCGCCTGAGACTTGCCCTCGACGTATCGAAGATCGGGGTCTTCGACCATAACCTTGAAACCCAGGAGACGCTTTGGGACGAACGTATCCTCGGTATTTATGGGCTTGACCCCAAAGCCGGCGCGCCCAGCGGCCGCAGTTGGGAAGATATGCTCCACCCCGACGACCGCGAAAAGGCGATCGCCCGCGTCAATGACGGCGTCGCCGCGGGTGCACCCTTCACCAATGCGTTCCGCATCGTCCTGGCGAATGGAGAAATCCGGCACATTCGCGCCAACACGGCGTTCTATGTCGACCGCGATGGCACCCGCAAACTGATCGGCGCGAACTGGGACGTAACCGAAGACATCGCGCTGCAGGAGGAACTGCGCAAGGCCAAGGCCGCAACCGAGGCCCGCAACCGCGAGCTTGAGGAAGCGCGCATCCGTATCGAATACAACGCGTTGCACGACTACCTGACGGACCTGCCGAACAGGCGCTATCTCGACCAGATACTGGCGGACGATCCGACGCTCAACGCTATCCTCCACCTCGATCTTGATCGCTTCAAGCAGATCAACGACACGCTCGGGCATCAGGCCGGCGATGCGATGCTGACCCATGCAGCCGCAATCCTGCGGTCTCATGCCGACCAGGACGATTTCATCGCCCGCATCGGCGGCGACGAATTCGTGATCCTCTGTCGGCGCGGCCGCGGGATGGACGAGCTTGGAGATCTGGCCGCCCGCATCGTCCATGCCTTCCGCCGGCCCATTCCCTATGACGGCCAGCTTTGCCGGCTCGGGGCCAGCATCGGCATTGCCTGGAGGGGCGAGGTCGAGACGGATCCCAAGCAACTGCTGATGAATGCAGATATCGCGCTCTACCGGGCCAAGAGCCTCGGCCGCGATCGCTTCGAGGTGTTTTCCGAGCAGATCCAGAACCAGATCCTCAGCGCCAAACGCACCGGCGACGATATCCGTCAGGCGATCGAAGAAGGCCAGTTCGTGCCCTACTATCAGCCGCAGTTCGACGCCCACTCGCTGGAGCTCACCGGCGTCGAAACTCTGGTGCGATGGGACCACCCGGAACGCGGAATTCTTCCTCCGAGCCACTTTCTGAAGGTAGCTGAAGAGATCAACGCCCTGCCCGCGATCGACAGGAACATCGTCGAGATGGCCTATGCCGATTTTGCGGCCTGGGGGCGTGCCGGTCTGACCGTCCCCAAGATCTCGGTCAATGTCTCCTCGCGCAGACTGCGGGACCCGAGCCTGATTTCAGACCTTCGCGCCATGAACATCCCGCCTGGTGTCATGTCTTTCGAGCTCTTGGAATCCATCTTTCTTGACGATCTCGAAGACGAGATTGCCGCGACGATCGCCGCGCTCAACACGCTCGGTATCGAGATCGAAATTGACGACTTCGGCACCGGCCATGCCTCGATTATCGGCCTGCTCAACCTGAACCCGGCCCGCCTGAAGATCGACCGGGCGCTGGTGGGGCCGATCAACGAAAGCGCCAAGCAGGCAAAGCTCGTTCGTGCCATCATCGACATCGGGCATTCGCTCAATATCAAGGTGGTGGCCGAAGGTGTGGAAACGTGGGAGCATGCGGCGATACTGAGGGAGCTTGGCTGTGATATTCTGCAGGGCTACGCCCTGGCAAAGCCGATGAGCCGCCTCGATTTCGAACAGCGCATCAAGAGCGGCTGGAAACTGTCACCGAACGCGGATGCGCCGCCGGAAAAAGGGCGTCGCTACAAGGCGGTCAAATAAAAACCGCCCGACCTGAGGCCGAGCGGCGATATCATGGGCGTATGATAGCCTCGAAGATCAGCTGCTCTGGACTTGCTCGATGGCGACGCCGAGAAGCTCGAGCATGCGCACACGGATCTGCTCTTCGCTCTGGGCAACGCCGGCAGCGTCGAAATCGGCCTTGATCTTGCGCACAACGTCCTCGTGGCCGGCCTCTTCGAAATCGGCCACAACGACTTCCTTCGCATAGGCCTCTGGGTCGCTCTTGCCGAGCAAGCCGGCAGCCCAGAGACCAAGAAGCTTGTTGCGGCGCGCCTCAGACTTGAACCTCAGTTCCTCGTCCAGCGCAAACTTTGCTTCGAAGGCCTTTTCGCGATCCTGCATCGTCGTCATCAATTGATCTCCCGTGAGAATTCCATGCCGGAAATAGTTATGGCCATAAACCAAAACAGTGGTCAAAGTGCAATGCGAAGTTTTCTCGTTTCGTGACTTTCGTGGTACCGTAAGCATGTCGCGCAAAAGTGCGCAGCGGTTTTGCGACAACGGCATGCGAAAAACCAAAGAACGGATGCGCAAGGAGCGAATCTGAAAGGTTGCGACACGCTTTAGGTAAATCAGGGGAAGGGAAGATACGCCGATTGTGAAACGCGTTCTTTTCAGCTATGGACGCCGTGAGAAGACTCCACTAGCGCGACCCAAGTGCGCCAACAACCACAGAGACAATATCCATGAATCGTCGCCGCCGTATCTACGAGGGCAAGGCAAAGATCCTCTATGAGGGTCCCGAGCCGGGCACGCTGATCCAGTTTTTCAAGGACGACGCGACCGCCTTCAACAAGAAAAAGCATGACGTCATCGACGGCAAGGGTGTGCTGAACAACCGGATTTCCGAGTATATCTTCACGCATCTGAACCGTATCGGCATTCCGACGCACTTCATTCGCCGCCTGAACATGCGCGAGCAGTTGATCAAGGAAGTCGAGATCATCCCCCTTGAGATCGTCGTGCGCAACGTTGCTGCCGGCTCGCTGGCAAAGCGCCTCGGCATCGAGGAAGGCACCGTCCTCCCCCGCTCGATCATCGAATTCTACTACAAGGCCGATGCTCTTGATGACCCGATGGTCTCCGAAGAGCACATCACCGCATTCGGTTGGGCAAGCCCGCAGGAACTCGATGACGTCATGGCGCTTGCCATCCGCATCAACGACTTCCTGACCGGCCTGTTCCTCGGCGTCGGCATCCAGCTCGTCGATTTCAAGATCGAGTGTGGCCGCCTGTTCGAAGGCGACATGATGCGCATCATCCTGGCGGACGAGATTTCGCCGGATAGCTGCCGTCTGTGGGACATCGAGACCAAGGAAAAGCTCGACAAGGACCGCTTCCGCCGTGATTTGGGCGGGCTGGTCGAGGCCTATCAGGAAGTGGCTCGCCGTCTCGGCATCATGAACGAGAACGAGCCTGTGCGCGGCACCGGCCCCGTTCTGGTCAAGTAATTTCTGGTCAAGTTAGTTCGGGGAAAGTGAAAGTGATCAAGGCACGTGTAACCGTGACGCTGAAGAATGGCGTTCTCGATCCGCAGGGCAAGGCAATTGAAGGTGCGCTCGGCGCACTCGGCTTCGACGGCATCGGCCAGGTCCGCCAGGGCAAGGTCTTCGATCTACAGATCGAAACCGGCGACAAAGCCAAGGCCGAGGCCGACCTCAAGGCGATGTGCGAAAAGCTGCTCGCCAACACAGTGATTGAAAACTACACCATCTCCCTCGCCTGATGGCGGCGGAGTGCCGCGGATGGCCTGACGTGAAGGCCGGCGTGATCTGGAAATAATGAGGAGGCCCATCTGACATGGGCCATCCTCACGCAGATCAGCCGAAACGACATCGAAGGGGCATACTGTCCGCGGCTCGATGGTTTCGAAATAGCAGGATGCGCAGTGCATCCAATATCGGCCCGAGCGCGTCAAATTGCGCTTCGGCCGCATCGGAAACCGCCTCGAATTGCATGAGCTTCAAGAGGCGCAGGCAGGGTTTGAACCGCACCATGAAGTCAGCCGTCGTCCAGCTTCCAGGCCTCAACCGCGATCGCGACATGATCGCTGCCCTCACCAAGATCTCCGGCAAGGCGCCCGTAACCGTCTGGCAGACCGAAACGGAGATCCCTGATGTCGACCTGATCGTCATCCCCGGCGGTTTCTCCTACGGTGACTATCTGCGCTGCGGCGCGATTGCCGCGCGCATGCCGGTCATGCAGGCGATCAAGGCGAAGGCCGAAAAGGGCGTGAAGGTCCTCGGCGTCTGCAACGGTTTCCAGATCCTGGTCGAGGCCGGTCTGCTCCCGGGCGCGCTGATGCGCAACGCATCGCTCAAGTTCGTCTGCCGCGAGGTCAAGCTCGAAGTCGTCAACGCCGACACCGACTTTACCCGCGCCTATTCCAAGGGACAGATCATCCGCAGCCCGGTTGCGCACCACGACGGCAACTACTTCGCCGACGCGGAGACCCTGAAGACGATCGAAGGCAACGGCCAGGTCGTGTTCCGCTACGCCGAAGGCACCAATCCGAATGGCTCGATGGGCGATATTGCCGGCGTGATGAACACGGCCGGCAACGTGCTCGGCATGATGCCGCATCCGGAAAACCTGATCGAGGCGGCTCATGGCGGCGCCGATGGTCGCGGCATCTTCGCTTCGGCTCTCGAAGTAATCGCCGCTTAACCGTCGCGCTGATAGAAGGCATCCGACCATCCCCGTAACGCAAGCGAGACCGTCGATGCCTTCCATGTTTTCTAGACGCCTGACCGGCCCTGCTTGCGCGGCGTTCGCCCTGACGCTTCTGGCGTCCTGCCAAACATCGCGCCCGCCGGCGCCGACGGCAAGCTCGGCAGCCCTGCCGACAATGGAACGCGTGGCGCTCGGCGCCAACAGCTGCTGGTTCAAATCGGGCGATGCTGCCTTCAAGAACTACCGGCTTGCCCCTGAACTCAATTCCTTCTCCGGACGTCCCCGCATCCTGATCGTGCCGCGCAAGTCGCCGGAAGCACGGCCGCTTGCCGTCATCCAGGCGGAAGGCCAGCCGGCGCGGTTGCAGGCGTTCGGACCGCTCATGAGCGAACCGGTCGCCACCCGCATGAGTGCAGATATCCGGCGTTGGGCCGCTGGCGGCCAGGGCTGCAATTAATCCAGGCACCGGTTGAGAGTTCGGACGCTGTTGGCTGGTGCCCTCAGCGTTCGCTGATGCGCGTCGCAATCTCTAGGGCATACGGCGCTTTGTTCGCATGCCGCTATCGCAAAACCACCGCACGCTTTGTGTGATGCCCGTTAACGCCAGAACGCCACGGACGATTCCCGCCGGGCATCCTTCTCGCAGACCCCGATATCGATCAGTTGCCAATCGCTCATCTCTTCGAGAGCTAACCGGCTGCGTCTCTTGGCGGCCAGGAAACAATAGAGCCGCCAGAGACGTTGAAGCGCGTTCTTAGCACTCCCCGAGATTTCGACATCAAACCCGATCTTGCGACGCGCGCGAGGGGCCTTTTTCACGACTGCCGAGCAAATTGTATCAATTGTACTCATTGTAGGCTCCAATGCATCGATTGCTATCATTGCATTGGTGATAATTGACATATTTCGCTGTGTAATCTAGGTAATTGTCACTATGACAAATTGGCTCCCGGACATTCAGCAGGGTCATGGTCCGCTTTATGCGCGGATCGCCGACCAGATCGAACAGGCAATTGGCGAAGGCGCCCTGCCCGTCGGCGCAAAATTGCCGCCGCAGCGCAATCTCGCCTATGACATTGGTGTCACCATTGGTACCATTGGACGCGCCTACAATATCGTGCGCGAACGCGGCCTCGTCAGCGGCGAGGTCGGGCGCGGAACCTATGTTCTCGATCACCAGGAAAGCCGCCCGCCCGAGCAGGCCGATCCGCTGACCACATCCTTGGCCGGCACCCGGCCGCTGATTGCACCCGCCGGCAAATTGCGCTTCGACAGCACCGCGGCGCCGGACATCGGCCAGGGCTTTGTCCTGAGTGAGCTCTTGAGCGAGATCAGCCGCGATCACCACGCCGACATTGCCAGCTACGCGCGCAATTTCCCGGATCACTGGTTTGAGGCCGGATGCCAATGGCTGGCGCGCGGCGGCTTTCGTCCCTCGCCTGAAACGATCGTGCCGACGCTCGGAGCGCACGCGGCTGTCATTGCCGTGATCGCGGCAGTCACCTCGCCCGGCGATCGTATCGCCTTCGAGACCTTGACCTATTCCCAGGTCAGCCGCAGCGCCGGCTTGATCGGGCGCCGCACGACCCTGATGGAATCGGATGAATTCGGCCTGATTCCCGAGGATTTCGAGCGGGTCTGCGCGCAGCAGCATCCCAAGCTCGCCTTCCTTATGCCAAGCGCGCAGAATCCGACCGTTGCCGTCATGCCGCTCGCCCGGCGTCAGGCGATTGCCGATATCGCCCGCAAGTACGGTGTCTGGCTGGTGGAGGACGATCTCTACGGCGCCATGACCGGCGATCCGACGCCGCCTTTAGCGGAGCTTGCACCTGAGCGGACCTTCCTGGTTGGTGGTCTTTCAAAGTCTGTTGCTGCCGGTGTGCGCGGCGGCTGGGTTGCCTGCCCTCCCCATTTCAGCCAGCGCATTCGCATTGCCCACAAGATGGTCAGTGGCGGCCTGCCGTTCATCCTGGCGGAGCTGTGTTCGCGGCTGGTGCTTTCCGGAGCGGCCACTATTCTGCGCGGCAAGGGTATCGAAGAGATCCGGGCGCGCGAGGCGATTGCCCGCGAAGTGTTCGATGGCATCGAGTTCAGCTCGCATCCGTGCGTTCCCTTCCTCTGGATGAAGCTGCCGGAACCGTGGCTTTCCGGCACATTCAAGCAGGCTGCACTGCAGGAAGGCGTGCTCGTCGACGACGAGGACGAATTCAAGGCCGGCCGGGCGGACCGCGTCTTTCACCGTATCCGTATCGGCTTTTCCTCACCGGCCGACCGTGCCGAAGTGCGCAACGGCTTCCAGACTTTGCGGCGGTTGCTCGACAGCGGACGAGTGGGTTACGACAGTTTCGACTGATAACCCGGTGTCCCGTATGTTTTAGCAGTCTTGTGTAGATCGATTCGCCTCAACAATTCGGCATGCCAGCATTGCTTTTTCTTCGTTCATCCCACCGCCTCGCGACATCGTCGCTTGTTCTCGTCAGTTTGCTTTCGACAGCGCCTGCGAATATGCCGCAGCCGGATTCAGATTAAACGAGCATTGGAACCTGTCGGCAACGGTGGCGCATGCCTCGCATGCCGAACTTTGCGGCGGCCCCAACGATGGCTCGACCCGTGCCGATCTCGCACTCGGCTACAAGTTCTGACAGGTCGGCACCACCTGAGGCGCGTGAGGGCATCAAAAAGGGCGGCAACCGTTGTTGATCGCCCGTATTTTTCTGTCGCGCCGCGCCGCAGCATACGCTAAAGAAGCGGCAAAGCGCCCCCTGTGTCTGTTGCGGTTCGCACGCGCCATATCCCGTGGAAGGATTGCGCGCCGCCCGAAGGATTTGACGGTCGACGATGACGATTTCCAACACCCGCCCCATCACCCCGGAACTCATCGCCTCGCACGGGCTCAAGCCCGACGAATACGAGCGCATTCTCGGCCTGATCGGACGCGAGCCGACCTTTACCGAGCTCGGCATTTTTTCGGCGATGTGGAACGAGCACTGCTCCTACAAGTCTTCCAAGAAGTGGCTTCGCACGCTGCCGACCAAGGGCCCGCGCGTCATCCAGGGTCCGGGTGAAAACGCCGGCGTCGTCGACATCGATGATGGCGACTGCGTCGTCTTCAAGATGGAGAGCCACAACCATCCGTCCTATATCGAGCCCTACCAGGGTGCTGCGACCGGCGTCGGCGGCATCCTGCGCGACGTCTTCACCATGGGCGCCCGTCCGGTTGCGGCGATGAACGCCCTGCGCTTCGGCTCGCCGGATCACCCGAAGACCCGCCACCTCGTTTCCGGCGTCGTTGCCGGCGTCGGCGGCTACGGCAATTCCTTCGGTGTTCCGACCGTCGGCGGCGAAGTCGAGTTCGATGCCCGCTATAACGGCAACATCCTCGTCAACGCCTTTGCCGCCGGTCTCGCCAAAAGCGATGCGATCTTCTACTCCAAGGCCGAAGGCGTCGGCCTCCCGGTCGTCTATCTCGGCGCCAAGACCGGCCGTGACGGCGTCGGCGGCGCGACCATGGCCTCGGCCGAGTTCGACGAATCGATCGAGGAAAAGCGCCCGACCGTGCAGGTCGGCGACCCCTTCACCGAAAAGTGCCTGCTCGAAGCCTGCCTCGAGCTGATGCAGACGGGTGCCGTCATCGCCATCCAGGACATGGGTGCAGCCGGCCTCACCTGCTCGGCCGTCGAAATGGGCGCCAAGGGCGACCTCGGCATCGAGCTTAACCTCGACACCGTGCCGGTGCGCGAAGAGCGCATGACCGCTTACGAAATGATGCTTTCGGAAAGCCAGGAGCGCATGCTCATGGTGCTTGAGCCGGCCAAGGAAGAAGTCGCCAAGGCGATCTTCGTCAAGTGGGGCCTCGATTTCGCGATCGTCGGCAAGACCACGGACGACCTGCGTTTCCGCATTCTGCATCAGGGCGAAGAAGTGGCGAACCTGCCGATCAAGGAACTGGGCGACGAAGCGCCGGAATACGACCGTCCCTGGACCCCGGCCAAGGTCCCGACCGCGCTTGCGACCAACGACATCCCGCAGACGGACGTTGCTGATGCGCTCGTGCAATTGGTCGGTTCGGCCAACAATTCCTCGCGCCGCTGGGTCTACGAACAATACGACACGCTGATCCAGGGCAACTCGCTGCAGCTGCCGGGCGGCGACGCCGGCGTTGTGCGCGTCGAGGGTCACCAGAGCAAGGCGCTGGCCTTCTCCTCCGACGTGACGCCGCGTTATGTCGAGGCGGATCCGTTCGAAGGCGGCAAACAGGCGGTTGCCGAATGCTGGCGCAACCTGACGGCAACCGGCGCGCTGCCGCTGGCAGCAACCGACAATCTCAATTTCGGCAACCCGGAACGTCCTGAGATCATGAGCCAGCTGGTCCATGCCATCAAGGGCATCGGTGAGGCCTGCACCGCGCTTGATTTCCCGATCGTTTCCGGCAACGTCTCGCTCTACAACGAGACCAACGGCCAGGGAATCCTGCCGACCCCCACCATCGGCGGCGTCGGCCTGATCAAGGACTGGTCGAAGATGGCGCGCATCCGGTTTGCCGCTGCCGGCGAAACGATCCTGCTTGCCGGCGCGCCGGAAGGCCTCGGTTCGCACATCGCCCAGTCGGTCTACATGCGCGACGTCCATGGCCGCACTGACGGTCCGGCGCCGCATGTCGACCTCGCACATGAGCGCAAGGTCGGTGACTTCGTCCGTGGGCTGATCGTCGACGGTCTGGCGACATCAGTTCATGACTGCTCGTCCGGCGGCCTGGCTCTCGCCGTTGCCGAAATGGCGATGGCTTCGGATATCGGCGCGACCGTGGATGTGGTCGAAGGTCATGATCCGATTGCTGTTTTCTATGGCGAAGACCAGGGACGCTACGTGCTGACGGTTGCGGCCGGTAACGTCGCTGCCGTTCGCGCCCGTGCGGAAAAGGCAGGCGTTGCCCTGCCGGAAATCGGCAAGACCGGCGGCGATGCCGTCAAGCTCGGTGCAGCGCGCGCCGTCGCAATTCAGCAATTGCGCTCGGCCCATGAATCGTGGTTCCCTGACTTTATGGACGGCTCCAGCAACGCTGCTGCTGCCGCAGAATAATAAAGGGAGTTGGCATATCATGCCCATGGCACCAGGCGACATCGAAGACATGATCAAGGCAGGAATTCCCGGCGCCAAGGTCACGATCCGCGATTTGGCCGGTGACGGCGACCACTATGCCGCCGAAGTCGTGGCCGAAGTCTTTCGCGGAAAGACCCGCGTGCAGCAGCACCAGATGGTCTACAACGCATTGAAGGGCAACATGGGCGGCGTTCTGCACGCCCTTGCCCTTCAGACCAGCGCGCCGGAGTAAGGCTGGAATGGCCGACCTGATCAAGGAACTGGTCAGTGGCGTTGTCGACAGCGCGCTGAAGGAAATCCTGAAGAAGACCGGCGTCAAGCGGACCGCGACGAAGCGGACCAAGCGCCGGACGCGCAAGGCGGCGACGGGTGGCATTCTAGGGGATATCCTGGAAGCCGCCATCGGAAAGCCGGCCAAGAAACAGGTGAGCCGGCGGCGAACCGCCAGCGCACGCAGCAAGACCCGTCGCCGTTCGGCCTGAGCAGTTGTATTAAAACCACATCTTGAGGCCCATCAATATTTGTTGCACTTGGGTGATGAAAATCACCGATATGCATGCTATCTAAGGCCCAATCGATATCCGGTCCTTGAAACCGGGCGCAGGAAGGATGAAAAGATGAGCGGAATTCACGAATTCATCGCGAACGAAGTCAAGACCAACGACGTGGTGCTCTTCATGAAGGGTACGCCGCAGTTCCCACAGTGTGGGTTCTCCGGCCAGGTGGTCCAGATTCTCGATTACATCGGCGTCGACTACAAGGGCATCAATGTCCTTGCCGACGCGGACCTGCGTCAGGGCATCAAGGACTATTCGAGCTGGCCGACCATCCCACAGCTTTACGTGAAGGGTGAATTCGTCGGCGGTTGCGACATCGTCCGCGAAATGTTCCAGGCTGGCGAGCTCCAGTCGCACCTGCAGGAACAGGGAATCTCGGTCAAGGGCGCCGCTGCCTAAGTCAGGCCGCCAACTCCGATCTGGTCGGAAAAGGCGGGTGACCGCCTTTTTTGATTCCGGAATTAAATCCGGATCGTCTAATTTTCGTTGTTCTTTACTAGGCGGAGCACACTCACGCTCTGTCATGAAGTGGTCGCGATAAAGCGGCATAAGCAGCCTGAAAGGGCGTTCGCCCGTTCCCATGCTCCGGCTTGGCCCGGCTGCCCATCGCCGATAGTCCCTTTCGCTTCACATCGGATGCCGCCTGCACCGCTGCGCCGGACCAGGCCCGTCCCCTCAACTGTTCTCGACATGCCGACCGGCATTTTGCCAGCCGACGTCGCCTCTTTCCGGAACAAACTCCGGTCTTGACCTATTTCGGTTGCGTCCGGCGCGCCGCAAGGATTTTGCCTATGACGAGCATGACAGACGAAGCGGCCGCTCCCGGCCTCAGCAAATTTCAGTTCATCGCCTTGATGGCGATGCTGATGGCGGTCAATGCCGTGTCGATCGATATCATGTTGCCCGGCCTGCAGGAGATCGGCGCCAGCCTTGGTGTAACCGACGAAAACCATCGGCAATATGTCATCACCGCCTATCTTATCGGTATGGGCGTGGCGCAGCTTTTCTTCGGCCCGTTGTCTGATCGATTCGGCCGCAAGGCGCCGCTGCTCGTCGGCCTCGGCATTTATGGTGTCTGCGCGATCGCAATCGTCATCGTGCCGACCTTCGGCGCGCTGCTGGCGTTGCGCTTCGTCCAGGGCATCGGTGCAGCCGCGACCCGTGTTATTACCGTGTCGATCGTTCGCGACGTCTATGGCGGCCGTCGCATGGCTGAAGTGATGTCGCTGATCATGATGGTGTTCATGATCGTGCCGGTCATAGCGCCGAGCGTCGGCCAGTTGATCATGATCTTTGCCGAATGGCACATGATCTTCGTCGTCATCGCGCTCTTTGCCTTCACGATCGCAACGCTTGTGGTGTTCCGGCTTCAGGAAACGCTGAACCCGGATCATCGCCGCGCCTTTACCCCTTCGGTCATCCTCAGCGGCTTCAAGATCGTCCTGACGAACCGGCTGTCGCTGTTCTATACGCTGGCGACATCCGTTATCCTCGGGGCGCTCTTCGGCTTCATCAACTCTGCCCAGCAGATCCTGGTCGGGGTCTATGGGCTGGGCCTGTGGTTTCCGGTCGTGTTTGCGGCATTTGCCGGGATGATGGCGGTCGCGTCCTTCACTAATTCGCAGCTCGTTCGGCGCTTCGGCATGCGGGCGCTGTCGCATGCTGCCCTACTCGGCTTCACGCTGGCGAGCTTCCTCTGGATGGCGGCGTCGCTTTATGGTCCGGTGCCCTTCCCGCTGTTCGTGGTGCTCTATGGCGCCGCCATGTTCCAGTTCGGGCTGATCGCGTCGAACTTCAATGCGATGGCGATGGAGCCGCTCGGCCACGTCGCCGGCACGGCCTCCTCGGTGCTCGGCTTCACCCAGACCATCGGCGGCGGCGTCATCGGCGCCTTCATCGGCCAGGCTTTCGATGGGACGGCGACACCGCTCGCGATCGGCTACTTCACCGTCGCGGCGATCGGCGTCGTCTTCGTCCTCATCGCCGAACGCGGAAAGCTGTTCAAGGCACACAATCCGGCAGGCTGACGATAGCCTGCCGGCCGATTATTCCTCCCAGATCTGCTCTTCACGGGTTCGCACAATGACCACGATCACCACACAATCCGAACATGTCGACGGGGTTTCGGGCGCGGCCCGCCTCAATATGGGCCTCGTCGAATTCATCATCACCATTGCCGTCATGACGGCGAGCGTGGCAATCGCCATCGACAGCATGCTGCCGGCATTACCGAGCATCGGCCAGTCGCTGAGCGTCGCCAACTCCAACGACACCCAGCTCGTCATCGGCGTGTTCTTCCTTGGCTTCGGGCTTTCGCAGATCTTCTTCGGCAGCCTTTCCGATACGTTCGGACGTCGCGCCGTGCTGCTCGGCGGCCTTGCCTTCTTCACCGTGTCGATGTTTGCCGCCGCCCTGACCCAGAGTTTCGAAATGCTGCTGGTCCTGCGCTTCGTCCAGGGCATCGGCGCTGCCGCCGTGCGCATCACCACCATGGCGATCGTGCGTGACTGCTTCGGTGGTCGCGAGATGGCGCGGGTGATGTCCTACGTCATGATCGTTTTCATGATCGTTCCGATCGTCGCACCGTCGATCGGTCAGCTCGTCATCCTCTACGCCAACTGGCACTGGATCTTCATCCTGATCGGCATCGTCGGCGCTGTCCTCTTCGTCTGGGCACTGGCCCGCATGAAGGAATCGCTGCCGAAGGAAGAGCGCCTGCCGCTTTCCGTCTCATCGGTCGCATCCGGCTTCAAGACGGTGCTGACCAACCGCATCACCTGCGGCTACATGATCGGCATGACGATGTTCACCGCGGTCATCTGCGCCTACATCGTCACCGTCCAGCAGATCTTCGGCGAGGTCTATGGCCTCGGCGAGTGGCTGCCGATCGCCTTTGCCGGCACTGCCGGCGGCATCGCCGTTGCCAATTTCGCCAACGGCTTCTTCGTGCGCAGCTTCGGCATGCGCCGCATCTCGCACGTGTCGATGATCCTGTTCACGCTGATTTCCGTGATCGGCTTTGCCATGTCGCTCTGGGGCACGCCGGCATTCGTCATCAGCTACCTGATGTTCTCGGTTCTTCTGATGTTCTTCGCTGTCATCGCCACCAACTTCACCGCGATCAGCCTGGAGCCGATGGGTCACCTTGCCGGAACGGCGACCGCGATCACCGGTTTCGTCTCGACGACCGGCGGCGCACTGCTCGGTGGCGCCGTCGGCCAGTTGTTCAATGGCACGCTGCAGCCGTTGCTCGGGGGCTTTGCCCTCTTCGGGCTCGTGACGATCCTGGCCACCCTTTGGGCCGAAAAGGGCAAGCTCTTCACCCATCCCGGCGACAAGGATGTCTCGCTCGACCACGGCGGCGGCCATATGTGATATCGACCTCACCAACAAAAAGCCCGCCTGGATCGCTCCAGGCGGGCTTTTCTGTTTCGACGATGTCGGTGTTTAGATGGTGAAGACTTCGCGACGCAGCGTTTCCCAGCTGTCCTTGTCGGTCGTCAGCAGCAGGCCGCCATTGAGGTGGGCAGGCAGATAGGGCGCGCCGTCGAAGCGTGCGGCATAGGCACCCGCCTCCTGCGCGATCAGTGTGCCGGCCAGATGATCCCAGGGCATCAGCTTCTGGTACATCAAGAAGTGGATGTAGCCGCCGGCAAGGATGCGATACTCGTGCGCGGCGCACCGGTAGCTGGTCGCAATACGGACCTTGGCCAAGTTGGCCATGACTTCGCGCCGCGCCTCTTGGCTGTAGAAGCCCGTCGAGGCGCCGCCGACCATGCTTTCAAGCGGAACGCCTGCAGTCACCGACATGCGCTCCTGCGAGCCGTCAGGACGGCACATCCAGGCGCCGGAGCCCTTCTCGGCGATTACCCAGTCGTTGCCAAGCGGGTCGTAGATGATGCCGGCAACGGTCTCGCCCTTGGACACGACGCTCGCCATGACGCCGAACAGCGGCAGGCCGGCTGCGAAGTTAAAGGTGCCGTCGATCGGATCGACGACGACGGCGAGATCGGCGTCTACCAGCTTGTCGAGCAGCGCCGGATCGGCAGCAACGGATTCTTCGCCGATGAACACGGCGCCTGGCGCAATCTCATCCATGCGTGCCTTGATCAGGCGCTCGGCTGCCTCGTCGCCCTCGGTGACGAGATCGATCGCTTCCGACTTCATCCGGACATCGCCCGCGCCGAGATTACGAAACCGCGGCAGGATTTCTTTGACCGCAGCCTCCTGCAGCAGATTGGCAAGGGCGGCGATGTCGACGGAATGGCTCATTCTTTGGGCTCCGGTGAGAGGGACTGGAAGTCGAAAAGCTTGGGGTCGAGCAGATGCGAGGGGTTCACATGGCCGAGCGCCCGCAGCATCGTGTCCTTGCGGCCCGGCATGCGTCGTTCGAGGTCGGCAAGCATTGCCTTCATGGCATTGCGCTCAAGGCCGTCCTGCGAGCCGCAGAGGTCGCAGGGAATGATCGGAAATTCCATGGCAGTGGCAAATTTCGCCAAGTCGTCCTCTGCCGCATAGGCCAGCGGCCGCAGCAGCATCAGGTCGCCTTCGTCGTTCAGAAGCTTCGCCGGCATCGAGGCGAGCCTGCCGCCGTGGAAGAAATTCATGAAGAACGTCTCCAGAATATCCTCGCGGTGATGGCCGAGCACCAGCGCATCGCAGCCCTCTTCGCGCGCGATCCGGTAAAGATTGCCGCGGCGCAGCCGCGAACAGAGCGAGCAATAGGTGGCGCCTGTCGGCACCTTTTCCTTCACGATCGAATAGGTGTCGCGATACTCGATACGGTGCTTAACGCCGATCGAGGCCAGGTATTCCGGCAGGATATGCTTCGGAAAATTCGGCTGCCCCTGATCGAGGTTGCAGGCGACAAGCTCGACGGGCAGCAGCCCGCGCCATTGCAGGTCCATCAGCAGTGCCAGCAGGCTATAGCTGTCCTTGCCGCCTGAAATCCCGACCAGCCAGCGCTTGGCGCCCTTCAGCATGCCGAAATCGTCGAGCGCCTGGCGCGTCTGCCGCAAGAGCCGCTTGCGCAGCTTGTTGAAGGAGACCGACGACGGCATGCGTTCGAAGATCGGATGAAGACCCGTCTCGATATCGCCGTCTTCAACGGCATTGTCGATTGCGTCAGGCGAAAGGGCTGGCGAATGATCCATGGCAACGATCCTGGAATGGCCGGCTCGGGAAGGAGAGCGCACGGCACGTCACGGCCAGCACTTGCCCCGTTCCATCCGCAAGATCAAGGGAAAACGGCCCTTCGTCCGAAATCAGGAGCCAAACACCGACCAACCGGTGCGGGCGGCCAACATCTCCAGCGCCAGCGATCCCAACAGCGAATTGCCGTTCTCGTTCAGGCCCGGCGACCAGACGGCGACGGAGGCCTTGCCGGGTGCGACCGCGAGAATGCCGCCGCCAACACCGCTCTTGCCGGGCAGACCGACGCGATAGGCGAAATCGCCCGAGCCGTCATAGTGGCCGCAGGTCAGCATCAGCGCGTTGATACGTCGGGCCCGCTGGCGCGATACGACGGAATGGCCGGTCAGCGGGTTGGTGCCGCCGGCTGCCAGAAACAGGCCCGCCTTGGCGAGCTGGCTGCAGGTCATTGCCAGAGCGCAATGGTGGAAATAGACGCCGAGCACATGCTCGACCGGGTGATCGAGCCGGCCGAAGGAGCGCATGAAGTTGGCAAGCGCGAAATTACGGAAGCCGGTCGCCGTCTCGGAGCGCGCGACCTCGTGGTCTATGACGATGGCATCGTCATCTGCGAGATAACGAACGAACTGGACGATCTCGCCGATCAGTTCGCGCGGCGTGTGGCCGGCAAGGATCAGGTCGCTGATGGTGATCGCGCCGGCATTGATGAACGGGTTGCGCGGCTTGCCGCCTTCCTGCTCGAGCTGGACGATCGAGTTGAAGGCCGAGCCTGAAGGTTCGCGGCCGACGCGGTGCCAGATGGTCTCACCGTGCTTGCCGAGCGCCAGCGTCAGGGTGAATACCTTGGAGACGCTCTGGATGGAGAACGGCACCTCGGCGTCGCCGACCCGGTGCACCTGCCCGTCGGTGGTGACGATTGCCATTCCGAAGTGTTTCGGAGAAACGCGCGCAAGCTGTGGGATGTAGTCGGCGACCTTGCCCTCGCCGAGCCGTGGCGTCAGCTCGCGGTAAATGTCCTCGATGATCGCCTGCAGGTCCTGCGGCGTCTTCTGCTCCGGCATGCGATTTCCCCTTCGTCGCGCGAGCCATTGTCCCGCCGAGGCGACCAAGTCCCCGTCGCGGAACAAGACGCGCGGCAGATCAAACAGCCACGTATCTGAAGAGACAAAAAAACCGCCCGTTTCCGGGCGGTTTCGATCGTTCACAAGGCCAGAGCCTCGGATTAACGCGAATAGAATTCGACGACGAGGTGCGGTTCCATGACGACGGCGTAAGGCACGTCGGAGAGAACCGGAACGCGGACGAAGGTTGCAACCATCTTGTTGTGGTCGACTTCGATGTAATCCGGAACGTCGCGCTCAGCGAGCTGAACGGCTTCGAGAACCGTAACGAGCTGCTTGGACTTTTCCTTGACTTCGATGACGTCGCCCGGCTTGCAACGGTAGGAACCGATGTTGACGCGAACGCCGTTAACCTTGACGTGGCCATGGTTGACGAACTGACGTGCGGCGAAAACGGTCGGAACGAACTTTGCGCGGTAGACGATCGCGTCGAGACGCGATTCGAGCAGGCCGATCAGGTTCTCCGGGGTGTCGCCCTTGCGGCGGTCAGCTTCGGCGAAGATCGCACGGAACTGCTTTTCGCGGATGTCGCCGTAGTAGCCCTTGAGCTTCTGCTTGGCGCGCAGCTGCACACCGAAGTCCGAAAGCTTGGACTTGCGACGCTGGCCGTGCTGGCCCGGGCCGTATTCGCGGCGGTTAACCGGCGACTTCGGACGGCCCCAGATGTTTTCGCCCATACGGCGGTCAATTTTGTACTTGGACGATTCGCGCTTGCTCATCGCATTTCCTTTCAGTCGGTTACACCGGTCTGTTGCCAAACCGGATCAAGGAAACACGCCCTCCTCTGAACCCATTTTGAGAGTTCTGACAGGATTCTCACGATCACGCTGCCGGAGAAACCACGGGACATGTCAAATGAAACACCGGACATTTCTGCCCGGCGTTGGGGCGGCTTTAGGGCTTCCAGCCGCCATTGTCAAACGAAATCACCGTATTCGGCACCATTTCAGGCAGGGTCGCCAGCCTGTTGGTTTTCCAAGGAAACAAGCAGCGTTTTCAATAGCGCTGCCAGTGCTGCGCGTTCCTCCGGCTTCAGACCTGCGATATAGCGCGCCTCGCTCGCCATGTCAGCCCGAAACGCGGCTTCGGCAAGCGCTATGCCCTTCTCCGTCAACCCAACCACGCTGCTGCGTCCATCCGATACCGAGCGCTCGCGCAGGATCAGCCCCGCCTTTTGTAATCGATCGAGTCGATGTGTCAGTCCGCCTGACGAAATCATCAGCAATGTATAAAGGTCGGTCGGCGTGAGGCGATACGGTGGGCCGGAGCGCCGGAGTGTTGAGATCACGTCGAATTCGCCGCGGTCGAGACCGAAGGAGGCAAAGGTTTCCTCGATCGACGGACGCACGAGATTAGAAAGCCGATAGGCCCGCCCGAGGATGGTCATTGGCTCCGTATCGAGATCCGGCAATTCGCGATCCCATTGCGCGCGCAACCGGTCGACGTGGTCCCTCTCCTCTTGCTCATGCTGCATTATCAACTCCGCGGTGTTTGGCAATATATCTTGACGAGAAGATATTTTTACATAATATCTTCTCGTCAAGATAATTCATTCGAACCGGTAAACCAACCCCGATGGAGGCCACCATGTTTCATGTCATTCCCCGTGCAGAGCAGAAACAGAGCCCCAACCGGACGATCCTCTTTGAAGGGGGGCAGTACGGCACGCCGGTTTCGCTTTTCCTGATGGATGCGGAGCCTGGCCAAGGGCCGGCGCTTCACGTTCACCCCTATCCGGAGACCTGGCTCATTCATTCGGGCGAGGCGGAGTTCACGGTCGGTGAGCAGACGCTCATCGGCAAGGCCGGCGACATCATCATCGTCGATCCCAGCACGCCGCACCGTTTCGTCAACAGCGGCAACACCCGGCTTGAGATGACCTGCATCCACGCGTCCGACCGCGTGATTCAGGAGTGGGTTTGACGCCCCGCAAGCGACGGGTGGCGTTGTGCATCGGTACCGTCTCGTCTTCAAATACTTGGAATTGAAGCCTCGGGCGGAGGACGTGCCTATTCAGCTGCAGCGGCGGACGGATCCATTGCATCCGGCCCGTTGGCGTCGCCCGGCGCCGTTTCGTGGCCGAGGTCCGGAAAGGCGACTATACGCTTGCCGGTGAAATCGGCATGGACGACAACGAGCCCATTCTCCTCGAAATAGCCGAGCAGGCGTCTGGCGCGTCGTGCGGAATGGGTGCCGTAGGCGCGCGCGATCATCGCGTCCGACGGACAGGCAAGGCCGCGCACGGCCGCCTGCGCCATCATCAGGAACACGCCCTGCAGGTCCTCGGTGACGCGATCGGCAAGCCGGAGCGCCGACGCCCAGGCCTCTGTCGCCGCAGTCTCAGTGTCGACGCCGGAGCGGGCAATTGCCATCTTGCGCCGAAATGCGCTCAAGGACAGGGCTGCTCCCGGCACGCGGCGAATCCGGCAGCGCACGAGGAAATCCTGGAACAGTTCGGCATCCGGCCGGAACGCGGCATCGGGATTGGCGAGAATCTCGGTAAACAGACCGTCCAGCAGCGCACCGCGCTCCTCCGCCGACATTTCCGGCTGGGCTGGCCTGGTTTCCACCGGGGCGACCGGTTCGGGGCGCGGCCGGGAAAGCTCCGCGAGAATATCGGTTGCCGGGCGCGGCGGCGGTACGGCACGGCGCATGATCGGCCGCGTCAGTTCGTCGGCGTCAGGCGTGAAGATCAGGTCTTCCACGTCCTGCGGCGCTTCCGGCAGCGGCATCAGCTTCGGGCTCGTCGAGCGTGCTGAAGTCTCGACGGCACCGATCGTCACCTTCAGCGGCCGGCGCGACAGCGCCGGGCCAAGGGCGACGAAGGAGCCGCGCTTCAGATCGCGGAACATTTCGGCCGTGCGGCGATCCATGCCGAGCAGGTCGGCAGCGCGCAGCATGTCGATATCAAGGAATGTGCGGCCCATCAGGAAGTTGGACGCCTCCGCCGCCACGTTCTTGGCAAGTTTTGCCAGGCGCTGCGTGGCGATGACGCCGGCAAGTCCACGCTTTCGGCCACGGCACATGAGGTTGGTCATCGCGCCGAGCGAGATCTTGCGGACTTCTTCGGTGACGTCACCAGCGACCGACGGCGCAAACATCTGCGCTTCGTCGACCACCACGAGTACGGGATACCAGTATTCCCGATCCGCATCGAACATGGCGTTCAAGAAGACGCCGGCGCTGCGCATCTGCTGTTCGATGTCGAGACCTTCGAGCGAAAGCACGCAGGAAACTCGGTGCTGACGAATGCGCGTGGCAATGCCGATCAGCTCAGCGTCCGTGCGCTCACCCTCGACGACCACATGGCCGAACTTGTCGGCAAGTGTGACGAAATCGCCCTCGGGGTCGATGATGCATTGCTGCACCCATGGCGCAGACTGCTCCAGCAACCTTCTTAGAAGGTGCGATTTTCCCGAACCGGAATTGCCCTGCACCAGAAGACGGGTGGCCAGAAGCTCTTCGATATCGAGCGAGGCCGAGGTCCCTTCGGACGTCGCTCCCATGTCGATGCCGACCTTCATTTCCACCTCTTCATTTTGGATTGATTCGCGACCATGCTGAGTTCGCCAAACGAGCGACACCTAGCACGGTTTTGCCGGCGGTCATGCAACCGCTGCAGAAAACCCACAGGGAATACCGCGTTGTGGACCATGGAAAGATCGGCCAGTTCACCCGGTTGTTTGCGCGGAAACGTTGAATAAACCTATTGATACATCTTTAACAAGCGCCTGCCCCGGCCCATACGTCTTTGAGCGACCGGGATTTCCGGGCCACGAATGGATCAGAACGAGACCGAAAACCACTTCCAGATGAACTACGAGGATGGTCAACGCATCGTCTCGAAAAAGGAATCCGCGCAATCAGGCCGCGCGAACTTCCTGATTGCGATTGCGCTCGCCGCGTCGATTGGCGTCCTGCTGGCGATCTTCTTCTAGCCGATCGTTTCGCTGGCGGCCGTCTGTTCGGGGGTAGTGACGTTCGACATGACGGTCAGGCCGAAGCCCTGCATCAGCCGGCGTGTGGAAAAATCGGGATTTCCCGAAGTGAAGATCGCCGGGTCCTCGCCGTTCAACGGCTCAAAGCCGTCGGGCAGCGGCACGAGCGAGCGGGCCCGCCGGGCGATGGCCTCGGCTGGATCCAACCAGTCGACCGGCCAGGGCGCCAGCTTGCGGAACAGATTGGCCAGAAAGGGATAATGCGTGCAGGCGAGAACGACGATATCGGTCTTGCGGCCATCCATCTCGATGAAGCACGGGGTGATCTCGGCCAATACCTCCGCATCATCGAGCTTTTCGCCGCGAATATAGGCCTCGGCCATCTTGGCGAGGTTCTCCGATCCGACCAGGCGGACATGGCATTGGCTGGCGAAGGACTGGATGAGGTCGCGCGTATAGGCGCGCTTGACCGTGCCTGGTGTCGCAAGCACGGAAACCAGCCCCGAGCGCGTGCGCTCGGCCGCCGGCTTGATCGCCGGCACGGTGCCAACGAAGGTCATCTGCGGAAAGGCGGCGCGCAGATCGGCACCGACGAGGGTGAATGCGGTGTTGCAGGCAATCACGCAGATTTCGGGATCGTGCTCGGCCAGCAGCCGGCCAAAGAGCGCGATGACATGGGCGCGCAAGGCCTCTTCCTCCCAGCCGCCATAGGGGAAGCCGGCATCGTCGGCGATATAGATGAAATGCCGCTCCGGCATCAGCACCCTCGCCTCGCGCAGCACCGTGAGCCCGCCGATGCCGCTGTCGAAGACGAGAATGGGTTTCAGTTCAGTCGCTGTCACCGCTGTCTGATACTTTCTTGTTGTGCTCGGCCCTGCTGTGATCAACGGGAGCGCCGGAACCTCGGGGATGTTCACGCGAAAACCGATCGAGCGACGAAATCACGCCGCGCAGCACCCGGATTTCCGTTTCGGTAAAGGCTGGTCTGGTCAGAACTGTGCGCAGATTTTCGACCAATTTCGGCTTTTTGTCGGCGGAGCGGAAATAGTTGCGCGCTTCCAGCGCATCCTCGAGGTGATCGAACAGGCCCTGCAGATCGTCTTTCTTCGCCGGACGCTGCTCCAGTGCCTGGAACGACGTCTGGTCTTCGCTTTCCATGCCCGTCTTCAGCCACTCGTAGGACATTAGCAGCACCGCCTGGGCGAGATTGAGCGAAGCGAAAGCCGGATTGACGGGGAACGTCACAATCTCGTCGGCAAGCGCCACTTCCTCGTTCGTCAATCCGGTGCGCTCGCGGCCGAAGATGATGCCGGTCGCCTCGCCGGCTACGAAGCGCTGTCTCAGCGTGCGCGCCGCCACTATCGGCGAGCGAACCGGCTTGTAGCCGTAACGGTCGCGCGCCGTTGTCGCATAGACGAAGTTGAGGTCGGCGATCGCCTCTTCCAGCGTGTCGTAGAGCTTGGCGCCTTCGATGACGTGGTCGGCGCGGCTGGCGGCAGACTGCGCCTTTTCGTTCGGCCAGCCATCGCGCGGGTTGACGAGGCGCAGTTCAGACAGGCCGAAATTGGCCATGGCGCGGGCAACCATGCCGATATTCTCGCCGAGCTGCGGATAGGCGAGAATGATCGCCGGTCCTTCGGTCAGGAGTTCTCGTTCGCTGTTGGTGCCTGCCATGTCTTTCGCCTTCGCCTTCTGTTCGGCGCTTCCCTCGCACAAAAGACCGGAAAATTAAAGTCCGGCCGACATGCTGAGGACTGCGGGCATCACGGTGTTGCCGGATGCAGACGGCTGAGGGAGATGCCGATCATCTCCAGCCCCAGTTCCGCATCGTCCTTCGATATCGGCAGATGTCGGCTGACTGGCCCGGCGACGCGGCCGCCGTCGTAGAAATAGCCGGCCCCTTTCTCCGCGATCGAGCGAATCAATGTCAGATTTTCGTCGATGTCGGTGTGGAACGTGGAGCCGACGGCGTCGGCCTCGTCGGCAACGCGACGGGCAAACACGCGCGCCCAATAGGTGCACCCCATGAAGATCGCCAGCGTCTGCCTGACGTGGCCGGGGCGCGTGACAAGCTGCCAGGAAACGCCAAGGGGCTTGGCCGCCGCGGCAAGCTCGCGGTAGGCGCGGTCGACGGACTGCGACCGCGCAATCAGCGCCATGCCGGAGGCGCCCTCCTTCGCCGCTTGCAGCAGTCCTGTCAGTTCGCCACACCAGGCCTTGATCGCGAGATCAAGCGATGTTCGCGTACGGGTCGGGAAAACCACGAAGGCAACCACAGTACCGGCGATGGAGCCGATCAGGGTTTCCTCCAGCCGCAGCTGCAGCAGCTGTGGGGTCAGCACGCCCATCAGGCTGTAGAGCAGCGACAGCACGATAGAGACGAAGAAGGTCATCGACGCATAGGAAACTGCGAGGAAATAGAACGCGAGAAAGATGCAGAGCGCACTCAGCGGCAGCACCAAATAGATGTTTCCGGCAACCAGCGTGCCGGCGACGATGCCGACCACGATGCCAAATAGCGTACCGGCCGAGCGCTGTAGCGCCTTGACCGCCGTATCGCCGCGCGAGCGGGTGTTGGTAAAAACGAGAAAGGCAGCCAGCACCGCCCAGAACCATCGGTCGCGCGACAGCATCAGCCCGAACACCATGGCGATGCCGGCGGCGAGCGTGATCTGGATGGCCGTTTTGAGCGCCGGATTAGACACTGTCAGCTTTGGACGCGTGGACGCCGGGGCAACGGCTCGCTCCACCGGATCCTCGAGATCATGCGCGTCGAGTTTTTCCAGGCTATGGGCGAGGCGCTGGCGAACATTGCGCAGCCACGAGAGCGCCTTGACGGTCTCGACAAGCCGCTCGTTCGTGCGGTCGATGCGCGCCGTCTCCGCTTCGATCTCGGCGGAGTTGCGCGTAAGCATCGCTTCGACCAATGCGACCGGAGGCATGGCCTGAAGGCTCAGCACGATGACGCTTTCTGCCGCCAGATGCAGGTCGAAAAGGTTGATCACCACATCCGACGAGGCAAGGCCGGGCTCGGGTTCCGGGCGTCGGTTCTCGGTCGGAATGAAACTTTCCGCCATCAGCACCGCCTCCTTGAGGCGCTCTTCCCTCCGGTGCAGCCGGGTGCGATCCGTCTCGATCAGGGTCGGTTTGCGTGCGACATCGACCAGCTCCTCCAGCATCTGGTCGACGCGCTGCTGGACGCTGGCCGCAGCGCGCATGAGGTCGCGATAGCGGTGGTCGGGCAGAAGCACGGTGCGGACCAGGTGGGCGACCATGGCCGAAACCGCTGCACCGAAGACCAGTGCGGGCAACTGGTCAATCGTCGGACGCAGATAAGCTCCGATGAAATAGGACATGAAGGCGAACATGCCGACGGCAAACCATCTCGGCCCGAAGGAGCGACAATAGACCGCCAGGAAGATGATCGACAGGAAAACGACATCGGAGACGTAGCGGTGGCTCTCCAGCACCGAGGCCAGCGCGACCATCGAGACGCCAACGATGACGGCGATTATACGGGTCACGAGCTGTTCGCCGTGCGTGCGGTCGCGGACGGCAAGGCCGCCTTCGATCGAGAGCGAAACGGCAAGGCCGTAGGCTGCCGGCGGCAATGGCGCCACGAGATAGTGGAAGGCCATCAGCAGGCAAACCGACGAAACGATCGTCGCGGTGATGCGCGTCGCCTGGCGCAGCCGGGAAAAGGCAGGATCATTGGCGAGAAGCCAGTCGCGCACGCGGGAGCGAATTTCCATCGGATGCCTTTTGCCTGCTACGGTGACCATCGACGCGTCACCGCTTCTTCTTGATTAACGCTGCCTCCGATCTTTTCAAGGCGCAGGCCGGCTTAAACCAGTCCAAAACCCATCCTCGGCCCCTGCCCGCCGGTCGATCGAGTCTCCACCCAAAGTTTCAGCCAAGCATGCTTTGCCTTGCCGTTTCACAATGCTATAGGGCTCTGGATTTTTCTAAAGAGGAAGGGACATCGCTCCCGTTGTCCCGCTAAGCTACGAGGCATATTCATGGCAAAGATCAAGGTCGCCAATCCGGTCGTCGAACTCGACGGCGATGAGATGACCCGCATCATCTGGCAGTTCATCAAGGACAAGCTGATCCATCCCTACCTCGACGTCGATCTTGAGTATTATGACCTCGGCATGGAAAACCGCGACGCCACCGACGACCAGGTGACGATCGATGCAGCCAACGCCATCAAGAAGCACGGCGTCGGCGTCAAGTGCGCCACGATCACCCCGGACGAAGCCCGCGTCGAAGAATTCAAGCTCAAGAAGATGTGGAAGTCGCCGAACGGCACCATCCGCAACATCCTCGGCGGAGTCATCTTCCGCGAGCCGATCATCTGCAAGAACGTGCCTCGTCTGGTTCCGGGCTGGACCAAGCCGATCATCGTCGGCCGTCACGCCTTCGGCGACCAGTACCGCGCCACCGACTTCAAGTTCCCCGGCAAGGGCAAGCTGACGATGAAGTTCGTCGGCGAAGACGGCAAGGAAATCGAATACGACGTCTTCGACGCACCGTCGGCCGGTGTTGCCATGGGCATGTACAACCTCGACGATTCGATCACCGAATTCGCCCGCGCTTCGTTCAACTACGGCATCCAGCGTAAGGTTCCGGTCTACCTCTCGACCAAGAACACCATCCTCAAGGTCTATGACGGCCGCTTCAAGGACATCTTCCAGAAGGTCTTCGAGGAAGAATTCGCCGAGAAGTTCAAGGAACTGAAGATCTGGTACGAACACCGCCTGATCGACGACATGGTCGCTTCGGCGCTGAAGTGGTCCGGCGGCTACGTCTGGGCGTGCAAGAACTACGACGGCGACGTCCAGTCCGACATCGTGGCTCAGGGCTTCGGCTCGCTCGGCCTGATGACCTCGGTTCTGATGACGCCGGACGGCAAGACGGTCGAAGCAGAAGCGGCCCACGGCACCGTGACCCGTCACTACCGCCAGCACGAGAAGGGCGAAGAGACCTCGACCAACTCGATCGCTTCGATCTTCGCCTGGACCCGTGGCCTTGCCCATCGTGCCAAGCTCGACGGCAATGCCGAACTCGCCCGCTTCTCCGAAACACTGGAAAAGGTCTGCGTCGATACCGTCGAAGCCGGCTTCATGACCAAGGACCTGGCGCTCCTGATCGGCCCCGACCAGCCGTGGCTCTCGACCACCGGCTTCCTCGACAAGATCGACGAGAACCTGAAGAAGGCAATGGCTGCCTGATCGGCACACGCCATCGACCCGAATGCGAAACCCGGCCTTGTGCCGGGTTTCTTTTTGGTTGGATAGCCGCAGTTCCAAGAACCTCTGGCGACCCATTCCCTCTGTCATGCTCGGGCTTGACCCGAGCATCCAGGCCAAGCCTCTTGAGCCCAAGGACATCTGTGCGTTGGCGACGGCTCAGGTGGATCCTCGGAGCAAGCCCGAGGATGACGAGAGAAGTCGAGCGGGTCATTTCAGCGGCAGATAGATCTCGCTCAAGAGCTCGGTCGGCGGCACGTCGCGCGGATTGTTGAGATACTTCTCGAACATCAGGCTGTCGCGCACCTCGCGGCCGGATTGCGGCAGCCACGTGCCGTAAAGCCATTGATAGGCCAAGGGCATGTCCGCATAGGGGCCCTTGTGGCGCAGAACGGCATAGCGTCCGCCCTCGAGCGTCTGGGGTGTCAGCGGTGCATCGGCAGGCAGGGTCTCCTTGGCGGTGACGCAGGCAAAGGAGCGCAGCCTGTCCGCCGGCACCAGTTCCGGATCATCCAGATAGATGCCGATCATCTCCATGTCCGGACGATAAAGATTGCGCGAAATCAGTGTGCCGTAGAGCGTCTCGAATGCCTTGCCGATGCCCATATAAGAGCCGGAGTGGGCGACGCCGACGAGATCGAAGCCGTCGATCTCCTTGAGGGTGACTTCATACATATCCGCAATTCCTTCCGATGAAGCGGTTTCGAAGGTTTTGTGGCTGCCCTCCCTCCGATACCGCGCCGGCGGCAGACCATAGACGGCCTTGAAGGTGCGGTTGAAGGATTGAATATTGGGGTAGCCAGAGCGCTGCGCGATCGCTTCGACAGGAAGATCGGACTGCACGAGATCGGCGGCGGCCTTCTGCAGTCGTAGCCGCTTGACCGTTGCCGCCAACGTCTCGCCGTGGACGGCCCTGTAGATTCGGTGCCAGTGGTGTGGCGACAGGCAGGCGATTTCAGCGAGACGGTCGAGATCGAGCTCCTCGTTGAGATGGCCGTAAATGTAGTCGCTCACCCTGTGCAGCCGTCTTTCGTAGCTTGCCCAGGTCGCCCGCTCGTCCATGTCTAGCCCTTCGCGCTTTGCTCACGGATCGGTAGACCATAGACGACTTTGACAAATCCTGCGGAGTTTTGCGGCGAGCATGCAGAGGGGGCAATCGCAATCACAAAAAAGGACGCCCGAAACCGGCGCCCTTTTCAATTTCACGTTTCTGCGCCTACAGCGCCGCGCATCAAGTATGACGCGCAAATGGCACTGTAACACCTTAAACTTGCTGCATAATTTTATCCTCCAATCGCATCCGATTTGAGGAATTATGCAGTGTCCTTAGCCGGCCAATGCAACGGCAACGGCCTCGATCGCGTCGGCTGCCTTCTCGCCGTCAGGGCCGCCGGCCTGCGCCATATCAGGGCGGCCGCCGCCGCCCTTGCCGCCAAGGGCGGCCGAGGCGATACGCACGAGATCGACTGCGCTGACCTTGGAAGTCAGATCGTCGGTGACAGCCACGACTGCGCTTGCCTTGCCATCGCCGGAAACGCCGACGAAGGCGACGACGCCGGAGCCGAGGCTCTTCTTGCCGTCATCGGCCAGGCTCTTCAGATCCTTTGGTTCGACACCGGAAACGACCTTGCCGAGGAAACGCATGCCGGCGATGTCGCGCGCGGCATCGGTCGATCCGGCCTGACCGCCGCCACCGAGCGCCAGCTTCTTCTTGGCTTCCGTCAGTTCGCGCTCCAGCTTGCGGCGCTCGTCGAGCAGTGCCTCGACGCGGCCGAGCACGTCGCCCGGCTGAACCTTGAGCGTGTTGGCAAGCGTCTTCACCCGCTCGTCCTGCTCGTTGAGATAGGCACGGGCTGCCTCGCCCGTCAGCGCCTCGACGCGGCGCACGCCGGCGCCAACGGCACTTTCGGAAACGACGCGCACCAGACCGATGTCGCCGGTTGCCGAAACGTGGGTGCCGCCGCAGAGTTCGACCGAATAGGCACGGTTGGCCTTGGAGCCGTGAATGCCCTGCCCCATGGACACGACCCGCACTTCGTCACCGTATTTCTCGCCAAAGAGCGCCATGGCGCCTTCGGCAATCGCATCGTCGACGCTCATCAGGCGCGTGGTGACCGGCGTATTCTGAACGATGATCTCGTTTGCCATCTCCTCGACGATCTTCAGCTCCTCGGCCGTCATCGGCTTCGGATGCGATACGTCGAAGCGCAGGCGCTCGGGCGCAACCAGCGAGCCCTTCTGCGCCACATGGGTGCCGAGCACCTCGCGAAGCGCCTCATGCAGCAGATGGGTGGCCGAATGGTTGGCGCGAAGGCGCGAACGGCGGGCATGATCGACTTCGAGCTGGGCCGCGTCGCCGGTCTTGATCGTGCCTTCGGCAACGACGCCGAAATGAACGAACAGGCCCTCGCCGCGCTTCTGCGTGTCGGTCACAACAAGCTTGCCGCCGTCGGTGGTGATCGTCCCCGTATCGCCCATCTGTCCACCCGATTCGCCGTAGAACGGCGTCTGGTTGAGGACGATCTGGACGGTTTCACCCTTGGTGGCCGACTGAGCGACAGCGCCATCGCGCAAGATCGCCTGGACGACGCCTTCGGCAACTTCCGTATCGTAACCGAGGAACTCGGTCGCGCCGTGCTTTTCGCGCAGCTCGAACCAGATGGTTTCGGTTGCCGCTTCGCCGGAGCCTGCCCAATTGGCGCGGGCTTCGGCCTTCTGCCGCTCCATGGCGGTCGTAAAGGCGTCGGTGTCGACGCTGATGCCCTTGGCGCGCAGCGCATCCTGGGTCAGGTCGAGGGGGAAGCCGTAGGTATCGTAGAGCTTGAAGGCGGTTTCGCCATTGAACTGATCGCCTTCGGAAAGGTCGGCCGAGGCTTCGGACAAGAGGTTCAAGCCACGCTCCAGCGTCTTGCGGAAGCGGGTTTCCTCGAGCTTCAGCGTCTCCGAGATCAGCGCCTCGGCGCGCATCAGTTCCGGATAGGCGCGGCCCATCTGGCCGACGAGCGCCGGCAGCAGCTTCCACATCAAGGGATCGCGGGCACCGAGCAGCTGCGCGTGGCGCATGGCGCGGCGCATGATACGGCGCAGCACATAACCACGGCCCTCGTTCGACGGCAGCACGCCATCGGCGATCAGGAAGGCGGACGAACGCAGGTGGTCGGCAATGACGCGATGGCTGGCGCGCTGGTCGCCTTCGGCCTTGACGCCGGTTGCTTCTTCAGACGCGGCAATCAATGCGCGGAAGAGATCGATTTCGTAGTTGTCGTGCTGGCCCTGCAGCACGGCTGCCAGGCGCTCGAGGCCCATGCCGGTGTCGATCGACGGACGCGGCAGGTTGACGCGCTCTTCCTTGGTGATCTGCTCGTACTGCATGAAGACGAGGTTCCAGATCTCGATGAAGCGGTCGCCGTCCTCATCGGCAGAACCAGGAGGCCCGCCCCAGATCTTGTCGCCGTGGTCGTAAAAGATTTCCGAGCAAGGACCGCAAGGGCCGGTATCGCCCATGGCCCAGAAATTGTCGCTGGTCGGGATGCGGATGATGCGGTCGTCGGAAAGGCCGGCGATCTTTTTCCAAAGGCCAAAGGCTTCGTCGTCGGTGTGATAGACCGTGACCAGCAGGCGCTTGGCGTCGAGGCCATATTCCCTGGTGATCAGGTTCCAGGCAAGCTCGATAGCGTTTTCCTTGAAGTAATCGCCAAAGGAGAAATTGCCGAGCATCTCGAAGAAGGTGTGGTGGCGCGCGGTGTAGCCGACATTGTCGAGGTCGTTGTGCTTGCCGCCGGCGCGCACGCATTTCTGCGCCGTCACGGCCGTCGAATAGGGACGCTGCTCAAGCCCGGTGAAGACGTTCTTGAACTGGACCATGCCGGCATTGGTGAACATCAGCGTCGGGTCGTTGCGCGGTACCAACGGGCTCGACGACACCACCTCATGACCATTCCTGCGGAAATAGTCGAGAAACGTCGACCGGATTTCATTCACGCCGCTCATCTTGCGTCCTATCTGTGCACCAATTCAGGCCCAGGCCCCGGCATCTGCCGCGCCACTCGCCGTTATCCTTCGACCCCGCGGCCATCGCTGACGGCTGCGCCCTCCAACGCCCTCGGTCGCCGGAACCACAGGCTTTTATCGTTCGCGTATCATGCTGTCCAGACGGCAGCAAAAAACCGGCCGCCGATGAAGGCGACCGGTTTTGAAAGCTTGAAGCTCGGCTCGCTGCTTATGCTTCGGCAGCGTCGTCGCCGTCGTCGGGTTCCGGACCACCATTCTCGAGGAACCGGTCGGCGATCAGGCCGGCGTTCTGACGCAGAGCCGTCTCGATCTCGCGCGACAGGTCCGGATTGTCCCTGAGGAACGACTTGGCGTTCTCGCGACCCTGGCCGAGGCGCTGGCTGTTATAGGAGAACCAGGCACCGGACTTCTCGACGATACCAGCCTTGACGCCGAGATCGACGAGTTCGCCGGTCTTCGAGACGCCTTCGCCATACATGATGTCGAATTCGACCTGCTTGAAGGGAGGCGCCATCTTGTTCTTGACGACCTTGACGCGCGTCTGGTTGCCGACGACTTCTTCGCGCTCCTTGACGGAACCGATACGGCGGATGTCGAGGCGAACGGAGGCGTAGAACTTCAGCGCATTGCCGCCCGTCGTCGTTTCCGGCGAACCGAACATGACGCCGATCTTCATGCGGATCTGGTTGATGAAGACCACCATGCAGTTCGACTTCGAGATCGAGGCGGTCAACTTGCGCAGCGCCTGGCTCATCAGACGGGCCTGCATGCCCGGCAGGCTGTCGCCCATTTCGCCTTCGATTTCGGCGCGCGGCACGAGCGCTGCGACGGAGTCGATGACGAGAACGTCGATCGCCCCGGAGCGTACCAGCGTATCGGTGATTTCGAGCGCCTGTTCGCCGGTATCGGGCTGCGAGATCAGCAGGTTTTCGAGATCGACGCCCAGCTTGCGCGCATAAACCGGGTCGAGTGCGTGTTCGGCGTCGACGAAGGCGCAGATGCCGCCCTTCTTCTGTGCTTCTGCGATGGTCTGCAGCGCCAGCGTCGTCTTGCCCGAGCTTTCCGGACCATAGATTTCGACGATGCGGCCCTTCGGCAAGCCACCAATGCCGAGTGCGATGTCCAGGCTGAGAGAGCCGGTCGAAACCGTCTCGATCTCGATGATGCTGTCCTTCCCACCGAGCTTCATGATCGATCCCTTGCCGAACGACCGTTCGATCTGGGAAAGTGCCGCTTCAAGTGCCTTGCTTTTATCCACCGATTTGTCCTCTACGAGCCGCAAAGAGTTTTGTGCCATTTGGTCCACCTTTAGGTTATTGAAGCTACCGAGGCAATGAAGCCGCCGCACGAGTTTTTGTACATGTTTTGTTCCGTTTTTGCAAGAGCAGGACAAGACATTGAAAAATAGGAATTATTCGGATTGTGTTCGATTCATGTTCACGCTTTGCTGCGTAATTTTTTTGGCAGCGCCAGGCGCACCCTGAGACGATGAACCCTCCCGATCCGATTCGGCCGATAGACAGCAGAGGAACATTCATGAAGGAAGGCGAAATCGCCGTCTTCGGCGGCGCTCATATCGATCGGCGCGGCCGCATCTCGGGCACGACCGCACCCGGTTCGAGCAACCCCGGCACCTGGTTCGAAGAGGCAGGTGGCGGCGGCTTCAACGCTGCGCGCAACCTGGCACGACTGGGTCATAGCGTCCGGATGATCAGCACGCGCGGTGGTGACGCTGCTGGCGACATCGTGACGGCGGCCGCAGCGGCTGCCGGCGTCATCGACAATCCCCTCACCTTTCTCGACCGCCAGACGCCGAGCTACACTGCGATCATTGAAAATGACGGCAACCTGGTGATCGCCCTTGCCGACATGGATCTCTACCGGATGTTCTCGCCGCGCCAGTTGCAGCGGCGCGCATTGCGCGATGCCATCGCCGACAGCCGGCTGGTGCTGACCGATGCGAACCTGCCCGAAGAAACCATCGCCGCCCTCGTAGCGGCGGCGTCGACGGATGGGCGCATTGTCGCCGGTATCGCCGTATCGCCGGCAAAGGTGATCCGATTCCAGCCGAGCCTGGTCAGGCTCAGCTTCCTGTTCATGAACGAGGCCGAGGCGCGGGCGCTCACCGGCAAGGATGCGGCGGATGCTGAGGGTTGGCCGCCGCTTTTGCGCGCCGCCGGGCTCAATGGCGGCGTCGTTACCCGAGGCGGCAGAGCGGTCGTCGCCTTCGATCGCGAAACCGTCTGCGTCGCGACGCCGCCGGCCCTGCCGGAGCTCGCCGATGTTACCGGCGCCGGCGATGCCCTGGCATCAGGCTTCCTCACCGCCCGTCTTGCCGGCCATGATCTGTCGGAATGCCTGCGGCGCGGCATTGCCGCCGCCGGCATTACGCTTCGCTCTCCCTTGGCCGCCTCGGAACAAATGTCGCAGGCCAACCTCGAACAGGCACTGGCCCTTGTGCCGGCACCTCAAATGCTGGCATGAACGCCGCCAGCCGAACTCCCAAGGAAAAACCATGACCAAACCCGCTTCCCCCTTCCTGCCGATGGAATATTCCGACGAGGTTGCAGCCGCCAAGGCACGCGGCGCGCCGATCGTGGCACTGGAATCGACGATCATCACCCATGGCATGCCCTATCCGGGCAACCTCAACATGGCCCGCAGCGTCGAAGCGATCATCCGCGACCAGGGTGCCGTTCCGGCGACGATCGCCGTCATTCACGGCGTTCTGCATATCGGCCTTGACGATGCGAAGCTGGAAGAGCTGGCCAAGACCGAAGGCGCGATGAAGGTATCGCGCGCCGATCTCGCCTTTGCCATCGCCGAGCGCCGCACCGGCGCGACGACCGTTGCCGCCACCATGATCGCCGCTGCCCGCGCCGGCATCCGCGTCTTTGCGACCGGCGGCATCGGCGGCGTGCACCGCGGCGCCGAGCTGAGCTTCGACATCTCCGCCGACCTCGACGAACTGGCACGCACGGCCGTCATCGTCGTTTGCGCCGGCGCGAAAGCCATCCTCGACATTCCGAAGACGCTCGAGGTCCTCGAAACCCGCGGCGTGCCTGTTGTGACCTATGACAGCGACGTGTTCCCGGCCTTCTGGTCGCGCGATTCGGGCCTCAAGAGCCCGCTGATGCTCAACAGCCCAGCGGCAATCGCCAACTTCCAGAACATGCGCGAACTGCTCGGCGTCGATGGCGGCATGCTGATCGCGAACCCGGTTCCGGCCGAAAGCGAGATCGCGCGCGAGGAGATGGAAATCTACATCGGCCGCGCGCTCGACAACGCCGAACGCGATGAGATTTCCGGCAAGGAGGTCACCCCGTACCTGCTCGACAACCTCTTCCACATGACCGAGGGCCGCAGCCTCGAAACCAACATAGCGCTGGTCGAGAACAATGCCCGCCTCGCCGGCGAAATCGCTGTGGCGCTGACCGCGAAGTAGTCGACTGACATTAAGATCATAAGAGAAAAGCCCGGCGCGAAAGCGTCGGGCTTTTTGTTGGACTGCAATTCTTGGCGAGCGCCGAAATGCGCGCCGCGATTTCTCAGATTCGCTCAATGCACTGCGCAGTTTCGCGCACGCCTCAGGAGTCCAGCATCTCGCGCACGGCCACGGCCAGTTGCTTCAGCGAGAACGGTTTCGGAAGGAAGCCGAATTTGGCGTCGGCAGGAAGATTGCGGGCGAAGGCATCTTCCGCGTAACCCGAGACGAAGATGAACTTCAGGTCCGGGTACTTCTTGCGCAGCTCCGTCAAGAGTGTCGGCCCGTCCATTTCCGGCATCACCACGTCCGAAACGACGATATCGACGGCGCCATCGAGCTCCTCCATGATCTCGAGTGCTTCGACGCCAGAGCCTGCCTCGTGCACGGTATAGCCGCGGGTCTCGAGCATGCGCTTGCCGCCGCGGCGGACCGCTTCTTCGTCCTCTACCAGGAGGACGACGGCTGAATCACCGGTGAGATCGGTCGGTTCCTCGGTCTTGGCGACTGGCTTGGCGACAGCTTCAGCCGGCGGCAGCGTCACCGCCCCATTGGATGCGCCCTGCGTCGGTTCACCCGCGGCTTCCGGAATGTCGATATGGCGCGGCAGCAGGATGCGGAAGGTGGTTCCCTTGCCGACTTCGGATTCCGGATAGATGTAGCCGCCGGATTGCTTGACGATGCCGTAGACCATCGAAAGACCAAGGCCCGTGCCCTTGCCGACTTCCTTGGTGGTGAAGAAGGGCTCGAAGATCTTGTCGAGAATTTCTGGCGGAATACCGGTTCCCTGGTCGGAAACCTCCACCATGACGAAATCTTCCTCCGGCAGTTCGCGCCGGCCAATGGCCGCGATTTCCGTTGCCGGCAGATTGCGCGTGCGAAGCGTGATGATGCCGCCTGACGGCATGGCATCGCGCGCATTGACGGCAAGGTTGAGCAGCACCTGCTCGAACTGGCCGAGATCCGTGCGCACCGGCCAGAGATCGCGCCCGTAGTCGACTTCGACCTTGACGTTGGTCCCGGTCATGCGATCGACGAGCATGCGCAGGTCGCCGATCACGTCGGTCATGCTCAGCACTGTCGGCCGCATGGTCTGCTTGCGCGAGAAGGCGAGCAACTGCCTGACGAGCACCGCCGCACGATTGGCGTTGCGCTTGATCTCCATCAGATCGGCAAAGCTCGCATCGGCCGGTCGCGCCGACAAAAGCAGGTGGTCGGAGGACAGCAGGATCGCCGTCAGCACGTTGTTGAAATCGTGCGCGATGCCGCCCGCAAGCGTGCCGACCGCATTCATCTTCTGCGTCTGCGCCATCTGGTTTTCGAGCGCCTTCTGCTCGGTAATCTCCAGCGCGTAGATGATCGCTGCCTCTTCCGGAGCCTGATCGCTCTGGTCGATGACGGCATTGATATAGAAGCGGAAATGCCGCTCGCCATCGGCCGGGTGCAAGGCGTCGATCGGCGCGATATCGCCCTGGCGATCCTTGGCGGCGGCAAGCGCCTCATGCAGACGGCCCTTTTCCGTCGGATGCACCACCGTTTCGATCAGCGCGCCACGCTCGACATCGTCCTGGGAGACAAGGCCGGAAAACAGCTTGAGGAACGGCGCATTGGTGCGAAGGATGCGACCGTTGCCGTCGACCGAGGCGATGGCCATCGGCGTATTGTTGAAGAAGCGGGTGAAGCGCATCGCAGCGCTCGACGCCGACTGATCCTCGTCCTCGCCGCCGTCGCGCGACATGACGATGGTCCGGCTTTCGCCGGGCGCGCCATCGCGTGCCGACGACACGCGGTGCACCATGCGCACCGGCAGGCTCTGGCCGTTGGACTTGCGCAGATCGAGATCCAGCACCTTGGTCTTCTTCAGGCCTGGCTCCGCCTGCACCGATTGCACCAGCGTCAACCCCTCGCCGGCGACAAGATCGCCGATGCTCATGGAGCCCGGCTGGAATTTTGTCAGGTCGATGCCCAGCCAATCCGCAAGGGTAGCGTTGATGTAGAAGATCTCGCCCTTGCGCCCGGCGGAGAAGAAGCCGGCCGGAGCATGGTCGAGATAATCGATGGCGTTCTGCAGTTCCTTGAAGAACCGCTCCTGGTCGTCACGTTCGGCGGTGATGTCGGCAATCTGCCAGAGATAGAGCGGGTTGCGGTCACTATCTTCGAGCGGCAACACCCGGGCCTTCAAGCGAAACCAGTGGGCACCAGAGCCGCTGGACGCAGCACCGGTCGCCAGCGGCTTCAACAGCCGAAACTCCTCGTGCCCCTGCTTGCCTTCGTGCAGACCGTTGGTGAGGCGGTAGATCGCTTCGGTCGCCTCGCGGTTTCGCGACAGGATCGTTTCGAGCGACTGGATGCCGGCAGAATTCTTCGCGCCGGTCAGCGCGCCGTAGGCGGCGTTGGCGTAAATGATGCGGCCCTTGCGGTCGGTGACGATCGTGCCGTCTTCATGGGCGTCGAGAAAGGCGCGCGCCAGTTCGTCCGGCCGCGATTGCGGCATCACCTCGATGAAGCCGATGACCGACGAGACGAGGAAGAAGATGCCGACCATGGCAAGAACGCCAAGGATGCCGAGCACGATCTCGTTGTCCAACTCGTTCTTGAAGATCACGAAGGCGATCGCAGAGACGGTCAGAACGATCGCAAGCAGGACGATCCGCATGACGGTTCCCGGCCTGACGCCACGGTCAACAACCGGCATCTGGTAGTCACCTGACTGCCGCATTTTCGTCATCGGGTCCTCATCTGCCGCCAATACCGCCCGGCACATAGCCGATACGGTCCGGCGCTCCGGCCGGCATCCGCGCAATCCGCCAGGTGAAATCGGCCAATCCCGACACGCCCTCGATCATTCGGATAGGAATCATCTTTAACGATCAGAGATAACAGCAAAAAGCACCTGTGCGGAAGCGCAGCGGTCAATTCACAGGGAATGTCGGCGAAGTGCTTGTCCAAGCCCGAAAAAAGCCGTCAAATACTGCCACTCGAAAGGCTTTAAGGAGTTCAGCCTATGATGGAAACGATCGTCGGAGACAACGGTAGCCGATTCATTATCGCCGCCGGCGCCGTTGCGATCGGGCTTCTGTGCCTCGTGGCCGTGCTCTGGATCATGCGCAACAGGCCGTCGTCGCCCTTCATTCGCGGCGGCAAGAACAGGCAGCCTCGCCTCGCTGTGCTCGATGCGGCCGCTGTCGACACACGCCGTCGCCTGGTGCTCGTGCGTCGCGACGACGTCGAACACCTGATCATGATCGGCGGACCTACGGATATCGTCATCGAAAGCCGGATTGCACCGATCGATGAGAGCGCCTCAGCGAACGACGGTCCGGCAGTCATCGAGCGCAAGCCGATCGAGCAGCCGGTTGCCAGCGGCAATGGAACAGAGACAAGGGCAGCAGCGCCGGTGCAGTTGCGCCCTGTCGTACAGCCGGAGATGGCCGTCGCCGCGCCAGTGCGTCCGGCGGCGATACCGCAGGAGCAGCCGGTTGCGCGTGTCGAGCCGGCCCCGGCGGTTCGCCCGATTGTCGAACAGCGCCCGGCTCCTGTGATGGCCCCCGTGATGGCCATTGAGCCGCGTCCGGTCGAAAGGGTTGCGCCACAGGCGCCCGAGATCGTTGCCCCTGTCAATACGGCCGAGAAGGTCGAGGGCATCTTCGATGCCGCCCGCAGCCGCGTGCTGCCGACCCAGCCGCCAGTGCAGGAACAGCGTCCTGCAGCCGTTGCCCAATCGCAGCCCGTTGCCCAAAGCGCGCTTTCGGACTTCGAACGTATCCTCGACGCCGAAATCAGCGGTGACCTGCAGCGGCTGACGCCGGCTGCGGCGGCCGCACGTCCGGAAAATCGCGCGCCTGTGGCCGCTGCCGCCCGCCATGAGCCGATGCTCGGCGCACCGATCGACGATGTCCGCAAGGAGCCGACGATCGAGGAAGAGATGAACCGCATGCTCGCCGACATCTCCGCCGGCCGTAAGCCTTGACACATTCGGCGTCATTTCACCACGGAACAAACATTCAGCAAAAAGAAAAAGGCGCGGTCAACCCGCGCCTTTTTCTCAAGACTGATCCGGAAATCGGACCCTTATTCGTCCCTATAGACCTTTTCCCGACGCTCGTGGCGCTCCTGCGCCTCGATCGAGAGCGTTGCGATCGGTCGGGCGTCCAGACGCTTCAAGCCGATCGGCTCTCCCGTTTCCTCGCAATAGCCGTAGGTCCCTTCATCGAGCCGCTGTAGCGCCGCATCGATTTTCGAGATCAACTTCCGCTGACGGTCGCGGGCTCTCAGTTCAATCGCCCGGTCTGTTTCGGAAGAGGCCCTGTCGGCGAGATCGGGATGATTGGCGCTCTCCTCGGCCAAGTGATCCAGTGTCTCGCGTGCCTCGCGAAGGATGTCGTTTCTCCAAGCATTCAGCTTGGCCCGGAAATAGGCCCGGTGGGTGGCATTCATGAATTCCTCGTCCTCCGAGAGGACAAAGGTACTAAGATCGATCTTCTCACTCAACGCGATTCTCCTGAAGAACATCTCATTGCGGCGGTGTATAGCCCCATGGAAGCCGCGATTCAAGCCTCGGATTAGACACTCAACCGTATTTTAACAATGCTTGCAATTCAGGCTAACTGGCGAATATTTCATCAAAATTACAGATGAGATCTTAGTCGTAGAGATGATCACCTACCCGGCGCCAAGAAGACCGGTCGTAACTTGGATGTTCTGCCGCCAGCGCGACGCCGCCCTTTTGCCGGGATTGGTGCGCCCGGCGGCAACCGGGCAATCCCCTGAAAAAAGCGGTTCACAGCTTGATCTTTGCATCATCGACGGGAAAAGGTGGTGATCCGCCGCGAGACGCGCAAGACCCCGATCCGGCGATACTTTATCCCGTCGCGACCCGCGGCCGGCAGCTACCGGAATTCAATATATGCAAGACAGTGCCGCCAGGCCCTTCCGTCTCTTCCTTCTGCGTCATGCCCGCTCCGGTTGGGCCTTGCCCGGTCAACGTGATTTCGATCGCGCGCTCGACGACGTAGGATATGCCGAGGCGGAACTGATCGCGCAGATGGCTGCCGATCGCGGCATCCGGCCGGAGCTGATCTTGTGCTCGACGGCGGTCCGCTGTCGCCAGACCGCGGAACCCTTCTTCCGATCCGTCAGCGAAGACATCCAGATCCGCTATGTCGATGCGCTCTATACCGGCCCGGCAAGCGTCTATACCGATATCATCGATGCAAACAGGCATCTGAATTCGTTGATGATCGTCGGACACAATCCGATGATTGACGAACTCTTCAGCCGCTTTGCCGGGAACGAGGCGGCGACCGACGCCCTTCCGCATGGTTATCCGCCGGCAGCCCTTGCGATCCTTGACTTACAGGGAGGCCCAGGCGGCGCCGCAACGGCCACGCTGGTGTCGCTGATCCTGCCAACCAGGGAACCGAAATGACATGCCATTGTTGCGGTGCGGGAAATATTTCCTATATCGCCAAGGCAAACAGGACCTGCCGCACGTCTGGCAGACATTCGCATGAACGAAAGCGGCAAGGTCCGCGAGGGATAGCACGACTTGGCGCCAAATCTGACCAGCTTCAAAGACGACGCCCTGATTGCATTCGACAATCTCACCGATCGTGCATCGGGCCTCGTCAATCCCTCTATCCGGCTGGGCGTCACCGGGCTTTCGAGAGCCGGAAAGACCGTCTTCATCTCGTCGCTGGTCCACAATCTCCTCAACGGCGGACGGCTGCCGGTGTTCGAGCCGGTGCGCTCCGGCCGCGTCTCGAAGATAAGGCTTGAACCCCAGCCGGACGACGCCGTGCCGCGCTTTCAGTACGAGGATCACATTGCCGCCCTGGTGCGCGATCGTATCTGGCCGGATTCGACCCGCGCGATCTCGCAGCTTCGCATTACCCTCGATTTCGAGAGCGCCAGCGGCTGGAACAGGCTGTTCTCGGCCGGCCGGCTGTCGCTCGATATCGTCGATTATCCCGGTGAATGGTTACTTGATCTGCCGCTACTCGCACAGGATTTCAAGCAGTTCAGCGACAATTCGGTTGCCCGCGCCCGTGCTCCGGGCCGCGCCAACCGGTCGGCGGATTGGCTGACGCTTGCCTCATCTGCGGGACCAACGGCGATCGCCGATGAAAGCAGCGCGCGCCGGCTCGCCGAAAGCTTCACCGCCTACCTCAAAGCCTGCAAGGCGGACGCGAGCTCGCCCTCGACCCTGCCGCCCGGTCGCTTCCTGATGCCGGGCGATCTCGAGGGCTCACCTGCCCTGACCTTCTCGCCACTGCCCGACCTGCCCGAGGGCCGTGCGCCGAAAGGTTCGCTCTGGGCGATGATGGAGCGCCGCTACGAAGCCTACAAGAAGCACGTCGTCGGCCCGTTCTTCCGCGAGCATTTTGCTCGGCTCGACCGTCAGATCGTGTTGGTGGATGCGCTACAGGCGATCAATGGCGGGCCGGAAGCGCTGCTCGATCTGGAGCAGGCGCTGGCCGACGTGCTCGCCTGCTTCCGTCCCGGCACGAACAGCTGGCTCTCGTCTTTCCTGACCCGACGGATCGACAAGGTGCTGATCGCCGCGACGAAGGCGGACCATCTGCACCACGAAAGCCACGATCGGTTGGAGCGCATCACGGCGCGTCTCGTCAGCCGGGCAGCCGCCCGCATCGGCATGAGCGGTGCGGGGCTCGAGGTCATGGCGATCGCCTCGGTCCGGGCGACACGCGAGGCCACGGTCGACCATGGAGGGCATACGCTTCCGGTTATCGTCGGAACACCGATCGCTGGCGAGAAGATCAACGGCGAGACCTTCGACGGTGAAGGGAAAACAGCGATATTTCCCGGTGACTTGCCGGATGATCCTGAAGTTTTTTTTAGGGCGCTTGATGCCGATGCGTCGGCGAAAAAATTCGGCGACGTGCACCCGATGCCCGAGCTCAGTTTCGTGCGCTTCCGGCCGCCGCATCTTGAAGAGACGGGCGGCGGATTGAAGCTGTCGGTGCCGCATATCCGGCTCGATCGGGCGATGCAGTTCCTGTTCGGAGACCGGTTGGCATGAGTGACGATTTCAACAGCCGTGGCCGAAAGCCCGGTGCTTTTTCGGTGAACCCGGATCCGGAGCAGAAGCCGGCGGAAAGCGACCGCCCCCGCCGCGCCCCGGCGAGCTTCGACGACAAGGTGGTGATGACCCCCGACACGGAGGATCCCTTCCGGGAAACGACGCTTGGCGTCGAAAGCCTCGCTTTGCCGGAGGCAAACCCGCGCAGGCGTCGCCTGTCCGTCGGCAAGATCGCCATGGGGGCATTCGGCATTCTCCTCTCGCTGGCGACGGGTCTTTGGGTCGACCGCCTCATCCGCGACCTGTTTTCCCGCGCCGACTGGCTCGGCTATGCCGCAATGGGTATCGTTGCCATCGGGCTCCTGGCACTGCTGGTAGTCATTGGCCGCGAGCTTTCAGGCATGATGCAACTGACTGCCGTCCAGAGCTTGAAGACGGAAACGGAGAATGCCGCCGCTTCCGGCAATACCAAGCTGGCACGGTCCGCTTCGGAAAAACTCGTCCATCTTCTCGCCACCAATCCGCGCACGGCACGCGGTCGTACGCGCCTTAAGGAAACCGAAGGCGAAATCATCGATGGCCCGCATCTGCTTGACCTGACGGAGCGCGAATTGTTGACGCCGCTCGATCGCGAGGCCCGGCGCATCATTCTCGCCGCTTCCAAGCGCGTGTCGATCGTCACCGCCGTCAGCCCCCGCGCGCTCGTCGATCTCGGCTATGTGCTTTATGAATCCGCTCGCATGATCCGCGCGATGGCCGAGCTTTATGGCGGCCGCCCCGGTACGCTCGGCATGATCAGGCTGATGCGCGACGTTATCGCCCATCTCGCTGTCACCGGCTCGATCGCCGCCGGTGACAGCCTCATCCAGCAGGTGCTTGGCCACGGCTTGGCGTCAAAACTCTCGGCCCGGCTCGGCGAAGGCGTAATCAATGGACTGATGACCGCCCGCATCGGCATCGCTGCCATGGACCTTTGCCGACCGATGCCTTTCAGAGCACTGAAACGTCCCGGGATCGGCGACTTTCTTTCGGACCTCGCGCCCGGTGCCGGTCGCGCGGCTAGTCAGAACGGCGACGTCTAGAAACGACTGCATGTTTCCTAAAACCTACCCGACTTAAGGATGAAAACATGCAGAAATTCAAAGTGCTTCAGCGACCTTTGCGCGTCTGAAAAGACGCGCGGCCTGTAGAACTAGATGCCCGCATACCACTCATAGCCCAAGTCTTCCCAGAAGCCGCCGCGTCCACGACCGAACGTCGAAAGATCCGCAACGACCTCGATGGCACTGATGTACTTCGCCATCTTGTAGCCGAGCTGCCGCTCGATGCGCACTCGAAGCGGCGCGCCATTGGCGACCGGAAGTGACCGTCCGTTCAATCCATAGGCAAGGATCGTCTGCGGATGGCGCGCATCGATGAGGTCGATCGATTCGTAGTAGGCCGTCGGTCCGGAAAGCCCGAGACCCATGCGATCGAAGCAATGGAAGACGACATAACGCGCTTCCGGTCTGATCTTGGCTTCATCAAGTACCTTGGCAAGCGGAACGCCCGACCATTTGGCGATGCAACTCCAGCCCTCGACACAGTCGTGGCGGGTGATCTGTGTCCGCGACGGCATGTTGCGCAATTCGGCCAATGTCAGGCTGAGCGGCTTTTCGACCAAACCGGTGACGCCGAGGCGGTATCCGGAAAAATCCTGCTGGAGGGCGATATACTCCGGGTCGGTCGGATCGGTCGAGCCGTTCGGCCGTTGTCCCTGGCGGATTTCGCTTTCGGCGAACTCAGGCGCCAGCCGGTCCGCGTCCATCAATAGCCGCTGTACCCGATAAGTCAGGCTGTTCGCCGATGCCAGGACATCACGGACCGGGCTTCTGTTTTGCAGGATTCCATCGAATGCATCACAACCTGCAAGAGGCAACGTCGAGGCGGCAATGCCGGCGGCGGTCAAAAAGCGCCTGCGATTGATCAGAAGCCGCGTCATTGCCCTGCCTCCTTGCGCTGCGCCTCGCTATCGATGCGGTAACGCCCTGTTATCATCGAGCGCAATTCGTTGATCGGCCCGGCGGCAAAAACCATGAAGATGTGTATGGCGAAGAAGCCCACGAGCAAAAGCATGACGACGAAGTGGATCGTGCGTGCCGTCTGTCGACCGGCAAAGACGTCGATCAACCATGGCCAGGCCGCGTCCATGCCCGGCGACATCGTCAGCCCCGTCAGGATCATCAACGGAAAAAAGACGAGCAAAACAGCGGCATAGGAGAGTTTCTGCAAGCCATTGTAGCTGCGGCCGTGATCGAATCGGAACCGCACGTGGTTGACGAAACTTCGTGGCAGGCCGCTGATATCGGAGGCCGATGGCAGGATGTCGCGCCACAGGTGCCCGTTGATCAGGCTCGCAACCAACCAGACAAGAAAGACGGTCGCAAAAAGCCACGCGAAGAAGAAATGTATCACCCGGCCCGTCGCCAGGTCTTGATAAGAAGGCACCGTTAGCCAGGCTGGAAATGCCCTGTAGTCACGCCGGTCTGCGGCGCCGCTGACCCGGAGAACACCCGTCGTGTCGACCCCCCGGCCGAGCAGCGTCGTCACGCCCCTGACCTCTCCATCTTGCGTCCGGGCGGCGCTGATGGACAGCACGCCGTTGTCGAAGGCAAAGCCCGATTGCTGCCCAAGATAAAGCGTCGGGTGGGCGTTGAAGATCTGCAGGCCACTCAGGAGCAGGAAGAACAATGCCAGTGCCCACAGCCAATGGGTCAGCCGCGTGGCAAGTCCGTGGCGGCGGATTATGAGTGCCTGCGAGATGTCCGTTTCCGGGGTGGTGCTGTTGATCGCCGCTGCCATCATGAAACCTCCGCGTTTCAAGTGGATACGTACGCCGTTGCGATAGAGTTTCATAAACACGTCTGCGCGCATCGTAGCACATGACGGTGAGGCCGCCGTGACTGCCTTGCAGCCATCCGATCTGCGGCGCACAGAGCGCATCACCGACACAAAGAAGCCTTGATATCAGCCCGAAAGAAACCGTCCATTAACCATTTGCGCGCAAATGTGGCTCCTAGTTTCGGACGTTGACCCATCAAGGATCGTTTATGTTCTCGCGCCCTTCTTTGATCGCTCGCGGCGCTGCCGCCTTCGCGCTCGCAGCAACCGTCGGCGTTGCTACGCCAGCCATTTCCGGTGGCAAGGACAAGGCTTTCTTCGAGAAAGTCTCCGGCCAGTGGAAGGGCCCCGGCGAGATCGTCGCCGGGAAATACAAGGGCACCAAGTTCACCTGCGATCTCGCCGGCGAACCGGTTGCCGGCAATGATGCCGGCATCAAGCTCGACGGCTTCTGCCGCGTCGGCGTGTTCAAGCAACCGATGTCGGCGCTGATCACCCAGAAGGGCGGCAGCTACACCGGAAAATTTCTCGACGGCGCTGATGGCAAGGGTCTCGACGTAGTCTCCGGCAACGTCGCCAAGGACAAGGTCGTCGTCGGCATCAACCGCAAGAAGCTGAACGGCGCGATGATCGCCCGGCTCCAGAACGACTCGACCATGAACATCACCATCTCGGTGAAGGTCGAGGATACAATGGTGCCGGTGATCGGCGTCAGTCTCAACCGCCAGCTCGACAACATCGCCGTCGGCTCGATCAAGTAGACGACAGTCCAGATTGCGGAGAAAAGCCCCGGCCAAACGCTGGGGCTTTTCTTTTTGTGCTACTCGAACTCAGGCCCCTGCCCGCCACCAGCCCCTGTCTTCGTCCACCACCTCGATGCCGGTGACGTCGGCATCCGCCAGCCAGTCTTCGACCCGCCGTCCGTTCACACGCATGCCGGAGGCAAAGTCCGCAAGCGGCATCAGGACGAAACCGCGCGCAGTCATGCGCGGATGTGGTAGCTCCAGCTTGGTCTCGGTCTGGGACAGGTCGCCGAAGGTGAGGACATCGATGTCGATCGTGCGCGGGCCCCAGCGTTCGTCGCGCACCCGCTTCATCTGCCGCTCGATATCAAGGCAGGCGTCCAGCAATGCCTCCGGGCCGAGCAACGTTTCGACTTCGGCGCAGGCGTTGAAGAACCAGTCCTGATCGGTCTTGCCCCAGGGTGGTGTCCGATACAGACGCGAAACGGCCCGAACCGCGCAATCCGGCCTGGCATCGAGCATCTGCAATGCATCTGCCATGGCCCTTCTCGGCTCGCCCAGGTTTCCGCCAAGTCCCAAAGTTGCGATATGCCCGCTCATCTCAGGCGACGTGCTCGACCGTGACTTCGACATAATCGAGAATTCCGGGAACCGGTGCATTCGGCTTGCGGACGGAGACCTTGGCACGCCGGACCTGCGGAAAACGCACGCACAGGGTCTTTGCGACCTCGAGCGCCAGCGCCTCGATCAGATAGCGCCGCCGACCGGTGACGATGCGCTCGATTTCGGTAAAGGCGATGCCGTAATGCACGGTGTCGTCGATCGAATCATCGACCAGCGCCGAGCCTTGCTCCACTTCAAGCTCCGCATCGACGAAAAACCGTTGCCCGAGGAATTCTTCCTCGTCGAGAACGCCATGGCGCGCAAAGAAGGCACAGTTTTTCAGGGTGATCGTATAGGTCGCGCTCATGGTTTTCCGTCCCGTCAGCTCTTCTTTGCACCCAGCATAGCATCCGCCACCATCAGCGCATCCCTGCTGTTTGCGACATCATGTACGCGGAAAATGGCCGCACCCGCCATGCGTAGCAGGGCCGTGGTCGCCGCGGTGGCGGCATCGCGGTCCGCCGGCTCTCGTTCGGTGACAGCACCAAGGAACCGCTTGCGTGACGTGCCGACCAGAAAAGGCAGCTCGAAACGGTGCAATTCGGTAAACCGCGCCATCAGTTCGAGGTTCTCTTCCGTGTCCTTGGCAAAGCCGAAGCCCGGATCAAGCACGATCCGTTCGCGTTCGATGCCGGCTTCTGCCGCGATCTGCAGCGAGCGGTCTAGGAAATGGAACTGGTCGTCCACCACATCGGCAAGCTTCTGGCGATCGCGGCCTGTGTGCATGATGCAGAGCCCGGCGCCCGTCTGCGCAGCAACCCGCGCGATATCCGGTTCGCGCTGAAGGCCGTGCACGTCGTTGATGATGTGGGCGCCAGCGTCGACGGCAAGCCGTGCGGTCTCTGCCCTATAGGTATCGACTGAAATGAGCGCATCGGTGTCGCGCGCCAATGCCGCGATGACCGGAAAGATCCGGTTCTGTTCCTCTTTGGCACTCACGGGCGCTGCGTCCGGTCTGGTCGATTCACCGCCAACATCGAGGATCAGGGCGCCGTCGTCGATGCAGCGCTTGCCCTGGACAACGGCTGCTGCCGTATCCGTGAAACGACCGCCATCGGAGAAAGAGTCGGGGGTAACATTGATGATCGCCATCAAAACGCCACGCGGCCCCAGTTCGAGACTACGGCCATGCGCCAGCTTCCAATGAAAATTTTGAAATGGATTGTAAGTCATTTCCCCTCACGATGCGCCGCAGACAACCATTTCGATTTGCTGTTGCACCCACGCTGGCTATGCCCCAAGCTTGATTGAAGTTCAACTAAAGAGAACTACGCATTGATGTCTCGAGTACGCGTTCCGTTCAAAGCCGCCCTTCTTGCCCTTCTGGTTGCCATGCCCTTGGGCTCTGCGTCCGGCGAAACGGTGATAAACAAGAGCTTTTCCTATTTCTCGATCGGCGGCCGCACGGCGGCGGACCTCGACAAAGCTCTGTCCAAAGCCGGGCCGATGATGAAATCGACGGGCGCGCGCCATCCGGGCGCGACGCGGATCAAGTTTGGCGGCACGATCACCTACGTCAATCGCGGCGGACGCTGCGCGGTCGGCGTCGCCCGCGTCACGCTCAGCACGCGCATCATCCTGCCGCGCTGGAAATATCGCAAGCAGGCCAGCCGCGACCTCGCTCTGGTCTGGGATACGTTGTCGAGCGATATCAAGCGGCACGAGGAACGCCACGCCGAGATCGCCCGCAACCACGCCCGCGAGATGGAGAAGATGTTTCTGGCCCTGAGGCCGCAGGCGGACTGCGAACAGATGCAAGAAAGCGTCACACGCGCCAGTACCGAAGCGATCGCCGCTCACGACAAGGACCAGGCCCGGTTCGACCGGACGGAGGCGGCCAATTTCGACAAGCGCATAATCCGATTGCTGCAATACCGGCTGGATGCGCTGAAGAAAACGCAGCGCTAGACAGGTCGCTGTTCAACGGTCACGACCGACATAAGCATAGCCGGAATATACTTTGAGGCGACCTGTTCAACGAGTGCGCACCCACAGTATTTTATTGGTGAAATCTAGCGATAGCTACAGCTGAGCGACTCGCTTATATTCAGAATATGGAACGTGGGGGCGAATTGAAATCCAACCCTCCGTTGTCGAAAGGAATTTGGCGGACCATCATGGTCTTGCACGACGTATAAATATTGCCGTTACTTGAGTTCAGCAGTGTCGTTTCGTTTCTTTAAGCGCAAAGCTCGACGACGCAGCAAATACAGGTTCTCCTGGCGTGTCTTCATGCAGCAGATGTTCCCTCCCTCATCTGCGTGCGATGCGCCCTCCTAGCCTCGCTCGTCACACGACCAGCGAGGCGCTTTTTTGGCAAACATGACATCAATAGATCGATAGACTGAAGATGGGCGCCAACGGCCAGCGATCAGGCCTGGCGTTCGGGCACGTGCACGACGAGCCCGTCCAGCGCATCGCTGACCTTGATCTGACAGGAAAGCCGCGAGGTCGGACGGACATCATAGGCGAAATCCAGCATGTCCTCTTCCATCGCTTCCGGAGCGCCGACGACAGCCGTCCAGGCATCGTCGACATAGACATGACAGGTGGCACAGGCACAGGCCCCGCCACACTCCGCTTCGACACCCGGAACCGAATTGCGAACGGCGTTCTCCATGACGGTCGAGCCGTTCTCGACATCGAGTTCGTGGCGCGTGCCATCAAAGGCAACGATCGTAAGTTTTGTCATGTCACTTTCCGGAATAAGCTGATGGGACTGGCCGATTGCGCAAAGCCGCGCGGGGCGGCGGGCGCGAATTCAGGGAAAGTTCTTCCAACAATTCGGCCATCCAGTCAACAACAGCCGGCAGTTGCATCGCGGACGCGGCGTTTCAGCGCGGGCCGCGATGCACCTTTGTGGCTCGCTGCAATCAGCGGCAGAGCTTCAGGATAAACAGTTCAGCCTCAAGCACGCTCTCTGCAAGAACGTCGGGCAAAGCCGCATCGGTCGGACGCTGTTCGATCGCGCCGGCCGCAGCAGCGACGTCGACGGCGCCGACAGCGAGTGCGGCCCCCTTCAACTGATGGGCCGCCTGGGCACGTCCATTCACGTCGCCATCGGTGATTTCCTTCATCACCTTGCGTGCCTGACGGGCGAACAATTGCAGCACTTCGATTTCGAGCGCCTTGTCTCCCATTGTCTGCGCGGCAAGGTGGGCAAAATCGATGGGCTTCTTGCCGGAAAGAGAAGAGCTACCCGGAGTGTCGGGAGCTTCGAAGGCAATTCTGAGGGCCGCCATGAGCCAATTTCCCTATTGTTTGTATGCTGTTGGTCTTTATCCGACGCCGTCCCGCGACATTCGCGGTCCAATTGCCATGGGCGGCACGGACACCGTGACCGACGACGCCTGTTCACCAAGCTTCGTCGCCGGACGATCGCTACGGTTTGCGAGCTATCATCCTCCACGGGCGGGCGCTGCTATCGGCTTAAAACGGGGCGCAATATAGGCAGGAATCTGGGAAAATGGTTAACGCTCGTTAAACCTCCTGATTTCCTTGCCTTTTCCGACCTAAACCCCTTTGCCACATTAAGAATTCATTAGGATTTTAATGAAGCTGGAGTGCTCTTAATTGTAACAACCGGGCTAATGTGTCACTACGATACGGTTAGGAACGGGCTTGCGTACGAAAATGGCAACCGTTCCGGTGGATAAGCTGTGCGAGTGGTGCCCTCGAGGGTCAATTCCGACTATCCATCGAGGAAATGCAGTGGTGTTCAGTAGGGTATTGCGTAGATGTGATGCGCGTATCTTGCCGTCACCGCCCCGGTGAAGTCAGTGCCTGGCCGCAATCGCGGATCAAATGGACACGCTTCATCGCAGGCAAAAGGTAATGAGGCGTATCCCTATGGCGACGAAGAAGAGCAACGAGTCAATTGATGAAAAGGCCTTCCAGGCTCTGGAAGCGGCCCTTAAGATCGATTTTGACGAGCTTAAGTCGAGCCCTAACGACAAGACTTCCTTGGATAATCCGGAGGAAAATGTGTCTGACTCCACTAATCAGGCTGCTCAGCCCGATCACAGCCGAAATGCCAAGCCTCAGCAGGAAGCCCCCCGCGCCGCGCGAGCAAATGACGCCGCACGCGGGCTCGCTCCTGAACCTGCGCCAAAGTCGCCTCCCCTTTCTCCGGCAAACGACGATGGGCGCCGCTCTCCGGCTGCCATGTTGCGCGCCCTCGACGTTCGCTCGAACCGCGCCGCCATCCGTGTCGCAGCCCTCGTTTCGGTGATCTGGGCCGTGGCCGGCATCGGTGTCGCCAACCTGCTCTATGGCCCACAGATCTGGCAGATCCGCTCGCTGAGCGATCTCGCTGCCACCCCGGGTGCCGTCGGCGTCGCCATTGGCATCGCGCTGCCGATCATGCTCTTCTTCTCCTTCGCCATCATGATCGCCCGCGCGCAGGAACTGCGCAACGCCGCGCGCTCCATGGCCGAAGTGGCATTGCGCCTGGCCGAACCGGAAACTGCGGCCGCCGACCGGGTCATGACCGTCGGTCAGGCCGTTCGCCGCGAAGTCTCGGCGATGAACGAAGGCATCGAGCGCACGATTGCGCGCGCCACCGAACTCGAAACGCTGGTTCACTCCGAGGTGAATGCGCTCGAGCGCAGCTACAGCGAAAACGAACTGCGCGTGCGTACGCTGGTTCAGGAGCTGGGCCTTGAGCGCGAAGCCATCATCGGCCACTCCGAGCGCATCCGCTCGACCATCGCCGGTGCGCATGGCAAGCTGAAGGACGATCTCGACCAGGCCGGCGAAGACATCGCCTCGCGCATCGCCATCTCCGGCGAGGCTTTTGCCTCGCTGATCGACACGCGGGCAGCGGCACTCAGCGAAAAGTCCGACACGGCGCTGCAGAACATCAGCACCATGCTGTCGAACCGCACGGACTCGCTCCTTTCCGGCCTGACGGCAGCCGGCCTCGGCCTCAGCAGCGAATTCGACACCCGCCTCGACCAGCTGAGCGATACGCTGACAAAGCGCGGCGAGCAGCTGCTCGGCCAGTTCGAGACCCGCGCCTCCTCGCTCGATGCTAACACTGAAAAGCTGAATGCCGCGCTGAACGAGCGCGCCCGCCAGCTCAATGAAACGCTGATTGCCCGCACCCGCGACCTCAACGAAAGCCTGAGCGTCGGTCAGCAGGCAATTGCCGGCGGCCTCGAAGACGTGCTCGCGACGCTCAACGCCACCCTCGACGAAAAGGGTGCGCATTTCCGCCAGAGCCTGCGCTCCAGCGCCGACGATGCCATCATGGATCTCGATCTGCGCGGCGGATTCTTCGAAGAAAAGCTGCAGACGACAGTCGGCCACCTTGCCACCGCCTTCGACGAACGCTTCCACGAGTTCGCATCGGCCTTCGACAAGCGCGCCAGCTTGCTCGACACCAAGCTGATGGAAAGCCTGCACCGCATCAACGAGACCGTCAGTGGCGGTTCGGATGCCATCGGTGGCGCGCTCGACAGCAGCATCGAGAAGATCGGCTCGGCGCTTTCGGATCAGTCGCTCACACTCGCGACAGCACTCGGCGCCACCCACGACTTCATCGAGGAGACGATCGGCAGCCGCACGTCCGATCTCAGCAACCTGATCGGCGGAGCCCATAGCCGCATCGACAGCGTTCTTTCCGAAAAGACCAGCAGCCTGATGGGCGCCTTGTCCGAGGCTCAGGATCGCATCGAGAACGGCTTTGGCCAGCGCGCAGATGCGCTTGCAAATGCACTGACATCAAGCGAACAGCGCCTGACCGAGGGCCTCGACACCCGCACGGCACAGTTCGTCGATGGCCTGCACGCGGCCCATGCCCGCATCGAGCAGACGCTGACCGGCTCGACCGACGAGATCACCAGCGCCATCGCGGCAAGCCAGCACCGCCTCGACAACACCCTGTCCGAGCGCACCCTTGCCCTTTCGACCGTGCTTTCGACCGGAACGGACGCGATCGAAGGTGCCGTCGGCGAAACGGCCGACCGGCTGGAGCGTGTTCTTTCGGAACGCAGCCAGGCGATTGCAGAAACCCTTTCGACCCAGACATCGGCACTCGACGGCGTTCTCGCCGATCGCTCCGCCCACATCACCTCGACGATGACGGCCCGCGCCAACGAAATGGCAGATTCCCTGAGCCGTCATGCCGAAGACGTCGCCGACAACCTCACCTTCCGCGCCACGGCCGTTGCCGAGACGATGACCGACCGTGTCGGTGAAATCGAACAGAAGCTTTCGGACAGCGTATCCCTCGTTGCCGAAAACCTCGGTGGCCGCGTCAGCCAGATCTCCGACACTCTTACCAACACCAGCGCTCGCATTGCCGAAGACCTCAGCGGCCGCGTGGGCAAGATCTCGGACGTCCTGACGGCCACCAGCGCCCAGATCGCCGAGGCGCTGACCGCGCGCACCACCGAGGCGACAGCCTCGCTCGCCGGCAAGGCGACGGAAATCGAACAGACGCTGACCGGCCGCGCCGAGCACCTGCGCGAAACACTCTCCTCGACCCACGAGCAGATTCGAGCCACGCTCGACGACCGGATCAACGCAATCAACCTCGCCGTCGACCAGGGCCGCGACCAGCTGGAAGGCATGTTGTCCGACCAGTCCGTGTCGATCGCCACCAGCCTTGCCACCAGCGCCAGCATGCTCGAAATGTCGCTCGAAGAGCGCCAAGCGGCACTTGCCGGCATCATCGACCGCAGCGGCGAAACGCTGGAAGCCCGCATGCGCTCGACGACCGGCAACATTGCCGAGCGCCTGGCGGAAACGGCCGGCCAGATCAGCCTCGCCGCCGACACGCTGACCAACCGCGTCGACATGTCGATCAACGGCCTCAACGACCGCCTTGACGACACCGGTCTGCGCATCGAGACAAGCCTTGGCGCGCTTGAAGAGCGCATGCGCGACAGTGCCGAAAATGTCGGTTCGATTGCCGATGCGGCGGGTGTTCGTGTCGAGACCCGTCTTGGCTCGCTCGAAGACCGTATGCGCGGCAGCGTCGATAATGTCAGCACGATCGTCGATGACACGGCCGCCCGCATCGAGACCCGTCTGGGTTCGCTCGAGGGGCGGATGCACGGGAGCGTCGATAAGGTCAGCGTCATCGTCGATGAAACCAGCAGCCTCATCGAATCTCGCCTCGGAACTTTGGAAGACCGCATCCGCGGCAGCGTCGGCAATGTCAACGCAATCGTCGACGACACCGGTATCCGCATCGAGGCCAGCATTGGCACCCTGGAGGATCGTATCCGCGACAGCGTCGGAAGCGTCAATGCCATCGTCGACGATACCGGCGCCAAGATCGAGACAAGTCTCGGTTCTCTGGAAAGCCGTATTCGAGGCAGTGTCGGCAGCGTCAATGCCTTGGTCGATGACACCGGTCTGCGCCTGGAAACGAGCCTCGGCTCGCTGGAGGATCGCGTCCGCGACAGCGTCGACAGTGTCAACGCTATCGTTGACAACGCCGGCCAGCGCATCGCCGACAGCCTCGGTGAGCGTTCCGGCGAGATCGACCGCGTCAGCGAGGAAGCCGCAAGCCGCATCTCCAGCGCCATCAATGCCGGTACGGACCGCATTGAAGAGCGCCTCGGCACCATGGACCGCGCCCTCAACATCGGCCTCGAAAACGTCAACCGCACGATCGAAGGCAAGGCTGCGGTGCTTGTCACCAGCCTGCGCGGCGCCGTCAGCGAAGCGACGCAGGAGATCGACGCCGAGGCCGGCCGGATCGAAGGCAAGACCGCGGACCTCATCAGCAACCTTCGCGGCGCAGTCGGCGATGTGGTCCAGGAACTCGACACCGAAGCCGCCCGCATCGGAGGCAAGGCTGCCGGTCTCGTCACCAGCCTTCGCGGTGCAGTCGGCGATGTTGCCCAGGAACTCGACACCGAAGCCGCCCGCATCGAAGGCAAGGCTGCCGGTCTCGTCACCAGCCTTCGCGGTGCAGTCGGCGATGTTGCCCAGGAACTTGACACTGAAGCCGCCCGCATCGAGGGCAAGGCTGCCGGTCTCGTCACCAGCCTTCGCGGCGCAGTCGGCGATGTTGCCCAGGAACTCGACACCGAAGCCGCCCGCATCGAGGGCAAGGCTGCCGGTCTCGTCACCAGCCTTCGCAGCGCGGTTAGCGAAGCAGCGCAGGACCTCGACGCGGAAGCGGCCCGTTCCGCCGGCCTTCTTTCCAAGGCTGGTCAGGACTTCGCCAATGTGCTGGCGGCCCGCAACGCCGACTTCGCAAATGCCATTGAGCAGACCGCCTCGACAACGGCCGCACGCCATGCCGAACTCGCCCGCTCGGTCGCCGATGCCTCTGACACCGCCACTGCACGCCTTGCCGCCACGCATGGCCAGGTTGCCAGCCACGCCCAGAACATCCAGCAGGGCTTGGCAGATGCCGAAAAGGCACTGGAAGCCCGTGGTGAGGCGATCCGCAGCACGCTCGACGATCGGACCCGCGAACTCAACTCGATGCTCGCCGGCCGCTCTATGGAACTGTCGCGCATCATCGACGAGCAGGCACGCCCGGTCATCGATCAATATGCCGCAACCGGCCGTGAGGCTGCCGAGCGCATCGCCAGCCTGACGAAGGACAGCACCGATCGCCTGCGCGCGGAAAATGCCGCATTGGTCAATGCCATTACCGAACGCACCGGCGAGACGCTCAACGCCATCTCGCTGCGCGCCGAGGAAACGGCAAAGGCGATGAAGATGGTCGAGAACCGTCTGCAGTCGACGGCCCTCGGCCTGATCGACCAGCTCGCCGCCAACAACACGGCGATCGCAACTGTCATCGACCAGGCAAGCGACAATCTCGGCGACATGGACCAGCGGCTGGAGGCTACGGCCACCCGATTCTCCGAAACCACGCGCCAGGCTTCCGACATGCTGTCGACCTCTACGCGCCTCATCGAAGGCAAGGTCGACAAGCTCTCGGACATCTCGGCCTCTACCCTGTCGCAGATCGGCGGCATCGTCGGCCGCTTCGAGGATCACTCCAAGGTGCTCGGCCAGGCCTCGGACCTGTTGGGCGCCGCCCAGTCGAACCTCGTCAGCACACTCGAGGAACGCCAGGATGCCTTGCGCACCCTGTCGGTCGGCCTCGTCCAGCGCTCGGAAGAAATCGAACGCACCATGCGTGCACTCGAAGGCTTCGTCGATGGTGCCTTCCAGCGTGCCGAAGAGCGCTCAGGTCTGGTTGCTGGTAATCTGCGTAGCGGCATCCAGCAATCCTTCTCGGATGTCGGCCGCCTGCTGTCGAGCACCGAACAGCGTGCAGCCGAAGCCGCCGAATCCATGCGCAATGCGCTGGCCCAGGCCGGCGACGAGGCTGGTGCCTCGGTCGAGGCAGTCTTCTCCCGCGCCGAAGAACGGTCGCGCCAGATTGCCGATACGCTGCGCTCCGGCGTCGAGACCTCGTTCGCCGACGTCAACAAGACGCTCTCGGCGGTCGAGGGCCGCGCGCTCGGCGCCTCCGAGGCGCTCCGCCAGGCGATCGCCAAGGTGGGCGAAGATGCGGGTTCCTCAATCGAGGGTGCATTCGCAACCGCCGAGGAACGCTCCAAGGAAGTGGCGTCCCGCCTGCGCGGCAGCGTCGCGTCGTCTGTCTCCGACGTCGAGCGCATGCTTAGCGAAAGTGGCAAGAAGTCCGACGGCGTCGCAATCCAGCTGCGCGACGCCGTTCGCGTGGCGATCGACGACGCCATCGGCCGCTTCAGCGGTGCGACCGACGATATCCGCCGCTCGGCCGGCGAGATCCGCAAGGAACTCGATATGACCCGCGAAGAGCTGAAGCGCAGCGCCTTCGACCTGCCCGAGGAAGCCAAGGAAAACGCCGCCGTCATGCGTCGTGCCGTGGCCGAGCAGATCAAGGCCCTGCAGGAGCTGTCGGAAATCATCGGCAAGTCCTCGACGCAGCTCGAAGTCGCCCAGCCGCTGCGCCAGCAGCCGGTTGCTGCCGCTGCTGTGGCTGCAGCGCCTGTCGCCCGTCCGGTCCAGCAGCCGGTCGCAGAGCCGCGTCGCCAGGATCCGGCGCCTGCCCTGCGCGGCAGCCTCGGCATCGAACAGGCGACCGTCCAGCAGCCTGCCCCGGCCCAGCCGGAAACGCAGGCCGTCACCAGCGAAGTCGCAGAAGGCGGTGGCTGGATGCGAGACCTGCTGCGTGCCGCGTCGCGGGAAGAAGCGCCGGCAGCCGCACCGCAGCGCCCGGCAGAAAGCCAGCCGGTTGCCCGCAGCGGCGATAACCGCAACCCGCGCCACGTGGTGGAATCGCTGAACTCGCTTTCGGTCGATATCGCCCGGGCCATCGACCACGACGCATCGGTCGACCTGTGGCGCCGCTACCAGCGCGGCGAGCGCGACGTCTTCACCCGCCGGCTCTATACGCTGAAGGGCCAGCAGACCTTCGACGAGATCAAGCGCAAGTACGACCGCGAGCCGGAATTCCGCACCGCCGTCGATCGCTACATCGCCGACTTCGAAAAGCTGCTCGCCGATGTCGCACGCAACGATCCGGACAAGCGCATCACCCAGACCTACCTTACATCCGACACGGGCAAGGTCTACACGATGCTCGCCCACGCCGCCGGCCGCTTCAACTAAGAGGCAGCCCGACCGGCAAGATTTGACGGCCCCATCGCAAGGTGGGGCCGTTTTCACATGTGTCGTCCACAGCGGAAGCGCGCAACAGGTTCGCGTCCGCATCGAGGGCTTCGAGATGTTCTGCATCGACCCAGTGTGACCCACGGCGCGATGACGGTCGTTGTGTGCCTTACCCAGATACCGCATTGTATCCGGATACCACACTGTCGAACCCAAAATCCCTGCCGCATCATCACCGCCGATCTTCCCCAACCACCCGGTGCCGTCGGGCGCCGAGGATCGACATTGAAAAGTGGCGCGTCGGTGCCAGCACAGTGCCGTTGGCGGCGGCACAGTGCCCTAAGTTCAAGGATGCGCGGCATCGCCAATGTTACGGCGCAAGCACGCCCCAGGAGCGGAAGCCGCTTCACTAGTCCCATTTGAATGGCAGAGTTACTCCACGCGCGTTGCGCGCCAACGTGGGCAGCTTACCGGCGGCTACCTACGGCAAACTGCCGTACTACATCACCGCCGATGCTGCCGAGGTGGCGGAGTACCAAGCACCCAACGGATGACCCTTTCATAGCGTCGGCTGGCCGACGCCATTGTCCACAAGAGTATCCCGCAGCCAATCTTGGCGGTGTGGGCCGGAGTGCAGGAGAACGGCGTTTGCCGCACCGTCGACCACAATCGAGAAAGGCGCGGTTCGAGCTTGGAAAAGCCCGGGCATGTTCGTCGCATGATCAGCAAACGCTGACCAGAAGACAGCAGACATGCCTAGCATTCTAAAATTCTGCCCAGGCCCAGGCGGACGCCCTGCCAGGTTCCGCAGTGGTATGTATCCACACCTTAACTATCTCCTGCGGAAGCTGCCGCGAGCATCTCATGCATCTGGCATTAGCCCGACGCGACAGATGTCGCGGTTCACTCCTCATGACGAGAACGACCTGGCGGCCACCACCATAGTAGCTACGCGGCATTGCGTTGCATCAGCGCGTTTGAGTGCATTCCGGCGGCAGCCGGCACATACCCCCAAAGGCGCTTATTTCGGGAAGTAGCAGCGATCCGACCCACTGGTCCGACGCAACCAATCGCGCCACGGTTCGACAACACGAGACAAGGCTCGGATACCCCATCACCGCATTGACACCAGGTTGCTCTTTCCCGTCCAGGCAGAGCCACCTCATGCGCATTTCGCACCGTCGAACGAAAACAACACCGCGCAAAACAAAAGGCCCCGGACAAACCGGGGCCTTTCTAAGGTTTCGATCAAGCTGGCGAAGCCAGTCTGCGATCAATGTTCCTTGTTGGCGTAAACCGACTTCTTGGTCAGGTAGACGAGACCGGTGAAGATCAGCAGGAACACCATGACCATGAAGCCGGTGCGCTTGCGGTCTTCCAGGTGCGGCTCGGCTGCCCACATCAGGAAGGCCGAAACGTCCTTGGCATACTGGTCCACCGTCTGCGGCGTGCCATCCTCGTAGGTAACCTGATCGTTGGAGATCGGCTGGGCCATCGCCAGCGCAGAAGCGTTGGCGAAGTAAGGGTTGTAGTGCGTGCCTTCGGCGACCTGAACGCCTTCCGGCGGCTCATGGTAACCGGTCAGCAGCGCGTGGATATAATCCGGGCCACCTTCCTGGTAAGGCCAGAACATATCGAAGACGAACTGCGGGAAGCCGCGTTCGATGCCGCGCGCCTTGGCGATCAGCGAGAAGTCCGGCGGTGCAGCCCCGTTGTTGGAAGCAGCAGCTGCTTCCTTGTTCGGGTACGGCGACGGGAAGTGATCCGCAGGCACGGCCTTGCGGGTGTACATTTCGCCGTCAGCGTTCGGGCCGTCCTGAACTTCGTAGTTCGCGGCGAAGGCCTTCACCTGTGCGTCGGAATAGCCGAGGCCTTCGAGCGTACGGAATGCCACCAGATTCATCGAGTGGCAGGCCGAACAGACTTCGGTGTAGATCTTCAGGCCACGCTGCAGCTGACCCTTGTCGTAGTTGCCGAACGGGCCGGCAAACGACCAGTCCTGCTGCTCAGGCTTGTGGATCGGATAGTGGGGCGTGCCGCCGCCATGCTCCGCGCCACCTGCCGCCTCTTCAGCGACAGCAGCTCCGAGACCGAGGCCAGCGACGACAGCAAGTGACAGAATGCCTGTTACAAGCTTTTTCATTGTTGTGGGTTCCTTATCAATCGCTGTTCTGATCAGGCACGTGCGGTGGCCGGCTGTGCCTTCGCATTCTTCTTCTCAAGCACCGCCTCGGTGATGGAATTCGGAATGCGCTTCGGCGTTTCGATCAGGCCGAGGACCGGCATGATGACGAGGAAGAAACCGAAGTAGTACAGAGTGCCGATCTGCGACATGACAACGTACAGGCCTTCCGCAGGGCGCGAACCCAGCCAGCCGAGCAGGATGGCGTTGACCACGAAGATCCAGAAGAACAGCTTGTACCAGGGACGGTAGACAGCCGAACGCACCTTCGAGGTATCCAGCCATGGCAGGAAGAACAGGATGATGATCGAGCCGAACATCACCAGAACGCCACCGAGCTTGGAGTCGATCGGGCCGACATTGAAGGTGATGGCGCGCAGCATCGCGTAGAACGGCAAGTAGTACCATTCAGGAACGATGTGGGCAGGCGTCTTCAGAGCGTCAGCCGGAATGTAGTTGTCCGGATGGCCGAGGAAGTTTGGCTGGTAGAATACGAACCATGCATAGACCAGCAGGAACACGGAGACGCCGAGTGCGTCCTTCAAGGTCGCGTAGGGCGTGAAGGGAACGGTATCGGTCTTCGACTTCACTTCGACGCCGGTCGGGTTGGTCTGGCCGGTGACGTGCAGGGCCCAGACGTGAAGCACGACAACGCCGGCGATCATGAAGGGCAGCAGGTAGTGCAGCGAGAAGAAGCGGTTCAGGGTCGGCTGGTCAACGGCAAAGCCGCCAAGCAGGAACTGCTGGATCCACTCACCCACCAAGGGGAAGGCCGAGAAGAAGCCGGTGATAACGGTCGCGCCCCAGAAGGACATCTGACCCCAGGGCAGAACGTAGCCCATGAAGCCGGCAGCCATCATCAGGAGGTAGATGACCACGCCGAGGATCCAGAGGATTTCGCGCGGTGCCTTGTACGAGCCGTAATAGAGGCCACGGGCGATGTGTAGGTAGACGGCGATGAAGAAGAATGATGCGCCGTTGGCGTGCATGTAGCGCAGCAGCCAACCGTGGTTGACGTCGCGCATGATCTTTTCGACCGAGTTGAACGCAACGGTCGTGTCGGAGGCATAGTGCATGGCCAGCACAATACCGGTCAGGATCTGCACGATCAGCATCACGGAAAGCATGGCGCCAAAGGTATATGCGTAGTTCAGGTTCCGGGGAACCGGATAGCTGATGAAGCTGTCGTGAATCATACGCGGCAGCGGAAGACGGGAATCAACCCATTTCTCAATGCCAGTCGTTGGCGTGTAGGTTGAATGTTCAGCACTCATTATCAGTAGTCCCCTCAACCGATCTTGATAACTGTGTCGGAAACGAACGAGAAGGTCGGCACGGCGAGGTTCTCCGGCGCCGGACCTTTACGGATTCGGCCGGCCGTATCGTAGTGGGAACCATGGCAGGGACAGAACCAGCCACCGAAATCACCGGCCTGACCAAGCGGCACGCAGCCGAGATGGGTACAGGAGCCGATCATCACGATCCAGTTTTCCTTGCCTTCGCCGGCGGAGCGATCGAGATCGTTCGCCTCGGCGTCGGTCGGAAGGTTGGCGTTGCGCGCAACCGGATCCTTGAGGTCGGCAAGAGCGACCGCCTTGGCCTCTTCCACTTCCTTCTCAGTGCGGTTGCGGATGAAGATCGGCTTGCCGCGCCATTTGGCCGTCAGCGACATGCCGGCCTGCAGGCTCGACACATCGACCTCGATCGAGGCGAGAGCAAGCGTCGAAGCATCCGGACGCATCTGGTCGATGAATGGCCAAGCGACCGCGCCGGCGCCGACGACGCCCGCCATGCCGGTGGCCAGGTAAAGGAAATCGCGGCGAGTGGGCTCGCCCGAGGTCTCGCTTGAAATGTCGTGTTCGCTCACGGCTAAACCATCCTCTCACGCAATGTTGCGGAAACCGCATCCGCCCAGCGAGATCCCTGCCCTTGCGGTTTCACCTAGGTCAAGGAAGCACGCCCAATCAATGTGCTGACACCTTAGCCGGTTTGCTGTTGCAAACACGTTATCGGGCGTCAGAATCCGAAAAGTGCTGCGCGCACACGGCTCGCAGATTCCCCGTCAATCCGGCGCGTTCTATGCTTGATCGCAAATTATGTCCAGCCTTGACAAGGGTGGGTGGGCAGATTGTCGCGGGGAAAAGCGCGGCCAATTGGCACAAGGACTTGACGGTCGTCATTGCAGTTGGCCGGCGGCCGTTCGAAGGGTGGAGAAAAGGCGACGAGGCCGCCCTACTCTGCCGCTTCTTCGCGTGCCAGAAAGCCGCCGGATTGCCGCGACCAGAGGTCAGCGTAAAGACCGCCCCGAGCGATCAGTTCGGCGTGGGTTCCGTCCTCGACGATCCGGCCCTTATCCATGACGACGAGCCGATCGAGAGCGGCGATCGTCGACAATCGGTGTGCGATAGCAAGCACCGTTTTTCCTTGCATCAGCCGGTCGAGATTGGACTGGATTGCCGCCTCGACTTCGGAATCGAGCGCCGACGTCGCCTCGTCGAGAACGAGGATCGGCGCATCCTTGAGCATGACGCGGGCAATCGCGATACGCTGCCTCTGCCCGCCAGAAAGCTTGACGCCGCGTTCACCGACATGGGCATCGAAACTCCTGCGGCCGCGCTGGTCCTGGAGATCGAGAATGAACTCGTAGGCCTCGGCCCTCTCGGCTGCGATGATCAATTGCTTGTCGGTTGCATCCGGGTGGCCGAAAAGGATGTTGTCCCGGATGGAGCGGTGCAGCAGCGAGGTGTCCTGGCTGACCATGCCGACCTGTGCGCGCAGCGATTCCTGCTTCACCGTCGAAATGTCCTGCCCATCGATCAGGATGCGCCCGCCCTCGAGGTCGTAGAAGCGCAACAGCAGGTTAACGAGCGTTGACTTACCGGCGCCCGAACGGCCGACGATCCCGACCTTTTCGCCTGGACGGATCACGAGCGAGAAGTCGTCGATGACGCCGGCACTCTTGCCGTAATGGAACTTCACATGCTCGAAACGGATTTCCGGCTCGCTGACCGACAACTCCTTGGCATCCGGTTTGTCCACAAGACCGATCGCCTGGGAGACGAGCTCGGCCGAATTCTGGATCGTGCCGATGTTGCGCATGATCGAGTTGAACTGCGTCATCATCCGGCCGAGCAGCATGTTGAGTCGCAGCACCAGCGCCAGCGTGAAGGCAACCGCACCCGAACTGATCGCACCGCCAAGCCAGAGGTGGATGGCATAGACGGCGATGGCCGCGATCATCATGCCCGAAAGCAGCGCAAGCGAGGCACGCACGGCCGTCAGTAGCCGCGTGAAGGGGATCACCGCCCGCTGGAAGCGATCGAAGCCGGCGCGGATATAGCGGTCGTTCTCGTCGTCGCGACCGAACAGTTTCAATGTCTGGATGTTCGAATAGGCATCAACCATCCGCCCGTTCAGCATCGAGGCCATTTCAGCCGTATCGCGCGCGTGCTTGCGGATGCGCGGAACGAAGTAGCGCGCCAGCGCCAGGAAGAGGACGATCCAGAACGCGACCATTGCCGCCAGCCGCCAGTCGAGCTGGGCGATGAGCGCCATGGTCGAGGCGGTATAGATGACGATGAACCAGACGACCTGCAGCAGCGAGACGATCAGATCGCTGGTCGCCTGCGCGCCGGACCAGACTTTCGTCACGATCCGGCCGGAAAAATCGTTCTGGAAGAAGGAAAGCGATTGCCGAGCGACGTGGGTGTAGGTTTGCCAGCGCACGAGATTGAGGAAGCCGGTGATGATCGACTGCTCCTCGACGAGCGCTGCCAGCGACACCGCGACGAAGCGGAACACCAGCACCGTCAGCAACATGAACAGAAGCTCTGGCCCGTTGGCGGAAATTAGCCCGCTCCAGCCCGCTTCGGGCTTCACAGTGTCGAGCAGATCGACCAGCCGTCCGACGAAGTAGAAGAGCCCCGCCTCCAGCATGGCGACAAGGCCCCCGAGGATGGCCATCGCCAGAAACGGCCCTTTGGCCTGGCGGGCGTAGAACCAGGCAAAACCCCACAGCGATTTCGGCGGCTGCAATCGCTCGCGCGGCGCAAACGGCTTGATCCAGTTCTCAAAGATGCTGACGATGGCGCTGAGCATGTTTCCGATATAGGCGGTTCGGCGGCAACAGCAATCGGTTTCCACCATCGGGCGCATTACAAATGCGTTAGGTGACGTGGCAAAACCCCGCCGCCCGCATGGGCGGCAGGGTCACAGCGGATCACTCCGCCGCTTCTTCCTTCTCGGTATCGTCGGCGATGAAGCCGCCCGACTGGCGTGACCAGAGGTCGGCGTAAAGGCCGCCCTTGGCCACGAGTTCGGCATGCGAACCGGTTTCGACGATCCGCCCGGCCTCGAGGATGACCAGGCGGTCCATTTCCGTCAGCGTCGACAGGCGGTGGGCGATCGCGATCACCGTCTTGCCAGCCATCAGCGCGAACAGGTTCTCCTGGATCGCCTGCTCGACTTCGGAATCGAGCGCTGATGTCGCTTCGTCGAGGACGAGGATCGGCGCGTCCTTGAGGAAGACGCGGGCGATCGCGATACGCTGGCGCTGGCCGCCGGAGAGCTTGACGCCCCGTTCGCCGACCTGGGCGTCGAGCCCCTTGCGCCCCTGGTTGTCCTCGAGCGCCTGGATGAACTCCCAGGCATTCGCCCGCTTCGCAGCCGCGGTGATCGCCTCGTCGTCGGCTTCCGGGTGTCCATAGGCGATGTTGTCGCGAATGGAGCGGTGCAGCAGCGAGGTATCCTGCGTGACGACGCCAATCTGGGCGCGCAGGCTATCCTGGGTGACGGTGGCGATATCCTTGCCGTCGATCCGGATTGCGCCTGACTCCACGTCGTAGAACCGCAATAGCAGGTTCATCAGCGTCGTCTTGCCGGCACCCGAGCGTCCGACCAGGCCGATCTTCTCGCCCGGCTTGATGTCGAGCGACAGGTGATCGATGACGCCCTTTGCCTTGCCGTAGTGGAAGCGGACGTTGTCGTAGGTGATCGCACCCTTTTCCGCCTTCAGCGCCTTGGCATCCGGTTCGTCGACGATGTCGTGCGCCTTGGTCATCATGCCGATACCGTCATAGACAGTGCCAATGTTCTCGAACAGCGCCGAGACTTCCCACATGATCCATTGCGACATGCCGTTGATGCGCATGGCCAGACCAACGGCGATCGCGATCGCGCCGACCGAGATGGCACTTGTCAGCCACAGGTGAATGCCGAGCGCGCTGATTGCAAACAGCGCGATGCTGTTGTTGGCGTAGACCAGCACGTGGAACAGCGTCACCTTGCGCATCTGGCGATGCACCGTGTCGAGGAAGCCGTCCATGCCGGCGCGCGCATACGTTTCCTCGCGGCCTGCATGCGAGAACAGCTTGACCGTGCCGATGTTGGTGTAGCTGTCGACGATACGGCCCGTCATCATCGATCGCGCGTCCGCCTGCTCCTTGGAAATCTTCTGCAACCGCGGCACGAAATAGGTAACGATGCAGATGTAGATCACCAGCCAGACGGCGAGCGGCGTCACCAGCCGCCAGTCGGCAGCGGCAACGACGATCAGCATCGTGACGAAATAGCTGACGACATAGACGAAGACGTCGAGGATCTTCATCACCGTTTCGCGAACCGCAAGCGAGGTCTGCATGACCTTGGTCGCCACGCGGCCGGCGAACTCGTTGGCGAAGAACGTCATGCTCTGGCGCAGCAGATAGCGGTGCATCTGCCAGCGGGCGATCATCGGGTAATTGCCGAGCAGCACCTGGTGCATGATGAACGAATCGATCGCCACCAGCAGCGGCAGGCCGATCAGAACCAGGCCGCCCATCCAGATCAGCCGGTGACCTTCCGCCTGCAGGAAGGTGTCGCGATTGGCACTCGACAGCCAGTCGACCATGTTTCCGAGAAACTGGAACAGCGCCACTTCGCCGATGGCGATGAGCATGGTGCAGACCGACATGATGAGCAACCACGGAACTGCGGGCTTGGAATAGTGCCAGCAGAAGCCGAAAAGGCTCTTCGGCGGAAGCACGGGCTCTTCCGTCGGATAGGGATTGAGGCGGGATTCAAACCAGCCAAACATAGACTTGCTCCTTCAGAGTATTTTGAAGGAAGGCGGGAATTTGCCCCGCATTCTTTATCGTGAAAATTTCAGTCCGGAAATGCTGCCCGCCATAGCGGTTTGTCTTCCGGAGTTCCGGAAGCGCGCATCGATCTCTTGAAAGATAAGTCGCGGAACCGGTCAGGCCAAACGGTGGCCCATCACTCCTGGAAGGCGTGTCAACATCAATACAGTCATCATTGCCTCCGTCGGTTCGCGTTGAAGAGAGGTTCTCTCTACCCCTAATCGCGTCGACATGCCAGATTGTCGCAGGCACTTTCCTGCCTGTTTTTTCATCGTTCGGTCGGATGTTGCTCATTCGGCACAGATTAGACACCGCGAAATCAAACGGAAACGACACATGGCAGGCGCGTCCGGCATTGGTAGGAGACGCATATGAACGCATCATCGACGCCCCCTCCCGAATTGAAAGGACAAGGTTTCCATCTGAGGCGGCCGCAAGGGGGCGACGTCGAGGCGCGACTGGCGCTCGGGCGGGATCCCGAGATCCACCGCATGTTCGGTGGCAGCGCCACCTTCGCCCGCGCTTTCGGACAAGCGGATGCAGAAGCGTGGGTGCAACACCTCGTCGAGCATCCAGCTGCCTGGATCATCGATCGCAACGGGCCAATTGGCGAAGTCAGGCTCGACAATATCAACCGGGTCGACCGGCGCGCCTCCTTTGCCATCGGCATCTTCAATCCGAAATTGCTCGGCCAAGGGCTTGGCACTGCCGTCACCAAGCTTGTATTGGCGCATGCGTTCGGCGCGCTCGGCCTGCACCGTGTTTCGCTGCGCGTGCTTGCCTTCAACGAGCGCGCCATCGCCAGCTACCGCAAATGCGGCTTCTCGGTCGAGGGACGAGAGCGAGAGACGGCGCTGATCGACGACGCCTGGCACGACGACATCATGATGGGGATTCTGGCGCATGAATTCTCCGCCGCAAAAGACAAGTCGCAAGAAAAGTGAACAGACGTGAGTGACCTCCGCATTGCCCTCTACCAGCCCGACATTCCCGGCAATACCGGCACGATCCTGCGCCTTGCTGCCTGCCTCGGCCTTGCCGTCGATGTCATCGAGCCGGCGGGCTTCGACCTTTCCGACCGCAATCTCAAGCGCGCCGGTATGGACTATATCGCCTCGGTCACCCTCACCCGCCACATCAACTGGGAACGGTTCGAGGCGTGGCGGGTGCCGACCGGCCGAAGGCTTGTGCTCGCCTCCACCACCAAGGCCGCCGAGCCCTATACCCGCTTTGAATTCAGGCCCGACGATATCCTGCTGTTCGGTCGGGAAAGCGCCGGTGTGCCAGACCATGTGCATGATCGCGCGGAAGGCCGCATCCTCATCCCGATGGCCGAGGGGCAACGGTCGCTCAACGTCGCCATGTCTGCTGCGATGATCGCCGGCGAGGCGATCCGGCAAGTGCAACTGCTCTGAAAAACATCGCATGGTAATGCCCTGCCTTTCCCGATGGGGGGTGACGATGGGCGCGGCCAACGGCAGCGCCCCAAAATTCAGGCGGCAACCTCGTTGTAGGGCGTCGCCTTGCGGGCCTGCTTCAATGTCCGCGCCCACCAGATGAGCCGATCCATCATCAGGAACAGCGGCGCACGCAGCTCCTCGGGCTTGTAGAGGTTGCCGGCCGCATCGAACTTCGACCAGGCTTTGGCAAACTGGACGCCGTCGCGCAGCGTCACCGCATGCAGCTCGGCAAAGACTTGGCGCAACTGCTCGACGGCGCGGATGCCGCCGGAAGCGCCGCCATAGGAGACGAAGGCGACGGGCTTGGCATGCCACGGCTCGTAGACCGAATCGATCAGTTCCTTCAGCGCGGCCGGGTAGCCGTGATTGTATTCCGGCGTCACCACCAGGAAGGCATCCGCTTCGGCCACCTTGCGCTCCAGCCACTCGCCGGGATTGACCGTGGCGCCGACGCCGCGCGATGCCCTCAGCCGTGCCGGATCGATGACCGTGAGATTGAAGACGTTCGAATCCGAGATCTCACGGATCAGCCAGTTGGCGACCGTGTCGCAGAAGCGCCCCTGCCGGGCGCTGCCGTAGATCACCGCAAGCGTCATTTTCTCTGTCATGGGGATCAGCTCCTTGTTGTGAATTCCATGGAGCTCATGCTATAAAACCTCAACATTAGTTGAGGTCAATAGCCCGCCATGACGATTGTAAGAAACAGCGAAATGCGACGCGAACTGACCGTCGGCGAAGTCGCCGAACGCAGCGGCGTCGCCGTTTCCACCTTGCATTTCTATGAGGCCAAGGGTCTGATCCGCAGCAACCGCAGCCGCGGCAACCAGCGCCGCTATCCCCGAAGCGTGCTGAGGCGCGTGGCGGTGATCAAGGTGGCGCAACGGACCGGAATTCCGCTTTCGGAAATCCAGGCGGCGCTGACGGTGCTGCCCGACGACCGGCCCCTGACGGTGCAGGATTGGGCTCGGCTGTCGGAAAGCTGGCACGAGCAACTGAATGCGCGCATCGCCAGCCTGATGGCGCTACGCGACCACCTGACGAGCTGTATCGGCTGCGGATGTCTGTCGCTCAGGGAATGTCCGCTGCGCAACCCCTACGATGTGCTCTCGATGGAAGGCGCCGGCCCTCGGCTGATGGATGCGACGGAAGAGGACGGCCAGCCCTAGGAGGCCTCAGTCTGCAGTCGGCAGGCGGCGCATGGTGAACTCGATCTCGTCGCCGTCGAGCTGGCGCCAGCTTTCCACTTCGGTCCAATAGGCGGCTTTTGGCCAGGTATCGAACCATTCGCGCGCCTTGGCGCGGGCCGCACTTCGATCGAGCCGAAAGGTTTCACGCACGAAAAGGCCATCGCCTCGTGTCGGATTGTCCCGGCGATGCCGGGCGATCTGGCGCCGCAAACCATCGAGCGGCGGACCTGCGGGTATTCTTGCCATGGGCCATACCTCTGGAGGTAAAGATAGTGTGAGTATCGGGCCATTGCGAGTCCGTTTTACACCGCCCATACGATGCGGCAGACTGCAGCGCGGCGCGCCAAATATGACGCGCAAAGGACGCTGCAGCGCTTTAGACTTGCTGCATAATTTTCTCCTTAAATCGAATCTGATTTAAGGAATTATGCAGTAGCCCGATGGCCCCTCCGCCGTTGCCAATCCGGCGGAAATATGAACTGTGGCCCACATCAACGAATCGGCGGCTTTCCGGCGCGCAAAGCCGCGAACAGGACAAATTTTCATGGAACGACCGCAACTACCCCAGGGGCTGCCTGCCGATATCGAAGACAAGAAGGCAGCAGCCAGAGCCTGGTTCGAAAGCCTGCGCGATACGATCTGCGCCGCTTTCGAGGCTGTCGAAGACGACCTGACCGGCCCGCTGTCCGACCGTGAACCGGGCCGCTTTGTCGGCAAGGAATGGAGCCGGGACGGCGGCGAAGGCGGCGGCGGTCGCATGTCGATGATGGAAGGTCGCGTCTTCGAGAAGGTCGGCGTACACACCTCGACCGTCTTCGGCGAATTCTCACCGGAATTCCGTGAGCAGATCCCCGGCGCCAGCGAAGACCCACGCTTCTGGGCATCGGGTATCTCGCTGATCGCGCATCCCGTGAACCCCAATGTGCCGGCCGTTCACATGAACACCCGCATGGTCGTCACCACCAGCAACTGGTTCGGCGGTGGCGCAGACCTGACGCCGGTGCTCGACCGCCGCCGCGTCATGACCGACCCTGACACGCAGCTGTTCCACCGCGCGATGGAGATCACCTGCAACCGTCACTCGGTGGCTGATCACGCCAGGTACAAGCAGTGGTGCGACGAGTACTTCTTCCTGAAGCACCGCAACGAGCCGCGCGGGACCGGTGGCATCTTCTACGATTGGCTTCAGTCTCCGGCCGAGCAAGGCGGTTGGGACGCGGACTTCGCCTTCACGCGTGATGTCGGCAAGGCGTTCGCGCTTGTCTACCCCAAGATCGTGCGCACCAATTTCAATACGCCCTGGACCGAGGAAGATCGCGACGAGCAGCTCGTGCGTCGCGGCCGCTATGTCGAGTTTAACCTGCTCTACGACCGCGGCACCATCTTCGGCCTGAAGACCGGCGGCAATGTCGAGTCGATCCTCTCGTCCCTGCCCCCGGTCGTGCGCTGGCCCTAAAAAATTGCTACTGCATGTTTCCTTAAATCCTATTCGATTTAAGGATAAAAACACGCAGCAACTCAAGGTGCTACAGCGACCTTTGCGCGTCTCATAAGACGCGCGGCGCTGTAGGAAAAGTGCGAAGCGGTTTCCGTCAGGAAATACTTGGAAATGAAGAGATAGAGCGTTTCTGAGGCTCCTTTTGAACGAAACCGAAGGTGCGCGGACGTCATTTGCAGATGCGCACCTTCTTGATCACCACCCGGCCATAGGCGCCATAGGTCTGCACCGTCTTGACCACGCAGGTCTGTCGATAACCGTAGCTGTAGTTGCCGGCTTTTGCCGGAATAGCGAGAGCAATGACAGTCGTCATCGCGAGCGCGACGGCGAAGAGAGAATGGCGCATGAATGGTTCCCCGTTCGAATTCTGCGGCCAGGAATGACGTGCGATCCGCATGTCCGAGCCATCGCACGAAAGCCTGGATTGCGCTGTTTCGATTGGAACAGCTGAACAAATCGTCGAGCGCCGCGTTGTCCTTCCATCGAGGAAGGGGGCCGGACCATGATCTTCAAGAAGCGCACATTTCACGGCAGCGAACCGGATCGCAGCACCGGGGATCACCCCGCCGAGCTGGAACGTCGCGTGGCGCATGGCCTTGCGGTGACGCCCGGGCTCGATGCATCCGACGTCACGGTTGTCTGCCAGGGAAATACGATCGTGCTTGCGGGGCATGTCGCCACGAAGGCCGAATCCGCCCGCGCCGAAGAAGCCGCAAGACTGACGAAGGGGGTGGCAGAAGTGGTCAACCGCATCGAGGCGGCAGAGGGAAGATAGGACTGGCTCAGATAGAACCGAGCGTCCAGCCGACGATCTCGGATGCGACCGTCGCGAACGCCTGATCGAGGGCCCTGACGAAGGCCGGGTTGCCGGTGCCCTTGACGCCGGCCGTGGCGCGGAATGCCTTCTGCGCCCGCACAGTGCCGTTCCGGTCATTGACGATCTTTGCAAAGATCTCGACGACCGCCGTATCGGCGCCTTCGGTCGAGATCTCGAAGGAGCGGATCTCGCTGATCACCTGATAGTCGATCGCCAGCCCCTCGCCGGGCTTGCCGACGCCCGCCACCTTGCCGGTATTCTCGAACGCCTGAACCAGCTTTGCCTGCACCATGCGCGGCAGGCGGTCGCTCCATTGTGCCTTGGACAGATACTGCAGCTCCGAACCGGAAAGACGGATGACGACCTGGTCGCTGTCGAGCGCTTTCAGCGCCGTCGGTTCCGGCACGAGTATCTGCTTGCTGGTCGCAGCCCGTCCTTCGACGACCGGCGACGCGGAAAGGCTGAATGTATCGTTGACGGCAGCACCGGCACCGCACCCGGCCAACAAGACAGCCAGCGTGAAAACCAGGGCAGAGCGTTTCGCTCCCGTCTCACGCATACACACCAGCCCCGGAAAATTCATACTGCCCAAACCCTTGTCCAATTCGCAGCACCTTAGAGCGCTCTTTAATGAAAGCAACCCGCCGGCCCCACCCGGCTTTGTCTTACCTGATTCAGCGTCGGGTGCGACCATCGTATTGCTTGACTGTTTCGCCGCCGAACAGCAGGCGTTGCGGATTCTTGTCGAATGTCGAAATCGTATTCTCGAGGCTCTGCACGGTGCGACGTGTATCGGTCACCAGTGCCTCGACATCGCGAAGGCCGGAGCCGGAGAACCGCTTCAGATTGTCTGCAATCGGGCCGATCTGGGCGTTGAGGTTGTCGGCCATCTTGCGGAACGATTCGAGCGTGGTGCGCGCCTCGGCCGAAAGCGACGGTGCGTCGGCATCGCCGAGGAACCCATCGACCTTGACGAGGATGCTGTCGACGCGGCTGGAGGCAGCATTCAGCTTGCTGGCCATCTGGGTCACGTCGGTGATCGTGCGATCGATGTCCTGCTGGCGCGCCGTGATCTTCTCGGCAAACTGCGTGATGTTGGCGACCGTCCTGCGGGCGTCGGCACTTGCTGCCGAAATGTCGTTGACAACAAGTTCGACCTTCTGCTTGTCGACGGCAGCCACCAGCGTATCGACGCGCTCGAGCGTCTTCTGCGCATTCTTGCCGAACTGGTCATAGGTCTCGACCGTGCGCTTGAACGCTGCAATGGTTTCGGAAACGCCGCCTGAGGCGGCCTTCAGGTCATTGCTAAGCTGCTCAACGTTGCTGACGATATGATCGATCTTTTTCGGATCGACCGACTTCACCAGCACGTCGGCCGAGGCAAGGGTCGAATCAAGCTTCTTCGACGCGGCATTGATCGATGCCGAAAGCTCGGTCACGCTTTTCAGGAAGTCGTCGATTGCGCCGGAATTGTCGGCAAGCGCCTTGGAGAATTTCTCGGCATTGCCGATCGTGCTGGTCAGGGGGCCGCGCACGTCCTTGACGAAGCCCTGGATGTCGCTGATCGCATCGTCGGCGCGGTCCATGATCTTGTCCGCTGTCGCGAGCAAGCTGGTGACGCTCGACTGGTCGGCAAGAATGCGCGCCTGCGTACCATTTTCAACGGCGCTGCGCAGGATGTTCTCATCGCCCTTGTTGCCACCGCTCAGCTCGATATAGGCAGAACCCGTCAAACCTTGCACTTCGAGCGTCGCCTTGGTCGATTTCAGCACGGGCGCATCGATGGAGACTTCCGTGACAGCAATCGAGTAACGCGGATCGTTGGCGTCGATCGCCAGATTGCGCACCGAGCCGACGGGAATGCCGTTGAAGCGAACAGGCGAGCCGACGGAGAGCCCGTTGGCGGAACCCGGAATGTTGACGACCAGCTCGACCATCTCGCCGCTGCGGCCGTATTGCGACATCCAGTAGACGAAGCCGAAGGCAGCCGCGATCACGAACACCGTGAAGAAGCCGACAATGGCGTAGTTCGCTTTAGTTTCCATTCGTCCCGACTACCTCAGTGGCCATCCTATCGGCCGTTCTTCTGCTTCAGACACCCCGGAAGATGTCCAAGACACCCGGGATCGCCCGCCGGCTTCCTGACGCTATTCGTCGTGCCGCACGATCGACCGCGCCCGTTTGCCCCGGAAATAGGACTGCACCCAAGGATCGTCACAGGCCAACATGTCCTCGACGGTCCCCTCGACCAGAACCTTCTTGTTTCCGAGCACCGCAATGCGATCGCAAACCGAAAACAGGCTGTCGAGGTCGTGAGTCACCATATACACGGTCAATCCGAGCGTGTCGCGCAGCTTGGCGATCAACTCATCGAACTCGGCCGCGCCGATCGGGTCGAGGCCTGATGTCGGCTCGTCGAGAAAGACGAGATCGGGGTCGAGCGCGAGCGCGCGGGCAAGTGCGGCTCGCTTGATCATGCCGCCCGAAAGCTCGGATGGGTATTTGTCGGCCGCCTCCGGCGCCAGACCTACCAGCTCGATCTTCACGCGCGCCAGTTCGTCCATCAGGCTCTGCGGCAGGTCGAGATATTCGCGCATCGGCACCTGGATGTTTTCACGCACCGTGAGGGCCGAAAAGAGTGCGCCGTGCTGAAAAAGCACGCCGAGACGCATGTCGAGCGCGATCCGGTCAACCTCGGACATCCTGTCGTATTCCGCGCCAAGGATCTTGATCGTGCCGGAGCGCTTGGCCAGAAGCCGCAGCACCGTGCGCATCAACACCGACTTTCCGGTACCCGAGGCACCGACGAAGCCGAGGATTTCGCCGCGAAAAATCTCGAGGTTGAGCTTGTCGAGCACGATGTGGGAGCCGAAGCCGACCGTCAGGTCGCGCACGGACAGAACCGCTTCCTGTTCGTAGGCCGGATCCTGCTGTCTTTCCGTGGCTGCTGTGCTCATCGTTCCATCCGCCTCAGAAATCGATCGCTGCGTAGAACATGGCAAACAGGCCGTCGATCAGGATCACCACGAAGATCGATTTGACCACCGAAGAGGTCACGTGGCGGCCAAGCGATTCGGCGCTGCCGCCAACCTTCAGGCCTTCGACTGCCGCCACCACGCCGATGATCAGCGCCATGAACGGCGCCTTGATCATGCCTGCCGCAACCGATGAGAAATCCACGGCCTCCTGCAGGCGCGACAGGAAGGTCGCAACGGTGATGCCCGAATAGGTCCAAGCGACCAGCGCCGCACCGGTCAGTGCTGCGAAGTTGGCAATGATGGTCAGGAGCGGCAACGCGATCGTCAGCGCCACGAGGCGCGGAAACACCAAGACGCCGACGGGGCTGAGGCCCATGACCTTCAGCGCGTCCACCTCCTCGCGCATCTTCATCGAACCGATCTCGGCCGTGATCGCGCTGCCCGAACGCCCGGCGATCATGATGGCGGTCAGCAGCACGCCGATTTCGCGCAGTTGCAGGATGCCGACCAGATCGACGACGAAGACTTCGGCGCCGAAATAACGCAGCTGGAATGCGCCTTGCTGCGCAATGATCGCACCGATCAGGAAGGACATCAGCATGATGATCGGCACGGCCTTGACGCCCATGCGGTCGATCTGGTGAACGATGGCCGCCGGCGAGACGCCACTGTGCCGCCCGAGCTTGAGCTGGGCACCGCGAACCGCCGAGCCGAGAATGTACATCGCCGCGACGGTATCGTTCCAAGTGGCGATCATCACCTCGCCGACCGGTGCGAACAGCCGCTGGAACAGCGGAAGATGTTCGCTTTCGTCCTCCGGTGCCGGCAGTTCCGCCGGTAGCGCGCCGATCAGCTCGACATAGCGTTGACCGCCGTCGACGAACTGGATCTCGTCCTTTTCAGGTCCGGCAAGCCGCGTCATGAAGCGCCGGATGATCCAGGCGCCGGCCGTGTCCATAGCCGTCACACCCGACAGATCGAACTGCCTGACGCTGCTGCCCTTGCGCGCAAGCTGTTCGAGCTTGGCGGCCATGGCTTCAGCTGTCTCGTGCCGCCAGACGCCTGAAAAGACATACGCGCGTTCCGAGCCTCCGGCGTCTCCACTGAGCGCGACATCCGCAACGATCTTGGTCTGGGAACGCGTCACCTGGTCTCTGTCATCCCGATTTGCTAACCGCTCGTAAAAGCTTGCTCCGTCATAACGGCTCACATCCTTGATGTCATCCTGACGAAGCCGGTAACATCAAGACCTAAGCGCCAGATAGGCCCCGCCGGAGAAGATTTCATGTCAACTGTGCTCGAAGCGACAACCGAAGACTTCCCGATTGCGGGCACATTCACGATTTCACGCGGTTCGAAGACCACGGCAAGCGTCGTGACATGCCGAATCACCAAGGACGGCACCAGCGGTTGGGGGGAATGCGTACCCTATGGCCGCTACAACGAAACCATTGCCTCGGTGCTCGCCGAAATCGAAGCCATATGCCCGCAGATCGAACAAGGCCTGACGCGCCCGGAGCTACAGTCGGCGATGAAGCCGGGTGCGGCCCGCAATGCGGTCGACTGTGCGTTGTGGGATCTGGAAGCAAAGCAGAAAGGCAAATCTGTCCATGAGCTTGCCGGTCTCTCCTCACCTGGCACATTGACGACGGCCTATACGCTGTCGCTTGCCGAGCCCGATGCGATGCGCAACCAGGCCGCACAATATGCCCACCGCGCGCTGCTCAAGATCAAGGTCGGCACATCAGACGATGCCTCCCGCATCCGCGCCGTGCGCGAGGGTGCGCCGGAGAGCCGCATCATTCTCGATGCCAATGAAGGCTGGACGCCCGACAGCCTCGCCTATCACTTCGCCATCTGCGCCGAGCAGCGCATCGACCTGATCGAACAGCCGCTTGCCGCCGGCCATGATCAGGCCCTGGCCACGATCGCCCGCCCCGTTCCGGTGTGTGCCGACGAGAGCGTGCACGCGACCGGCGACCTCTCGGCCCTGGTCGATCGCTATGACGCCGTCAACATCAAGCTCGACAAGACGGGCGGCCTGACGGAGGCGCTTCGCATGCGCGATGCGGCAACGTCGCTCGGCCTCAAGGTGATGGTCGGCTGCATGGTCGGAACCTCGCTCGGCATGGCACCGGCAATCCTGGCGGCGCAGGGCGCGGATTTCGTCGATCTCGACGGGCCCCTGCTTCTGGCACGCGATCGCACGCCCGGCCTGCGCTACGAAGCCTCGCTGGTCTTTCCGCCGGAACCACGCCTCTGGGGCTGAAGATACCAGGCGGCAACGGCAAAGCAGCAGCCGGCAAAGGCGACGACCGACATCGAATAGAACCCGTTCACCCCGTACCAGGCGTAGAGATAGCCGGACAGGAAGGTGAGGATCGCCGTGAAAATGCCGGTGTAGAAGAAATAGAGCCCCTGGGCCGATGCCTCCTGCTCCTCGACGACGCGCTCCACCAGCTTGTTCTGCATGCCGGTGTGCATGATCGCATAGGTGAAGGCGTGGAAGCACTGCAGCACGAAATAGCCGGAAAAGCCGAGATCCATCGGGAAGATGATCCAGCGCACGACCGCCAGCGAGCAGCCGGACAGGATCATCGTCCAGACGCTGAAGCGGCGGATGATCGCCTTGGCGAAGATGAACATCGTCACTTCAGCAGCAACGCCGGCACTCCAGAGGATGCCGATCTCCGTGCCGCTATAGCCGATATGCTGCCAGTAGATTGCCGAGAAAGCGAAGAGCATGGCGTGGCTGGCGTTCACCAGCGTCACGCCGATCAGCAATAGCTGCAGATCGAGCTGGCGCAACGATTGCGGCGGAGGCTCGGTCAGCGCCGTGATCGGTGACGGGCGCCGCGGTCGGCCGACCTTTGGCGCCGCAAAGGCCATCAGGATCGTCAGGCCGAAACCGACCGCCATCGCCGGCAGCACCATGTCGCCACCGAAGATGCCGATCATCCAGCCGCCGAGCATGGTTGCGCCGATGAAGGCGACGGAACCCCAAAGCCGCATCTGCGCATAATCGAAACCCCAGCGCCGGACGCCGGAAAGCGCGATCGCCTCGACGATCGGCACATAGGGCGAATAGACCGCCGATTGCAGCGTATAGATGATCAGAACCGGCCAGAACTCCCGGGCGTAGAACAGCACGAAAGCCGTCGCCAGCGACAGGAAACCTGACCAGATCAAAACGATCGTGCGCTCTCCGAGCCGATCGGCGATCACACCGGCAATTGGCGCGGTGATCACGCGTACGAACATCGGCAGCGCCAGCACGACGCCGATCTCGAAATCGCTCATGGAAAGCGTGCTCAACCAGACCGGAAAATACGGCATTGCGAAACCGTTGACGATCAACGGAGCGCAGAAGAGCAAGGCGATGCGAAGCGCAAAATGACGCGGCGGAGGGCCCACAGTTGCGGGCGCTTGGGAGGGAATCATGGGAGAACCTGATGGCTATCGGCCAGCAATAGCATAGCCCGCTGCCGGATCGCCATAACCTAGATTTCACTACAAGCGACGCTTGCGCCCTCGCCGGCGTTCCCGTCAGGCTGCCCGTTGCGTCAGCAGGTGCGCCAGAAGCCGTTCGGCTTCGGCCGTTCCCTCGGCCTCTGCGACGCCGCCGCGCATCTGATGCCAGGTGATCAGTTCCATGGTGCCGTCGTGGTGTTCGGCGATCGCCGTGCAGCTTTCGACCCAGTCGCCCGTGTTGATGTAGCGCACGTCGCCGATATCCTCGATGACCGCATGGTGGATATGGCCGCAGATCACGCCCTGCGCATCATGCCGCCGCGCCTCGTCGGCAACCACCTTCTGGAACTCACCGATAAAGTTGACGGCGTGCTTCACCTGCAGCTTCGCCCAGGAAGAGAACGACCAATAGGGCATGCCGAGCCGGCGACGAACGGCGGCCAGGCCGATATTGATGGCGATCGCCGTATCGTAGGCCCAGTCGCCGAGATAGGCGAGGATGCGCGCATTGCGCACGACCACATCGAATTCGTCGCCATGCAGCACCAGATAGTTGCGGCCGTCGGCACCCTTGTGCATATGGCGCTGCGCCACTTCGATGCCGCCGAAGTGAACACCCGGGAAATCGCGCATGAACTCGTCGTGATTGCCGGGGATATAGATGATGCGCGTGCCCTTGCGCGCCTTGCGCAGCAGCTTCTGGACGACGTCGTTGCAGTTCTGCGGCCAGTACCAGCTACGCTTCAACCGCCAGCCATCGACGATGTCGCCGACGAGAACGATGGTCTCAGCCTCGTGATGGCGCAGAAAATCAATAAGAAAGTCGGTCTTGGCGGCCTTGGAGCCGAGGTGGACGTCGGAGATGAACAACGTCCTGAGGTGTCTTACGGAATTGATTTGCGGTGCCGCCATCATACCAGCCTCGTCTTGATTGAGCCTTCTGGGGCCCGTCAAAACCAGACTCGTGTTTCAGGAAGATGACACGGACGCCGGCCGCTTCGTCGCACCGGCTTAAAAGAACCGCGCAAAAACTGTACGCGGTTCGCAATTCATGCCACAAGGCCACGTCCAAAAAAGAGGAATGCAGACTATGAGCACGGGCGACAAAACGAAATCCCAGACAGGTCCGGTCAGCGGCGACATCGACCAGCAGGCCCTTTTCTTCCACCGTTACCCTCGCCCTGGGAAGCTCGAAATTCAGCCCACCAAGCCGCTCGGCAACCAGCGCGATCTCGCGCTCGCCTATTCGCCCGGTGTGGCTGCGCCCTGCATCGCCATCCGCGACAATCCTGAAACGGCTGCCGACTACACGGCACGCGCCAACCTTGTCGCGGTCATTTCCAACGGCACGGCCGTTCTCGGCCTCGGCAATATCGGTCCGCTTGCCTCCAAGCCGGTCATGGAAGGCAAGGCCGTCCTGTTCAAGAAATTTGCCGGCATCGACGTCTTCGACATCGAGATCGACGCGGCGAGCATCGAGCGTATGGTCGATGTCATCTCGGCGCTCGAGCCGACCTTCGGCGGCATCAACCTCGAAGATATCAAGGCGCCGGAATGCTTCGAGGTCGAGCGCCAGTTGCGCGAAAAGATGCAGATCCCCGTCTTCCATGACGACCAGCATGGCACCGCGATCATCGTTGCGGCCGCAATCCTCAACGGTCTGGAACTGGCCGGCAAGGACATCGCCAAGGCCAAGATCGTTACCTCGGGTGCAGGTGCCGCAGCGCTCGCCTGTCTCAATCTGCTGGTCACGCTTGGCGCCAAGACCGAAAACATCTGGGTGCACGACCTCGAAGGCCTCGTCTACAAGGGCCGCGAAGTGCTGATGGACGAATGGAAGTCCGTATACGCGCAGGAAAGCGACAACCGGGTATTAGCCGACAGTATCGGCGGCGCCGACGTTTTCCTCGGTCTTTCCGCCGCTGGAGTCCTGAAACCGGAACTGCTGGTGCAGATGGCCGAAAAGCCACTGATCATGGCGCTCGCCAACCCCACGCCCGAGATCATGCCGGAGGCAGCGCGCGCGGCGCGCCCCGACGCGATGATCTGCACCGGCCGTTCGGATTTCCCCAACCAGGTCAACAACGTGCTTTGCTTCCCGCACATCTTCCGCGGTGCGCTCGACTGCGGCGCAAGCACGATCAACGAAGAAATGAAGATGGCGGCGGTCCGCGCCATTGCCGGCCTTGCCCGCGAGGAGCCGTCCGACGTGGCCGCCCGCGCCTATTCCGGCGAGACGCCGGTCTTCGGTCCCGATTACCTGATCCCCTCGCCCTTCGACCAACGCCTGATCCTCCGGATTGCGCCGGCGGTTGCCAAGGCTGCCGAGGAAAGCGGCGTCGCCACCCGCCCGATCCAGGACTACGACGCCTATCTCGACAAGCTGAACCGCTTCGTCTTCCGCTCGGGCTTCATCATGAAGCCGGTCTTTGCCGCCGCCAAGAATGCGCAGAAGAACCGCGTGATCTTCGCCGAAGGTGAAGACGAGCGCGTGCTGCGCGCCGCCCAGGTGCTGCTGGAGGAAGGCACGGCCCGCCCGATCCTGATCGGTCGTCCGCAGATCATCGAGACGCGCCTGCGTCGCTACGGCCTGCGCATTCGTCCGGATATCGATTTCGAGGTGGTCAACCCCGAGGGCGACCCGCGCTACCGCGACTACGTCGAGGACTATTTCGCCCTCGTCGGCCGTCTCGGTGTCATTCCGGAAGCTGCCCGCACGATCGTCCGCACCAACACCACCGTCATTGGGGCGCTTGCCGTCAAGCGCGGCGAAGCCGATGCGCTAATCTGCGGTGTCGAAGGGCGTTACAGCAAGCACCTGCGCGACGTCTCGCAGATCATCGGCAAGCGCGACGGCGTGCTCGATTTCTCGGCCCTCAGCCTGCTGATCTCGCAGCGTGGCGCCACGTTCTTCACCGACACCTATGTCAGCTACTGCCCGAGTGCCGAAGAAATCGCCCAGACCACCGTCATGGCGGCGCAGGAGATCCGGCGCTTCGGCATCACGCCACATGCCGCCCTGGTCTCGCATTCGAACTTCGGCTCGCGCGATTCCGAGAGTGCCACCAAGATGCGCCAGGCGCTTCAGCTTGTGCGCGAACTCGCGCCCGATCTGGAAGTCGATGGCGAAATGCACGGCGATTCGGCCATCTCCGAAGTGCTGCGTCAGCGCGTCATGCCCGACAGCACGCTCTCGGGCGAAGCCAACCTGTTGGTCTTCCCGAACCTGGATGCTGCCAACATCACGCTTGGCGTCGTCAAGACGATGACGGACAGCCTGCATGTCGGACCGATCCTGCTCGGCTCAGCACTGCCGGCGCACATCCTGTCGCCGTCCGTGACCTCGCGTGGCGTCGTCAACATGGCGGCACTCGCCGTCGTTGAAGCCAGCCATCCGGGCTAGCGACGCCCTCGTTTTTAAGGGCCGCCGCACCCGGCGGCCCTGTGATGCTGCCGCGACCCTGGGCAACAACCATTGTTTGCAAGGGTCGACAATCCACAGCAAATCGGCTGTCGGTTCTGGACAAAAGGTGAACCCCCAACCATTGTGGGGTTTAGCGCAAAAATCGGTGTTGTGGCATGACTGAACAACAGGCTGTCCTCGACATGCTGGAAATTCTGGAATGCGGAGGCTGTGTCGAGCCGGCCCATTTCTTTACGTTGATGCGCCGTACCTTTCGCATCGCTCATCTCCTATATCTTGAAGCTGAGCCCTATGCCGACGAGCTCAAGATCTGCCGGTTGCACCACACGTTCGGTGCCTACGCGGCCGAGCTTTATCTGACGCGGGAGCTCTACCGTATCGACCCGATCCTCAAGCTGGCGCTCGGTGGCGTCAGGCCTGTCGAATGGACGACGGCGCGCCACCGCTTTCCCGAATGCGAGCCATTGTTCAAGACGGCCGAAGAGATCGGCCTTTCCAGTGAAGGCGTCGCCCTGCCGCTGCCCTCGCCGGCCGGCCGCACCGCCTTGCTGGCCATCAACGTCAATATGTCGGCCGCGGAGTGGTCGATCTATCGGCGCAACCACTTGCGCGACTTCCAGCTCGCCGCCAACCTGTTTCATGCCGGCATGCTTGAAAACGCCGCCATGACAGGGGGGCTGAACACGCGCGATACGCGCCTCACAGGTCGCGAAACCGAGGTTCTCACCTGGTCGGCGGCCGGCAAGAGCTATTGGGAAATTGCCACCATTCTCGGCATTTCCGAACGCACCGTGCGTTTCTTCATGACCAATGCCCGCCGAAAGCTCAATGTTGTCTCCAACACGCAGGCCGTGGCCCAGGCCGTTCGCCATGCACTGATCCCGACGGTTTGACCCACCCTCAAGACGCTCCTCCTTCGCTCATCTGAAAACCCGTCTATATTTAGTGGGAAAAAACGGTTTCCGGAACTGTCGGTAGTGACAGTTTCGCCCCTGCCTGAGGACTGACAGCATCACGCCATCCCCCAAAACAAGGATGGAGAAGAAGATGATCAGGATCCTCAACGGCAGGACACGCGGACAGCACCCACAGTCCATCGACGAGATGTTCAAGCTGCGCAAGCGCGTCTTCCACGATTTCCTGAAATGGGACGTGCAGACCGATGGGGAATGGGAGATCGACAATTACGACAAGTCGAATCCGCTCTATATTCTGTCCTATTCGCCGGAGACGGGAAAACTGCGCGGATCGCTGAGATTGCTGCCGACGCTCGGCCCCAACATGCTGGACGATACGTTCCCGATCCTGCTTGGCGACAACCCTGAGATCCGCAGCGCCTCGATCTGGGAATCGAGCCGCTTCTGCATCGACCCGGAGATTTCTCAGGACCGCGCCTCCAACCAGGTGACCGTCGCCGCCGCAGAACTGATGTGCGGTGTCGGCGAACTCGGGCTGGCCTCCGGCATCAGCCATATCGTCACGGTGACCGATGTCTTCCTCGAGCGGATGTTCCGCCGCATGGGTTGCCCCGGCGAGCGCATCGCTGACCCGCACCGGATCGGCTCGGTCTATGCCGTAGCGGTCGCCTGGGAAGTGACGCCGTCGCTGCTCAGCGCCATGAAGGCCGTAGCGGCGATCGAAGGCACGGTTCTTGAACGGCCGATGTCGCTGGAGACGGCACGCGCCGCCTGATCTCTAACGCTCCTTCCGTTCCTCCCACCGGACGGAGCTGTTAACGCAATGCGAGGCTTGTCGTTGCACCGGCGGCGACAAGCCTTATGATAGGGCTGAAACAGGAAGTGCCGACAGCGACCGAACCCGGACAACAAGGGTGGCGCCGTGCGGTTGCAGGAATGGACGTTCGCCCGTGTTCCGGAACATGAAAACCCTAGCCGCGGCGACCTTGCCGCTGCTTCTGGTTCTTGCCGATCAGGCGCTGGCCTCCAGCGTGTGCGACCGCCTGAACACTCGGCTCGCCGAACTGCCCGCCGCCATCGAAACTACGGCCGATACCCGCGATTATGCGAGCGCGATTTCCCGACAGAACATCGAATTGCGCCGGGCGCGCAACGATCGCCGACGCGCCGGCTGCGGCACAGGCAGCGTCGTCGTCTTCAACGGCGGCGACCCGGATATCTGCACAGACATCAACAGTCTGATCGCCGAGATGGAAGACAATCTGCGCATCCTCAAATCGGAGCGCCAGCAGCTGATGTCAGGCGATGGAGACGATACGCGCCGGCGCATCCTCGCCGCCCTCGAGATCAACGGTTGCTATGGTGGCAGCGAGGAATTTGCGACCGCCGACCCGGACGAGCCGGAAACGTACCGCAACATCCTGCGCGATCTGCCGCCGGACGAAAGCTACGGACCAATGCTGCGGGACGGCGAAATGGGCACCTACCCGCCGGAAAGCGGCGTCTATTCCGGCACGCTTCGCACCATGTGCGTGCGCACTTGCGATGGCGCCTTCTTCCCGATCTCGTCCGAGGCAAGCCCTGTGGACTTCGCCCGCGACGAGCAGGCCTGCCGCGCCCGCTGCCCGGGTGCCGAAACAGAACTATTTTTCCACGACCTGGCGACCGAGGAGAGCGACCAGATGGTCTCCGCCTCGACGGGACGCCCCTATAAAGAACTGCCAAACGCCTTTGCCTATCGGACGCGCGGCGTCGGCAAGCCGGGCATTTGCGGTTGCCAGATTCCAAAGATCGCGACGACGCCCAAGGCTTCCAGTGGCAACACTGGCAACAGCGAATCGTCGATCATCGTCATCGAGGGCAAGAAGGAAGCGGCCGCCCCTACCGCCAAGGCGGCTGCGGAGGAGCGCCCCTACGATCCCGCCAAGAGCAAGGTGCGGGTCATCGGGCCGACGTTCCTTCCCCAGGAGGAAACGTCGATCGACCTTCGCCATCCGAAGGGTCCGGGCTACCAGCCGGTTCAGAGCAACTGATCGCAGCGTCTGCCTTTCGGCAGGTTCCCCAGCCTTCCTCGAACACCAGCTCCTCCAGCGGCAGCCGCTGGCGCCAGCCCTTAACCGCAAGTTCCGGCTCCTGGTAAAGGCGATCGACATATCCGAGGCAAAGCCAGGCGACGATCACGACATGATCGGGAATGCCGAGGATCGCCTTGATCTCATTTTCATGAAAGATACTGACCCAGCCGACACCAACGCCTTCGGCGCGCGCCGCAAGCCAGAGGTTCTGCACGGCACAGACGGTGGAATAGAGATCCATCTGCGGGTTATGGGTGCGCCCGAGAACGACCGCTCCACCGCGCGTGCGGTCGCAGGTGACGCAGATGCTCAAGGGTGCCTTGCGGATCCCCTCCAGCTTCAGGGAGCGGTATTTCGCTTGGCGGTCGCCATCGAACATCAATGCCGCTTCGTCGTTGGCGCGGGAAAAGGCCTGCCATACCCGCTCGCGGGTTTCGGCCTGCCGGACCACGACGAAATTCCACGGTTGCATGAAACCCACCGATGGCGCCCGGTGCGCAGCATTGAGCAGGCGCATCACCACATCGTCAGGCAAGGGTTCGGCCAGGAACTGATCCCGCACGTCCCGGCGCGTTTCGATGGCTCGATAGACGGCTTCGCGCTCGTCGGATGAAAAGGCCTCTGCAGCCGCAAGGCCGCCATTAGCGTCAGTCAGCATCGTTCGATCCCCAACAATGCACAACCTTCCGCCGTCCGCGCGGATATCGGTCTATCTTGCCAGGCCGGTCTTCTGACTTCGGATCAACCGGCCGCCTCACCTTCCCAGATCACATGAAGATCCAGTGGCAAGATCTTGAGCAAGCTCAAAATCCCTAGAGGCAGTCGTCCCCGTCACAGCGTTGGGCACGTTCCGGAATAACACCGGATTCCCGATTCTCCCGCGTTGCGGGCACCTGACGGCGTCATAAGGGCACAGCCCACAGGGAATGACAAGCAAGTCCGGCGTCGCTTGCCGGTCACTCCACAGGGCCTCGCGACAGCGTCAGATGTCAGAGCGGCGCGACCGGATGCGGCGAGCCGTCATAGCCGCCCCACACCGACTGGTCGAAGCAGATGACCGACCCCGTCATCAGGCCGGACTCATCCGACGAGAGATAGGCGCAGGCACGCGCGACTTCCTTGGGGTCGACAAGCCGACCGAAGGGTTGGCTGGCGGCCGCCTTTTCGAGCCAGTCGTCTGCCGCCCCATGAAATTCGCGCTGGATGCGGTCTTCCCCTTCGGACGCCATCCAGCCGATATTGAGGCCATTGACGCGAATGCGGTTGCGCAGCAGCGCATAGGAGGTGTTCTTGGTCAGCGTCTCCAGCGCCCCCTTCGACGAGCAATAGGCGGCGATAAACGGCTGACCGGCCATCGCCGACATCGAGCCAATATTGACGATGGTGCCCTGCGTGCCCTCCCGCCGCATCAGCTTTACCGCTTCCTGCATCAGGAAGAACGGTGCGCGCACATTGACAGCGAACATCCGGTCGAACAGTTCGGGGCTGGTGTCCAGGCTGGTGCCGCGATCGGTGATCGCCGCCGCATTGACCAGCGCATCGACGCGCCCGAATGTGGCGTCGCAGGCGCTGACGACCTTGCGCGCGTCCTCGACCTTTTCGAGGTCTGCCTCGACATAAAGTACCTGCGCGCCGGTTGCCTTGCGGATCTGCTCGGCCTTCGCTTCGCCCTTGGCAACGTTGCGTCCACAGATGACGACACCTTTAGCCCCACGTTCCGCAAACAGGTTGGCGATCGTTGCGCCCAGCCCCTGCGTCCCGCCGGTGACGATGGCGATCTTGCCGTCGAGACGGCCATATTGCTCGGTCATGAAAGTCCTCCCAGAATTGAAAGTGAGATGAAAACAGGGCGACCGGCCCCCGCCGCAGAACGCCGGGGACCGGAAAGATCGATTCTGCCGTTCAGCTCAGCTTGCGCTGTGCCTGCTCGCCAAGCGCGCTTCTGAAATCCGCATCGCTCCACCTGCCTGCCAGCGCCTCATGCATCAGTTGCGCCTGGGTCTTCGGCGCGAGACCGCCCAGCGGCGGATCGCGATCGAGATTGGTCGGGAAGGAATAGCCCTCGGCACAGGACGCAATCGCATTGGCCGCCTCATCGGCCGAAAGCGTGCCGGATGCCACGAGTGCGGTCAGCGCCGGGTAGAGGGCTGCACTCATCCTGGCGCGATCGACGGTCTCCATCGCCCTCCCGAAGGCCGAGGAGACCTGGAGCAGGTTGGCGACGCGCTTGATATCAGTCGAATGATTGCTGCCGGCCGCATGGAAGAGAGCCGGGTTGAAGAAGACGACATCGCCCTTTTCCAACGGCAGCTGCACGTGATGCTGGTCGAAATAGGCCCGGAACTCCGGACGTTTCAACGCGAGATAGCCGGGCACGTAGGTCTGGCTATAGGGAAGGAAAAGCGTTGGACCGCTCTCGATCGGCATGTCGCAATGGGCAACGGCACCTTGCAACGTCAGCACCGGCGACAGCCTGTGCACATGAACAGGATACTGCTCAATGACATCAGAGGTCTGGAATCCCAGATGATAGTCGCGATGGGCCGCCTGCGACGCGCCGCCGGGATTGACGCGATTGACCTGCGCCGTCAGCTGGTAGTTCGGACCAAGCCAGGCTTCGCTGACGAGCGCGATGATGGCGTTGGCGTAATAGGCGGCAAAGTTCTCAGGGCTTTTCAGGCAGTGTTTTTCGAGCGAATTCCAGATCCTGTCGTTAGCGCCGGGCTTGGCAAAGTGGTCGCCGCCGCCACTGTTGGTGCGGTGTTGCTCGTCGATGATGGCGTCAAAGATGCCGCTGGCCGCATCGATGACTGATGTGTCGGCATAGGAGTGCTTGAACACCGCCACCCCGGGCCCGGTTGCCAGCACCTCGCAGATTTCGGCCAGGGCAGCGCGGCGCCCCTCGGTCGTGGCGCAGGCGGCAACCAGGCTGGCGCTGTCATAGATCAGCACATTTTTCTCGCAGGCGAGCGCGTGTGGATAATCAGCAAGGTTCGTCTGCCGCTCCACCTCCGCACGGAACGCCTCGATGTCGCAGGCATCCTCGCTCAGCCACACACGGTCGAGGCGCTGGCGCGCCCTGTTGTCGGTCTTCATCTCGTTCCTCCTCAGAAACTTTCGATGTCCCGACTATAGGCGGCGCGAGATCGTGATATAGAGCAGGAATCCATCAAAAAACCATCAGGAGAGTTCGTCGTTGGCACATCCGTTTCTGGTCAAGGATATCGCCTTTCAGGCGGGACTCAGCACCGCGACCGTCGACCGCGTCCTGAATGAACGTCCCGGCGTGCGCCGGCAGACGGCAGCCCGCGTGCGAGCCGCCATCCGCGAGCTGGAGAAGCAGCAATCGGGATCGGAGATGCAAGGCCAGAAGCGCGCGATCGATATCGTGATGGAGGCGCCGGAGCGCTTCACCGAGGCGGTCAGGCAGGCGTTCGAAACCGAGGCGCCGACCTTCATGCCGACCACGTTTCGCTGCCGGTTCCATTTTGCCGAGATCATGCGGCCGCACGACATCGCGCAGCTGCTCGACCGCGTCCGCCTGCGTGGGACCGACGGCGTCGTGTTGAAGGCACCTGATGTGCCCGAAATCGTTGGCGCCGTCGCCCGCCTCGAACAGGCGGGAATTGCGGTCGTCGCGCTTGTCACCGATCTGCCGAACTCGGCGCGCACCGCCTATGCCGGGGCCGACAACCGCGCGGCCGGCGAGACGGCGGCCTATCTCGTGGGCGAACGGTTCGCCGGGCAGGCAGCAACCGTGCTCGTGACGATTTCGAGCAGCCGTTTTCGTGGCGAGGAGGAACGCGAAATCGGCTTTCGCCGGGTGCTCCGCGAGCACTATCCGGCGATCCGCATCGTCGAGATCAGCGAAGGCTACGGCAAGGACGCCGAAACCGGTGTTCTTGCAGCAAGAGCGCTTGCGACAGACGCCGACATCAATGCCGCCTATTCGATCGGCGGCGGCAACCGCGCCGTGCTGGCCGCCTTCGAGCGCCTCGGCCGCGACTGCAGCCTGTTCATCGCTCATGACCTCGACCAGGACAATCTGGCGCTGCTGCGCCAACGCCGGATCCATTTCGTCCTGCATCATGACTTGCGCAGCGACGCCCGCATGACTTTTCGCGCTATTCTCGCACGACGGAGCGGCGCCGGGCAAAAGCTGGGCGGAAGCCGACTGTCGGCCGTCGAGGTGATTACACCCTACAACGTGCCCATCATTTGAAAGGCGGGCCCCGCGACGACACGGGGCCGGTCTCTCACTCCGGCAAAAGCACGATCTTTCCGGAAAAGCTGCGGTCTTCGAGCCGCGCATGGGCTGCCGCACCGTCCGACAGTGCGAAGGTCTCGATGCGCGGACGTTCGATGATACCAGCGCGCAGGGCCTGGAACAGACGCTCTGCCCGGCTTAGCCGTTGCTGCCGGTCTGTCAGAAAATCCCAGAGATCGCCGCCAACGACGGTTTTCGAATTTTCCATGAGATAGCGCGGATCGACCAGCGGCGCCGGCCCACCCGCCATGCCGAATGTCACCAGCGTGCCGCGCGAGCGCACCGCCGAGAGACTGTCGAGCAAGGTTATGCCGACCGAATCATAGGCGACATTGACCCCACCGGCGCTCAAGGTGCGCACCTTGTCCGGCCAGCCCTCGTCATATCCGAGCGCATGGGCAGCACCGGCGGCCTTGGCAAGGGCCTGCTTTTCCAGCGTCGAGGCCATGGCGATGACGCTTGCGCCCCGCGCGATGGCGAGCCGGATCAGCAATTGCCCAACGCCACCGCCTGCCGCCTGGACAAGAACCGTGTCACCGGCCCGGACGCTATAGCTGTCCTCAACCAGATACTGCGCCGTCAGCCCCTGCAGCAGGAGCGCTGCCGCCGCCTCGAAGCCGATATCAACAGGAAGCGGAATCGCCCGCTCCAAAGGCACGGTCACCCGCGTTGCATTGGCAAACGGCACGTCGGCAAACCCTATCCTGTCGCCGAGGGCGATGCCTTCAACGCCTTCACCGACCGCGATGACCTCACCGGCCCCTTCATAGCCGGCAATAAAGGGTGCCTTGCCGGCGAGCACATAATTGCCCTTGCGCCGGTAGATATCGGCGAAGTTCAGCCCGATCGCCCGCATGGCGAGCTGGATGTGGCCGGGCGGCACGGCCGGGTCGGCAACCTCGCGGTAGCTCAGCACCTCGGGCCCACCGAACGAGTCGAACACCAATGCATGCATGATCACTTCCCCCTATCGGATGAGCGTACGGACGAATTCGTCGCCGAGCCCGACGGACTTACAGTGTGCCGCATACCGATCGAGCCTGACGAGCACATCGTCATACCCTTCGGCGTTGCCGTCCTCGTCGAGATAGACCAGGGGGCCGAACACATGGAACAGCGCCTTCATATGCCCGGCCTCCGGATGCACGTAGAGCGTATGAATGTCTCCCGCCGGCTCGAAGATGAAGGTGCCGCGTCGTGCTATCCAGTCGCGCTCACGATACCCCCAAGTGCCCTCGAGCGTCCAACCGGTAACCGGATTGGAATGGCGATGCCGCTCGATCGTGCCGGCTCCCTTCGCCTTGAAGAGGCTGACCCAGCTCCCGCCGCGCACGTCAAACAGCAAGGGCAAGGAAAAGGCACTGTCGCCAAATGGCAGCCATCGCCGCTCGTCGGCCTCCGCATCGGCAACGAGCAGCTCGTCTACTCCATATCTGCTTTCGGCAATGTTGATCACAGTCCATCCTCCCGTTAACTTCAACAATTGGGAATTATCTACTATAGTGGATTTCGTCAACAGAATTGAGAATCGTCGATTTTGCCTCTATCTGTTGCGCGAGGAGACGCCATGCCGAAGCTGACCATCACCCGCCGCCCCGCCGAACAGAGATTGCGCACGACTGAGGAGCGTCCGGCCGAACTCGGTGCAAGGGTCAAGGAGCTCAGAATCGCGCGCGACTGGACACTAGAAGAGGCGAGCCAGCATATCGGCCTGTCGCGTTCGGCCCTGTCGAAGATTGAGCGCAACGAGATGTCACCGACGTTCCACGCCATGCAGAAGTTGGCAGCTGGATTCTCGCTCGACCTCCTGAGTTTTCTCGCCTCCGGCGAGGCAAGCCCGCCTGCCGGTCGGCGCAGCATCACCCGACAGGACGATGGTACCCGCCACGAAACGCCGAACTATGGTCTGCGGCTGTTGATGGAAGAGGTCCGCAACACCGCCTTCATGGCGGTGGAGGTTCTGGTCAGAGCACGATCGCTCGACCAGTTCCCGGATTGGGACCGGCATGACGACGAGGACTTCATGTATGTTCTCGAAGGCGATATCACGCTCTACACCGAACACTACGCGCCAGCCGTGCTGAAATCCGGCGACGCCGTCTACTTCGATGCGCGCCTTGGCCACGCCTGCATATCGACCAGCGACAACGATGCCCGGCTGTTGTGGGTGACCGCTCCGCTTGGCGGGCGCTTCAGCCGTTCAGACGATGACCATGCCGATGGAACGGCGTCGGCCTGACAGCTCAGCCGGTATGGCGCCTGTCAGCCTCATCGTCCGGCGCATCGTTGTTTTCCGTCGAAAGGTCGTCGGCCGTCTGGACGCGGTTGCGTCCCCGTCGCTTGGCCAGATAGAGCGCCTCGTCGGCTACAGCCAGCAACGACCGAGCAGTACGGCCATGCCTCGGCGCAAAGGCCACACCAATGCTACCGCCGATACGCAGCACCTGCCCCTCGAACTCGATTGGCGTCTGCGCATCGTTGACGAGACCGGTGGCAAGTTCGGACGCATCCTTGCCGGTTGACCGCAGGATGACGGCAAATTCATCGCCGCCAAGGCGGGCAACAGTTCCGCGCGCACCAACCCGCAGGCGGTAACGTTCGGCCATCGTCACCAAGACTGCGTCACCCGCCGCATGGCCGTGCTCATCGTTGACGGCCTTGAACTCGTCGAGATCGGCAAAGATCAGCGCGAATGGACGTTTTTTGACGTCGAGCAGGGCCGCAGCGAGCACTTCGTCGAAGCCGCTGCGATTGAGCAGCCCGGTGAGACGATCGTGTTTCGCCATGTGGCGGTTTCGCGCCTCGCTCTGCTGCAGGGCGGAAAAGACGGAGGAGAACCTGAGGGCCACAAACGCCATCAGCAGGGTAGCCGCGATCGCGATGACGATGACGCTCGGCAGGATTTCCGCGCGGACGAAGCCGCCGGGCGATTTGGGCGTCCAGGCGACGACAAGGCATGAGACATCAGCGCAGCGACCGGCGGAGACGTGCACGCCGTCGGCCGGCCGCTGTGACAATGGCACGAAAGCGAGGCCGGTTACGCCAAGCTTTGCCTCGATTTCGCGCAGCGACCGCGCCGTCAGCGGGCGAACCGAAACCATGAACACCGGCTTGCGGCGTTCGGCCGGCAGCTGCAGCGTTTCCGGGATGACGGCCTGAACGACGGCTATGCTCATCTGGCCCTCGATCTGGCGCATATCCACGGCATGAATGCCGGGCACGATCGGCGTGACCGATTGCCGATCAGGCTGGGGGATATCGAGCGTATAGGTGCCGTTGTTGTTTCTCAACGCGTTGTCGTAGCGGCGTCGGGCTTCGTCGAGCAGATCTTCGACGTCGTGAAGCGGGGCATCGGCCGCCTCCGCCGGCACGACCAGCCCATCCTTCACCGCGGTCGAGACATGCCCGTCGGCATCGCTGACGATCAGCCAGGAAAAGCCGTAGTCCTTCCACAGCCAACCCGCCAATTCCGGGGCCACAAAGGTATCGCTCAGCCGTCCGGCCGCAAGTTCCGCATAGGTCGCATTCCAGAAGGAAACCTGGGCCTGAAACTGGACGGCGGCTTCCATCTGGTGCCGCAATTCGTTTGCCACCAGCCGGCGTTCCGCCGAAAGACCGAAGCGATCGGCCTCGACGACGGAGCGGTTGAGAACGAAGATGAGGCTGGCGATCGTCAGGATCGCGACCAGGGTACAGGCCGCATGGATCGCCCACACCGCCCTGTTGCGCTTCGGTTGCCGAAACTTTTGCTCGATCACGCCAGCGCCCCCTCACCGGACCAGCCGTCAAAGGCGAGGGGTGGCACCGGTCAGACGCCACCCTAAAGATCAAAGCAGAAATTTAGTTTAAGCAAGCTGGTATTTGAAAGCCTTAAAGACTTCAACCGCCTAGTAAAGCCGACAATCACCAGTCGTGCGACTGTTAGTTGGACTGCACAGCCGGACGCAACAAGGAGACGATTTCGTCGTCGCCTTCGTCGCGCGCCAGGTCGCGGATCGACCTCGTACCAGTACCATCACGCAGGTTGGCGTTCGCGCCTTTTTCGAGCAACAGCTTCACCACGGATGGCCTCCTGTTGACGACAGCGATAGCGAGCGGCGTCATCCAGTCGCTCTGCGGGTTTGGCCGCCCACGCCCACGGAACTGACCGAAGGGGATGTCGAGCAACTCCGGCTTTTCATTGACGATCTCGAGCACCCGCTCTCCCTTGTCGAAGGCAGCGGCCGCAAACAGGTCGAGCGGCTGTGTCTCGAGGAAGCGCACCATATCGGCCTTGCCGTTGTATTCGGCCCAGCCGATCGGCGGTGCGTGATGATACGGGTCGCGCGCCATGGTGTTGGCACCATGCGCGATCAGCAGCTTCGCCATCTCGATATGCCCGTGCAATGCCGCCTCGTGCAGCGGTGTGCGCGACGTCATGCGGTTGACGTCGAAGCCGAGCGACAGCATCAGCGCCACCTGGGCCGGCTGGGCTTCACCCGCAGCCTCATGCAGGATCGCCGGATGGGCCGCCTGCGTGCGCGAAACAAGCGCCGCATCCCCGGCTGCCAGCGCCTTTGCCGCCGTCGCATTTCCCTCACCGATCGCCCGCGCGAGGCGATCGACATCGGTGAGTTCCGCGACCGTGGCGCCATGGGCCACCAGATAGCCGGCAAGGGTCGGATCACCGCCGAGCTCGGCCCATTGGTAGGGCGTGCGACCTTTCACGACGCGGTTTACGTCGGCCCCATGCTCGACCAGCAGCCGCACACGGTCCGTCATCTTCTTTTCCAGCGCCCAGGCAAGTTGATAGTCGAAGACCCTTTCGCTGTTCTCGATCAACTGACCGTCTTCGCGGACAAGCCAGTTGTTCCTGTCCTTTGCGCTTAGCCCATACCGCAACAAAAGACCGATGCAGGTGTTATCGGGCTCGAACATGCGGTTATAGAGCGCCTGGCTATCATTGGCCGTAGCGCCGGCCTTAAGCAGGAGTTCGGCAAAGGCGACGCAATCCGGATGTTCTGGCTGACGCTCTTTGCCCGCCTCGCCCTGGCCGAAGACGCCCGTCAGCGCGGTAAAACGATATTGCCCGTCGTCCATCCAGAAGGCATTGGCATCGGCGCCACACGCAATGAGCCGTTCAGCCGCTGCAAGGGAAGATCTGCCGGGAACGCGGGCATAGGCCGCGTAGAGCAGAGGCTCCCAATCGTAAGGCCCACCACGCTTGCCGGAGAGTTTCGGATCCGTGTCGAGCCAACGGTCGATGGCGTCGCCATCGCCAAGAGCGGCTGCTACATGGATGCTTTCACGGGCAATTTCTGGATGCTCGTCGAGCAAGGCTTTCGCCTGGGCATATCGCTCCGGGTCCGCAGCGATGTCGCCGAAATAGGACACGGTCGCCAATGCGAGGAAGCGATTGGCAAGCTGTTCGGTGGCGGGCTTGCCGCCCTGAGCGCGTTCGAGATGCGTTTTCAATCGGGTCCAGCTGGAGAAGCCGAACTCCCGGGCGATGACCAGTTGGGCATCCTGCAGGCCGATTGTGGCCGGCTCGGAGAAATAGGACAGCGCCCGCTGGCGTGCCGCGGCATCGCCAGCCTTCAGGGCTTTGTGAAAAGCCTTGGCCTGCTTGCGGATGGAATAGAGGGTAGCGTTCGCGGAAAGATCGCGCGTGATCATGAAAGACCTCCTTTCATTCACGTCCGGTATCCGCGCCCACAGACTGAAAAGAGGTGTGGCAACCAAGTCCAGTGAAACAGGTGGGTCTGGCCCTTCCCGCGGATCGGGTGCGCCCTGCGAACGACACGATCGCTAGCACGCAGCCGATATTCTTGTCCACTGCATGTTTCCTTAAATCCTATCCGATTTAAGGATAAAACATGCAGCAATTCAAAGTGCTACAGCGACCTTTGCGCGTCTGATAAGACGCGCGGCGCTGTAGGCTTCTCAGCTTTCGGGTTCGTAGCGAACGAAAGCAAAGCGATCCCCCTTGGGCGACCAGTTGGGAACATTCATCGTGCCCTGCCCGCCGAAGAGCTCGAACAGCTCGCGCGCGTTGCTGCCATCCATCTCCATCAATCGCAGACGGACGTTCAGGTCCCGCGGATGATCGAAGACATCGCCGTCATAGGAGAGAACCAGAAGGTGTCTTCCGTCGGGCGACGGATGCGGGAACCAGTCGCCATAGGGGCTGTCGGTCACGCGCTCAACGTCGGTGCCGTCGGGACGAACGCGCCAGATCTGCATGCGGCCAGTGCGGCTGGAGTTGAAGTAGATCCACGCTCCATCCGGCGACCAGTCCGGCCCGTCGTTGCGGCCTTCGCCCTGCGTCAGTCGCCGCTCTTCGCCGCCTTCGACCGAGATCGTATAGATATCGAAGACCTGATCACGAATACCGCAATAGGTCAGTGCGCCGCCATCCGGCGACCAGCCGTGCCAGTAGGACGGGAGGTTGGGGGTGACAAGCCGCGGAGTGCCGCCAGAAGCCGGCAGCAGGTAGATCGCCGACTTGCCGAACTCGGTCTTGTCGCTGATCGCAATCGTGCTGCCATCAGGCGAAATGCCGTGGTCATTGTTGCAGAGATGGGCAAAGCCGGTTTCGATCTCGACCGGCTCCGAGCCGTCGAAGGCCAGCCGGTAAAGCCGGCCGTCGCCATTGATGATGAGATATCGCCCGTCCGGAGACCAATTCGGCGCCTCGACCAGCCGCTCCGTCTGCCAGACGACGCGAGTCTCGGCGGTAACGATGTCATAGGTTTCGATGGAACTGCGCATACGCTTCTCCTGCCGCAACCGCAGCTATTTGCTTTCTTCGCCCCGTGGCAGCACCGCCAAGACTTTGGCGCAGATCGACCGCATCAAGATGACGCTGCGCTGGTCTTGCCAGGTCGAGACCAAGCCCCAGGCCAGCAGCAGAAGAATGCAGACGAAGGCGACGCCGACGGTGACGAGACTACCGGTCGCAAGACCATAGACACCGAACACGGCCGGCGTCGCGAAACAGGCGATCTGCGCCGAAAGCTGCCCACCGGCAGAAACGTCGCTCAGCGACCACAGCCGGATCAGCCGGATTTCCTCCTCGGTGAACTCCGGCTGGCTTTCCTTGCCGTCCCGCCCTTCGGGGATGCGCTCACCGTCTATCCCCGATCGCGGAACCGGTTGGTGATTGGATAGCGCCGATCGCGGCCAAAATTCTTCTTGGTGATCTTCACGCCGGGCGCCGACTGTCGGCGCTTGTATTCGGCGATATAGAGCAGATGTTCGATGCGGTGTACCGTTGTCTCGTCATGACCACGAGCAACGATCTCCTCCGTGCTCATCTCCTTTTCGACGAGGCACTCCAGAATGTCATCGAGCACCGGATAGGGCGGCAGTGAATCCTGGTCCGTCTGGTTGGGGCGAAGCTCGGCCGACGGCGCCTTGTCGATGATGTTTTGCGGGATGACCACGCCGGATGGACCGAGCGCGCCCGGCGGCACGGTGGTGTTGCGCCAGCGCGAGATGCCATAGACCTCCATCTTGTAGAGGTCCTTGATCGGATTGAAGCCGCCGTTCATATCGCCATAGAGCGTGGCGTAGCCGACCGACATTTCCGACTTGTTGCCGGTGGTGACCACCATCGAGCCGAACTTGTTGGAGACGGCCATCAGGATCGTGCCGCGCGTGCGGCTCTGCAGGTTTTCCTCGGTGATGCCCGATTCCGTGCCCTCGAACATATCGGCCAGCGCGCCGAGAAATCCTTCGACCGGCTCTTCGATCGGCACGATATCGTAGCGGCAGCCGAGCGCTTCGGCGCAATCCTTGGCGTCCTTCAGCGAGTCCTTCGAGGTGTAGCGGTAAGGCAGCATGATCGTGCGTACCCGCTCCTCGCCGAGCGCATCAACGGCAAGTGCTGCGCAGATCGCCGAGTCGATGCCGCCGGACAGGCCGAGCACGACGTTCTTGAAACCGTTCTTGTTGACGTAGTCGCGGAAGCCGAGCATGCAGGCGCGATAGTCTGCCTCCTCCCGCTCCGGCAGGCGCGATTGCAGGCCGCCGGCACAGTGCCAGCCATTGTCGCCCTTTTTCCATTCGACGATCGACAGCGCCTCCTCGAACTGGCTCATCTGGAAGGCGAGCGACTTGTCCGTGTTGAAGGCGAAGCTCGCGCCGTCGAACACCAGTTCATCCTGACCGCCGAGCTGGTTGGCATAGATCATCGGCAGGCCGGTCTCTATCACCTGCTTGAGCACGACCTGATGGCGCACGTCCACCTTGCCGCGATGATAGGGCGAGCCGTTCGGTGACAGCAGGATTTCGGCGCCGCTTTCCGCCAGTGTCTCGCACACACCAAGATCGCCCCAGATGTCCTCGCAGATCGGGATACCAATGCGAATGCCGCGGAAATTGACCGGCCCTGGCATCTCGCCCTGGTCGAACACCCGCTTCTCGTCGAACTCGCCGTAATTCGGCAGATCGACCTTGTCGCGTACCGCAATGATCTTGCCGCCATCGAGCACGGCGACGGCATTGTGGCGCCCGGTCTTGGCCAGGCGCGGGAAGCCGATAATGACGCCCGGGCCGCCGTCGGCGGTCTCCTCGGCCAACTTTTCCACCGCCTGTAAACAGGCCTTGAGAAAAGCAGGCTTGAGAACCAGATCCTCCGGCGGATAGCCGGAAATGAAGAGCTCGGTGAGCAGCAGGAGGTCGGCGCCCTGGCGCGCCGCATCGGCGCGCGCCTCACGCGCTTTCGCCAGGTTTCCGGCGATATCGCCGACGGTCGGATTGAGCTGGGCGATTGCGATACGAAGCAGGGTGGGAGCGGCTTTGTGAGCGGTCATGAGCGGGCCTGTCGGTCTGTTCTCGAACGAATGCGTCTGACTTTCGCCCCGATCTTTAGCGCAATCCGCGCGAAAATGCCCACAGCCAATCGCCGCGAAGCGAAAAATTCCAAAAAATTCTGCGTTTCCGGTTTGTTATCGGCGCCGGCTCGCGCGTCCTCACGTCACGAAAACCTGTTTCCAAACACCCTGAACAAGTCATTCATCCCCTGTTCAAAATGACAGTCGTATGACAGTTACACGACACATTGATGAAATTGGAGAAGACGTTGGCCAATATCGATTCAGCCGTAGCGAGGAGATCACGAGTCTACGCTGGTAGACCCGGATTTGCCGCGCGGCACGCCAAGACGCTGACCTCCGCACGCAGTGCATTGTTCTCGCTGTCGATCGCGGCAGCCCTCGTTTTTGCAGTCGAGTTGATCGTGCGCCAGTCCATGGCCGACACGGTCGCCTACTTCCTCGATCCGACGCGCCCCGCATGGACCACCATCGGTGCATTCTTCCTGATCCTTCTCGCCATCGATGGCGTTTTCGGCCGCGAACACAAGTCCGCCGTGGTGCTCGCGCCGCTGGCGATCATACCGGCCATCATCTGCCAGCAGAAGCAGGTCTTTCTCTCCGACCCGCTCTATCCGACCGACTTCCTCTTTGGCCGCCAGATCCTCGAATTGATGCCTGTGCTTGTCAAGGATCGTCCGTGGACGGCCGTCGGCATCGTTGTCGGCCTCATCGCAGCCGTTACAACCATCGGCCTGTTGCTGCGTTACGCCTGGCGCAACTTCCCCAAGCTGACACGCCGCGAGCGCATCGCTCGCGCAGCTTTTGCGCTGCCGCTGCTCTTCGCCTTCTGGCACATCATGGATTACAACCAGTTCTCCTGGATCCGTGATCGCCTGAAGGTCATCCCGATCATGTGGGACCAGACCGAAAACTATCGTCACAACGGCTTTGCGCTGGCGTTTGCGATCAATCTGCCGATGGCCAACGTCAACGCGCCCGCCGGCTACATGGCCGATGCGATCGATCGCATCCCGGTCAAGCCGCTGCCGGCCGGCACCTCCCACCGCAGCAAGCCCGACGTCATCGTGCTGATGAGCGAATCCTTCTGGGATCCGACCCGTCTGCCGAACGTCAAGCTTTCGCCCGACCCGATGCCGACGATCCGCGAAATGCAATCTGGCAACGTGTTCTCGCCAGAGTTCGGCGGCATGACGGCCAATGTCGAATTCGAAGCGCTGACCGGCTTTTCGAATGCCTTCCTGCCCTATGGCAGCATTCCGTACCAACAGTACATCCGCAATCCGATCCCCTCGCTTGCCACCTTCTTCCGTGGCGAGGGTTACGTTTCGCGTGCCATCCATCCGTTCCAGAGCTGGTTCTGGAACCGCACCGCCGTCTACAAGGCCTTCGGCTTCGACACCTTCAAGTCGGAGGAGAATATGCCGCCGATGCAGAAGCGCGGCATTTTCGCCTCGGACGAATCCCTGACCAAGGAGATCATCCGCCAGGCGGACGCCATGGATGACCCCTTCTTCTTCTTCGCGGTAACGCTGCAGGGCCATGGCCCCTATGAGCCGAACCGCTATGCCAAGAATACCATCAAGGTCGAAGGCAACCTGCCGGAGAGCGATCGCCAGGTGCTTGAAACCTACGCCCAGGGCGTCAAGGAAGCCGACGAGAGCCTGAAGAAGCTGATGGACTGGGCCAAGCAACGTGACCGCGAAACCATCATCGTGCTCTTCGGCGACCACCTGCCGCCGTTGAACACGGTCTACACCAACACCGGTTTCATGAAGGGCGTGACCGCGGAGCGCAAGGGCTCGAAGGACCAGATGAAGGCGCAGCACGAAACTCCGCTCGTCGTCTGGTCGAACAAGACGGGTCCGAAGAAGAATGTCGGCACGATCAGCCCGGCCTTCCTTTCCTACCAGATCCTCAAGCAGTCCGGCTACGAGCATCCCTACTATACCGGCTTCCTCGGCAAGGTGCACGACCAGTACCGCGTCGTCGACCGCTACATGCTGATCCGCAAGAACGGCAAGGATGTCGCCGAATGGTCTCGTCAGCCGAAGGTCCCGGCCCTGCTGCGCGACTATCGCTTCCTCCAGCACGACATGATGTTCGGCAAGCGCTACTCGACCGACCGCTTCTTCAAGTCGCACGCGGATCTCTACGCCGCAGGCTTCTAAACCACACCCGCACACGTTCGTGCGACATCACTGGCCTCTGAACAGAGCCGGACGGTAAACCGCCCGGCTCTGTGCACTTTCTCATCTATCCCGTTGATTTCCTCGTCGAAGTGGTGCGCTTAAGCGCGTCGCGATCTTTCCGATTCGCTCACTGCGCTTTAGGCTCTTGTTTTTTGCCCGTGTCGTTATCGCAAATCCGCCGCACACTTTTGCGCGAAACGCTTTCGATATCGTCCGATCCATTTCCGGAGATAGCCATGCCGCATTTGAACGAACTCTCGCAGCACATCTTCGGCAAACCGATGGCCGAGCTCGGCGAAATCGAGCGCCGCATCCTGACCCGCGCCAAGGAACGACGCACCGTTGCAACCGACACCAATGCCGCGTTCAGCGCCGAGCTGTCCGTCGGCGACCGGCTCGCCGACGCCATTGCCAGGATTGGCGGCTCCTGGGGGTTCATTCTCAGCTTTTGCGGCTTTCTCGTCGTCTGGGTGATCATCAACACCGTCTTGCTGGTGACCGGGGCCTTCGATCCCTACCCCTTCATCTTCCTCAACCTGCTGCTTTCGATGCTGGCGGCGCTGCAGGCGCCGGTCATCATGATGTCCCAGAACCGGCAGGCCGAACGCGATCGCTTCGCTGCGGCAAAGGACTATGAGGTCAATCTGAAGTCGGAAGTCGAGTTGATCGCCCTGCACCACAAGGTGGACGATGTGCTACTGCGCGAGATCGCCGAGCTGAGGACCGACATCGCCAATCTTAACCGCCAGCTTTCCCAGTATCGGCACATACCCGACAATGAATAGACACCGGACAAGCCACTAAAGCGCGCAAGAATCTGCAAGATTCCTAATTCAATCACAAATTTGTATTTTGCAACAATAGGCTATTTCTGACTATTGAAACAACCTATTAGCGTATCGAAAAATTAACACTTGGGGAGCACCGTCAAGGCGCAGGGACAGAGAAAAAGCAGTCACGGTTCGGTCGGAGTTGCTGATATGTCCAAAATAACGCGCCTGTTCGGCAGCCGCGATGGCGCTGCCGCAATTGAATTTGCAATCATCGCCCCTCTATTCTTTCTATGTGTGTTGACGTTGATCGCCTACGGCATCTACCTCAGCGCGGCCCACTCCATTCAGCAGATAGCCGCCGACGCAGCGCGCACCGCCATTGCCGGACTTTCCGAAGGCGAGCGAGAACGCCTTGCCACGGACTACATCCAGCGCACGACCATGGACCAAGCCTTCATCAAGCCGTCCCGTATGACGGTCACCGTCAAGGACGATGCTGGTAACGCCAACCAGTTTACCGTGAGGATCAAGTACGACGCCGGCGATCTCCCGATCTTCAACATGTTCACTTTCGCCATGCCGAGCGAAAATATCGAGCGCTTCGCTACGATCCGTTTGGGAGGTATCTGATATGGGTTTGAAAGCGCCGGGAATAGCACACCTCGCCCGATCAAGAGGTGGCAACGTCGGCATATCCGCCGCTCTCGTCATGCCGCTCGTGATCGCCTCCATGGGACTTGGCATCGACTACGGTTACCTCACGGTCCAGAAGCAGGAAATGCAGTCGACCGTCGATCTTGCTGCCATCGCCGCCGCATCGAACGTCTCCTCCGCCGAGCAGGCTGTTCTCAAGTACTTCTCCAACAACCATGTCAATTTCGCTGTTGCGACGCCCTCCGGCCTGTTGACCGTCGATGGCAAGGTTCTGCCGCCCGGCGACGTCGGGACGGAAAAGGTCGACGGCGTGGCAACGGTCACGCGTGGACGGTATGTCCCCGATCCGGGCGTCGCAGCCGGCCAGCGCTTCGTCAGGGATGCCGCCCCTTCGGATGCGGTCCAGGTACTCCTGGAAAAGAAGGGGCAGATCTTCCTTGCCTCCCTCTTCACCGCACCGCCGGACTTGAGCGTGGTCGGGACAGCGGCGAGTTCGAAGGTTGCCGCCTTTTCCGTCGGCTCTCGCCTCGCCAGCCTGAATGACGGCCTGCTCAATGCCATTCTCGGCCAGATGCTTGGCACCAACATTTCGCTGAAGGTCATGGACTACACCGCCCTGATCGACGCCGACATCGATATCCAGCCTTTCCTGAAGATCGTCGCGACCAAGCTCAGCCTGACCTCCGCCTCCTATGAAGACGTGCTCGACGCCAATTTGACCCTGCCGCAGCTCCTGTCTTCGATGCGGCTGTTCCAGGGGCTCTCCGGTACGGTGACCTCTGCCCTCAAGAGCATCGAGCTGGCAACGGCCAACAACAAGAAAACCTTCACCTTGGCGCAGATCCTCAATCTGGACCCGAAAAAGGACATGAGGATCGATGCCGGCTCCGACTGGACGATGAAGGTGAGTGCGCTGCAGATCGTCTCGGCCGCCGCCGCCATCGCCAACGGCGAGCATCAGATCGCGCTTAACGCGGTTGCCGGGCTTCCGGGCATAGCTTCGGCCACGGTGAAACTCGCAATTGGCGAACCGCCGGTCGAAACGCCGAGCCATCGCCTGGGAACCCCAGGAGCAGCGGTCCGCACGGCGCAGACCCGGCTTGCCGTCGAGGTGGGCATAGACGGGCTTGCGGCCCTTGCCGGTATGCGCATTCGGTTGCCGATCTATGTCGAGCTTGCCCACGCAGAAGCCAAACTTGCCGACATCCGTTGCTACGGCGGCAAGCCGGAGAACGCGGCAGTCGTCGTCGACGCGGTGCCGGGCGTCGCTGAGATCGCCGTCGGTGACGTCAATCCGAAGGTGCTTTCGAGTTTCTCCTTCGACGCTCGGGTCGAGCGCGCCCGCATCGTCGATGCGCTGGCGGTCAAGATCGACGCCATCGCTCACGTCGAGGCGCAGAACCTTCAAGCGTCCCGCCTCACCTTCAGCCCCGCCGAAGTGGCCGCACGCTCGATCAAGAGCGTTTCGACCAAGGACATCCTGTCGTCGACGACGAAGACCCTGCTCAACAATCTGGACCTGAACATTCAGGTGTTGTTCCTGACGCTCGGCAGCCCGACTATCCTGCAACAGGCGCTTGCCCAGACCTTGGCCGCGGTCACGAAACCGGTGGACGATCTGCTCTACAATCTGCTGCTCCTAGTGGGGGTACGCGTGGGAGAAGCCGATGTCCGCGTCACCGGCGTCAAATGTCAGCCACCGGTACTGGTGCAGTAACAGCCTCGCGACAGCACAAAGGGACTGGCAACGGAAAATCGATTGCCGATGCTTTCGAACAAAATGACGGGTTCGCACGTTATGGGCAAGGTAGAGCTGCTACATGCAGATGGGTTGAGTAGTATCGAAGCACACGTGGCGAGGGATCGGAACCCGAGGCGTATGCGAGAGATCGTCGGGAGACGTGCGCGACAGATGCAGTTGGTTGCAAAACAGGGGGATGCTGCACCGGAGAAACCGCTCGCCTTCACGGCGGACGGATTGCTACGCAACCCGCTCCTGCGCGAGACGCTGCAGATCAGCGCTCGCGATCTGATGGCGGTCTATGATATTTTTCCACGTGTGGCTCGTCTCGTCGCCTCCCACCAGAAATGGACGCTGACCCAGGCCGCTTACGCGCTTCATCTTGAGCGCGACCCGTCTCACCCCGATTCGGGAGTGACTGCCGCGCGGTTGTTGAAGTTCATGCGCGAGACCGGCGGCGCAAGCAGGAACACGGCAGCCGCATTCCTGTCCGAGCTGCTCGCCTACAAGCTGCTGCGCGATGTCAGAGGTGAGCGGACGAACAAGAAGGTTCGCCCACTTGAGCCGACGGAAGTCAGCGAGAGCGCCATGATGCGTTGGTTCATGAGCCAAATGGGCACGCTCGACCGCCTCGATGGCGGCAGACGTCTGGAACATGTCGAGGCCGACACCTCTGTCCTTGGACGCACGCAGCCGATCGCGGCGCGAATGCTCCTGTCCGACAAGAATTGGAGCGAGCCCCCCGAAGGCGTTGCCATCTTCGTTTGGACCGAATGCGGGGGCTTGCTGCTCGATGACCTCATGGCGCGTCCGAAAAGCCTGACGCCCGTGGACGGAAAGGTCTGGCTGGAACTCAATCTCGCCGAGCTTGCCAACCACTACACCATCTCCAACACGCACGTGCGCAGACTGTTCACCAAAGCGCAGGACACAGGTTTCATCGGCCGATCGAACGACGGCTCCCGTGGACGCTTTTGGATGAGCGCCGGACTGGTCGACGAGTATTGTCGCTGGCAGGCTATAAAGCTCGCGGCCCTGGCCAATGCCTATGAGCGAGCCACGGACGGTGCAGTCCGGTTGGCGAAATAGGTCATTTCCTTCACTAAGTGCGGCCCGGCGTCGCCGGAGATTCGCGCGCACGGATCGCGTCATCGCCTGGCGGCCGGAAGTGGCTTGAACGGTCCTACGACCGGCCCGCTTCAAACTTCGGCAGATCGTCGTTAATGTCGTAGAAATCGCCCTTGTCGGCACAGAATATGTGATAGCCGGGTAGGAGATCCGTCGGCTTCTCAAAGGCGCCGGCCATGATCGAGACGTATTCGGCGCTATCGGATTTCCAGAACAGAGCCGAGCCGCAGTTGCGGCAAAAACCACGCTGCGCGCCATCGCTCGAACGATACCAGGTCACGTCCTCCGCCCCCTCAAGTTCCATGTCGCGATCCAGCACATTGGTCGCGGCGTAATAGAGGCCCGTCTGCTTGCGGCATTGCGTGCAATGGCAAAAGATCAACTCGCGCAGTTCGCCCCGCGTCTTGAACCGCACTGCCGCGCAAAGGCAGCTGCCGCTGTGAATATCCGACATGGTCCCCGACCTCCTGAAACGAGAAATGCCGGGCCAGCTTCGCGAGCCGGCCCGGCATTGTCAATTTCATAGCGACCGCTCGAGGTTCAGAAAATCTGAACCGTGCGGCAATGCCTCAGTATCAGCCGTTGACGACCAGCTTCTTCTCGTCGCGGCCGCCCTTCATGCGCTCGGCGAGCAGGAACGCCAATTCCAGCGCCTGGTCCGCATTGAGGCGAGGATCGCAATGGGTGTGGTAGCGATCGGCGAGATCGTCACCCGAAAGCGCACGGGCGCCGCCGGTGCATTCGGTAACGTCGTTGCCGGTCATCTCGATATGAATGCCGCCCGGGTGCGAGCCTTCCGCACGGTGGATCTGGAAGAAGCTTTCGACTTCCGACAGGATCCGCTCGAACGGGCGGGTCTTATAGTTGTTGAGCGTGATCGTGTTGCCGTGCATCGGATCGCAGGACCAGACGACCTTCTTGCCTTCGCGTTCAACCGCGCGGATGAGGCGCGGCAGGTGCTCGGCAACCTTGTCATGGCCGAAGCGGCAAATCAGCGTCAGGCGGCCGGCTTCGTTGGCCGGGTTGAGCAGATCGATCAGTTCCAGAAGGCCGTCAGCCGTCAGCGACGGGCCACACTTGAGGCCAAGCGGGTTCTTGATGCCACGGCAATATTCGATATGGGCGTGGTCCGGCTGGCGGGTACGGTCGCCGATCCAGATCATGTGGCCCGAAGTCGCATACCAGTCGCCGGAGGTGGAATCGACACGCGTCAGCGCCTGCTCGTAGCCGAGCAGCAGCGCCTCGTGGCTGGTGAAGAAATCGGTTTCGCGCAGGCTCGGATGATTTTCAGAGGTGATGCCGATCGCCTTCATGAAATCCATCGTCTCGGAAATCCGGTCGGCGAGCTTGCGGTAGCGCTCTGCCTGCGGGCTATCCTTGACGAAGCCGAGCATCCACTGATGAACGTTGTCGAGGTTGGCATAGCCACCCATCGCAAAAGCGCGCAACAGGTTGAGCGTCGCGGCGGACTGGCGGTAGGCCATGATCTGCCGTTCCGGATCCGGAACGCGTTCCGCTTCGGTGAACTCGATGCCGTTGATGATGTCGCCACGGTAGCTCGGCAGCTCGACGTCGCCCTGCTTCTCGATGTTGGAGGAGCGCGGCTTGGCGAACTGGCCAGCGATGCGACCGACCTTGACCACCGGCTGCTGAGCGCCGAACGTCAGAACGACGGCCATCTGCAGGAACGCGCGGAAGAAGTCGCGGATCGTGTCGGCCCCATGCTCGGCAAAGCTCTCGGCGCAATCGCCGCCCTGCAGCAGGAAGCCGCGGCCTTCGGCAACATTGGCAAGAGCAGTCTTCAGACGCCGCGCCTCGCCGGCAAACACCAGCGGCGGATACTTCGCGAGTTTCGCTTCCGTTGCCGCAAGAGCCGCAAGGTCCGGATAATCCGGAACCTGCTGGATGGGTTTCTGCCGCCAGCTATTCGGAGTCCAAGTCTGTGCCATTTCGATCACCTGTTGTCTGCCGCGGACGTCGGTCCGCGCGGGTCGCGCCCTGACGGTTTCGACACCGCCCGGTATTCGGAAATTTCACTGCGTCCGCGCGCCCCGCTTCAGCGCGTGGCCAAGCCTTCGCGCCCGCTCGAAGCCGGTGACTTCGCGGATGCGGGCTTATAGACGTTAAGCGATGGCTTGGAAAGGCATCCTACCAGAATTCATGGTTTCCGGCGTCAGCAAAGCAACCGCCCTGCTCAGCCGACCCGCTCGCCCTTACGCACGCGATAGGACGGCGCATACATCGTCACAAGCTCTTCCGATGCTGTCGGATGCACCGCCATCGTCCGATCGAAGTCGTCCTTGGTGCAACCGGCCTTCAGCGAAATGCCGAGCAATTGCGCCATTTCGCCGGCATCGTGCCCGAGGATGTGGGCGCCCAGCACTTTGCGGTCGGCAGCGTTGACGATCAGCTTCATGATCATCTTTTCCTTCCGGCCGGAAAGCGTCGCCTTCATCGGCCGGAACTCGGCACGATAGACTTCCAGTTCTTCGAACTGACGCGCAGCCTGCTCCTCGCTGAGGCCGACGGTGCCGATCTCCGGCTGGGAGAAGACGGCCGTGGCGATCAGGTCGTGGTCGGGCGATACCGGGTTGTTCTTGTATTCGGTCTCGATGAAGCACATTGCCTCGTGGATCGCGACCGGTGTCAGCTGGACGCGATCGGTCACGTCGCCGAGGGCATAGATGCCGGGCGCGCTCGTGCGCGAAAAGGCGTCGACGACGATCGCGCCGCGCTCATCCGTGTTCACCCCGGCGCTTTCGAGCCCGAGGCCCTTGGTGTTCGGCACGCGGCCAAGCGCCAGCATCACCTGATCGACGGCGATTTGGCCGTGTTTCATCGTCTGCGCCACGCGCTTGCCGTCGGCGTCAGTCGTGACCGACTGGATGATGTCTTCGCAAAGGATCCGGATGCCCTTCTCTTCCATCGCCGTGTGCAGGCCGCGGCGGAGATCCTGATCGAAACGCGAGAGGATTTCCTTGCCGCGATAGATCAGTGTCGTTTCGACGCCGAGACCATGAAAGATATTGGCGAACTCGACAGCGATATAGCCACCGCCTGCAATCAGGATCGACTTCGGCAGTTCCGCCAGATCGAAAGCCTCATTGGAGGAAATGCAGAGTTCATGGCCCGGCAGCGCGTCATGCGGCGTCGGGTGGCCGCCGACAGCAATGACGATACGTTCGGCGGTCACGGTCTTGCCAGTGTCGAGCAGGCGAACCGTATTCGGGCCGACAAGCTCAGCCCGTGTACGCAGGATCTCCGCGCCGGCATTGGCGAGCCCCTTCTGGTAGAGGCCTTCGAGCCGCGTGATCTCCTGCTCCTTGGCAGCGACGAGCTTTTGCCAATCAAAGCGACTTTCGCCGACGGTCCAGCCGAAACCCGCCGCATCCTCGAAATGTTCCGAATATTGCGACGCGTAGACATAGAGCTTCTTCGGAACGCACCCACGGATGACACAGGTGCCGCCATAACGGAACTCTTCGGCGATCGCGACCTTCTTGCCGAGACTTGCCGCCAGCCGGCCGCTTCTGACGCCACCCGAACCGCCACCGATTACGAAGAGGTCATAGTCGAAAGCGGGCATGGGCGAACTCCTGAAGGTCGTGCAAGCTGCAATTAGGACAATTAGGGGACCGCGGACCAGGCATTTTCGCCGGCGGCACGCCCCGCTCGGGGGGCAGTCCCCCGTCGCAGGCACATATAGTGTTGCACTGCAGAAAAAGAAAAGCCCGGATTGCTCCGGGCTCCCCAAAACGTGATGTTTAGCCCAGCTGACCCGAGCTCTCTCCGACCGACCGCGGATTATTGGGCGGGCGGTGTCTCAACGGTGCCTTCAATACGTGGCGGAGCCGAAGTGCCGACCTTGGCGTCGAGCGACTTCGTGGCTTCGGTGTTGAGGTCGCGCGACACGCCGGCTGCCCAGATGTCTGCCGCCTTCAACAATTCGCGCGAAGCAATCGGGCCGTCGTTCAGAAGCTTCTTGCCGGCCGTCGACTTGTAGAACTCGGTAATGGCGTTCAGCTCTTCAAGCGTAAAGGTCTTGGCGTAGATCGTCGCGGCTTCGTTTTCGAGATCGGCGCGACGCGCTGCCAGGGTCAAAGCCTTTTCGTCGACGGTCGCGGTGATCAGCTCCTGGAAGTTCGGCGAAGCCTGGATCAGAGTATTCTTCAGACGCTCGGCGAGGTTCGGCAGAATGTTGTCGAAGTTGTTGGTCACGCCGAGTGCAGCGATGGTCGCACGCGCGGCCTTGATCTGGGCGTCGGACACGTCCTGAGCCTGAACCGGAATGGATGCAGAAAGGAGAACCGCGGTGGCTGCGAAAGTGCGGACAAGACCTGCGAGTTTGTTCATTTTTATCCATGCTCCTGTGTTTGTCGCATGCTGCCGGGGCGATTGCCGCCGCCAGGCCCGCATGTGTGGTAACCTGTTTTCTTCACCGGCCCCTGCTCCCCAGGGAGCGACGGGAACCGGCTCAAGATGCGGTCAGAATGCGTGCCTCTTCCGGTCCGGCAATAATTGCCAGCGACGCGATGCCTATGAAAAGTCCATGCTCGACCACGCCCGGAATGGCATTCAGCTCTCCCGCGAGCGCATCTGCATCAGGAATACGGCCAAAAGATGCATCAAGAATGAGGTGTCCACCGTCCGTCTTGAAGGGGCCGTCGCCTGAGTTGCGCACGGAGATGTCACCGGAAAGACCGAGACGCGAGGCCACCTTTTCGATGGCGATGCGCGTTGCCACCTGGCCGAAGGGATTGACCTCGATCGGCAGCTTGAATGCGCCGAGAACATCGACGACTTTCGATTCATCGGCGATGACAATCATGCGCTTGGAAGCGGCCGCGACGATCTTCTCGCGCAGCAATGCGCCGCCGCCGCCCTTAATCAGTCGCAACTGACCATCGACTTCGTCGGCACCATCGATCGTCAGGTCCAGTTCCGGAAGTTCGTCCAGCGACTTCAACTGCACGCCAAGCTCCAGGCACAGCCGCGCAGTACGCTCGGAGGTCGGAACGCCTTCGATGCGGAAGCCCGCAGCGACCTTCTCGGCCAGGAGCCGAACGAACTCCTCGGCAGTCGATCCCGTCCCAATGCCGAGACGCATGCCGTCTTCGACATGTTCGAGCGCCGCTGCCGCGGCTTTGATTTTCATTTGGCGGGCGTCCATACGCCAGTCGCTCCCTTTTTACCCACCGGATGTGGATGCGGTTACCCACCTTCTCCATCCGTTTTCCGCTGAGACACTTACACGCCCAAAGCTGCAAACAAAAGCCAAAATCAGGGGCCCGGCCCGGATTCCTGGTCCCTTCCCACACACACTTGCCATTGCATTCTCTTGCAACTTCGCCTACCCGAACGACAACTCTTTCCGGCTACGCGAGGTTCACCTCTTGTCTTCCCCCATTGTCGTCTTTGATCTCGACGGAACCCTTGTCGATACGGCGCCGGATCTGGTGGCGAGCCTCAACCATGCGGTGACCCAGGCCGGCGTCGAGCCGGTCACCTACCGCGACCTCACCCATCTCGTTGGCCACGGTGCCCGCGCGATGATCGAGCGGACTTTTGCGCTTCGCAACAAGCCGCTCGATGAAGAAGCGTTGGCCTGGCAGATGAAGGAGTTCGTCGACTTCTATCATGGCTCGATGCCGGGTGATTCCCTGCCTTACCCGGGCATGCTCAACGCACTCGACCGGCTGTCGGCGGCGGGCTTCAAGCTCGCAGTCTGCACCAACAAGCCGGAGATGCTGGCAAACCGGCTGCTCGAGCGCCTAGGCCTCATCGATCGCTTCGCGGCGGTTTCCGGTGGCGACACGTTCGAAATCCGCAAGCCGAATGCCGACCACCTGCTGCGCACGATCGCCAATGCCGGCGGCAGTGCCGCGCACTCGGTGATGATCGGTGACAGCCTCAACGATATTCTGGTCGCCCGAAACGCCGCGATCCCGTCGATCGCCGTGCCGTTCGGCTATTCCGACGTGCCGATCGAAAGCCTGGAGCCGACAGTGATCATCCGCCACTTCGACGAGTTGACGCCGGCGCTGGTGACAGGGCTTTTCAACGGCAAGTAAGCGCGCGGGCGCTGCGCCTGAGGTTTTGATCCGCATCTGATCGAGGATAGAGCCCACTAAGATCAATCGTCATTGGCAGCGCGCACGTAGCAGGTTCCTGCGTCGCGCCGCTTCTCGCATCGCAAAAACACGCTGCGTTCCTCTCGCGTCACCACCACCTAAACGAAAAACCCCATGGAGAAGCTCCACGGGGTCTGAAATTCTGTCGTCGAACACGGTGCCAGTGCGAGTGGCGCCATCGCCTAATTGGGACTTACCCCTCGGCCCGGCGAGCGTCGCGGGTGGCGTCGAGGGCGCGGTTCACGTACATGTCGCGCTCATACACGTCGTCGAAATACTCGATGACACCGTCCTTGTTCGGCCAGGCGGTAAAATAGGCGACGTAAACAGGAACCTTCTGCGGCACCTGCAACGCCTTGTTGCTGCCGCCGCCGATTTCCTTGCCGACATCCTCGACGCTGGTGCCAAGCACGGCCGCTGCCATCCGGCGCGGATCGGCGAGCCGCACGCAACCGTGGCTGAGTGCGCGCTGGTCACGCTTGAAGAAGCTCTTCGACGGCGTGTCGTGCATGTAGATGGCATGCGCATTCGGGAACAGGATCTTCAGTTCGCCAAGCGCGTTGTCGCTGCTCGGCGGCTGGCGCACGGCAACCGAGGCGGTCGATCCGGTCCAGTTGACGGAAGACGACGGCACTGAGCGCCCGCCTATCTCAACCTGATAGCCCATCCGATCGAGATAACCAGGGTCGTTGCGCAGCTTCGGCAGCATCTCGTTGATGATGATCGACTGCGGCACGCCCCAGTATGGATTGACCTCGACGGTCTGAATCTCATCCTGGAAGAAATAGGTCTGGTTCGCCTTTGAACCGACGACGACGCGCATCGAAAACTGCTCGGCGCCATTGTCGCTATAGGACGCGGTAAAGGCCGGCTGGTTGATGAAGACGTAGCGGTTGCCGAGCCCATCGGGAAGCCAGCGCGCCTGTTCCATCGCGACTTCGAGCTTGTTGATCTTGCTTGCCACGGTGTCGCCACCGGTCAGGAGTCGCAGCGACGCCTGACCGACGACGCCATCGGCCTTCAGGCCATTCTCCTTCTGGAACGCTTCGACGAGCAGAACCAGCTCAGGCGTGTACTCAGGGGTTCCTTGATAGGCCGCGAGCACTGCGGCGTGATCCGACTTCAGCGTCTCGGAACCCTTGATGCGGATCCCGGCGACGATGTTGGCAAGTTCCGGATTGCTTTGGCCCGGCTTCAGGAGCGTGCCCGGCGCGATCTCGACACGCTGTTCCACGCTCTTCTCTGCACGAAGGCGCTCGAGTTCAACCGACAATGCAGCGAATTGTTCGCTCTTCGGGTTCTGATCGTTGAGCAGCGTGGCAACATCGGAGCTTGCCGACATCCTATCGAGGAAGGCTGAGAGATCGACGGTCTTGCGCTTGAAATCGTGATAGCCGGAGATCTTGTTGGGATCGATGCGGCCACGCACCGTGTCCTCGACATAGGAAAGCGTTGCCGCCGACAGCGCGATTTCGAACTGAACAAGTTCCTTTTCGCGCGCGATCATATCGCCGCGGTCGAATTCATCAGCAGGCACCTGAACGGCATAATCCTGCGGATCGAGACCGACCTTTGCTGCATCGGCAAGAACGGCAATCGCCCCCTTTGCGCGCGCGTTGACACCGGTGCCGTCGATCCAGACGAAATCAGAACGCGAGCCGTAATGGGTCTCGATGGCTTTTGCCACATTCGAGGTCGTGCGAACCTCAACGTCAGGCATGAATTGACGGGCATCGGTGAGCGCCGCACGCAGCATTGGCGGCAGCGCTTCGTTGCGCACAGAACCGGTGACGACCGGATCGAGCAGCCTACCGGTATCGACCCGGCGCAGAGGTTCCGCCTTGTAGGTATAATAGCGAGGGCCGGTCACCTTCGGCAGCGGCGTGGAGACCGTCCTCTGCTGCGGCTGCCCCATGGAACCGACACCGGGCAGCGGCTGGCCGGACTGCATCTCCTGCTTCGGCGTCTTCTGTCTGCCGCCGCGGATAAGGTCCATCAACGTGATGGCCGCAGCCGGCCGCACATCGAAGGTTGCAATCGAACAGCTGCTCATGAGCGCTACGATCGCTGCCGTCTTGAAAATTCTCATGTGAAACTACGTCCCCGTATCGCGTTGTCGCCGAACTCGGCTTTAGCCAGATTCTCGCCACGCCCTCGTGCTCTAAAACTTATAGAAAAGGATGGTGAATGAAAAGGAAACGCGCCTCCCCGAACGTGCATGAAAACACCTCTGCGTGGTAAAAAAACCGCTTGATTTCCAGGACGTTCGAGGGGGCGTAAAAATTTGATTTGCATCGACATTAGTGTCGTTGCCACCCGGCCCGCACGGCAAGGCGAGCAATGCGAGCCTTAAAGGAAGGCAACGAATGTGACTGAAACGCCACAAGGAATCCGGGTTCGCCGCGCGCACGCGAATCAGCCGCTGCACGACTGCAAAGGCCGCTCTTTGTCGCACGCCCGCCTTTCAAACGATTGTAGCATTGCCAGCTCCGGGGCCACCTCTTTACAAGCCTTGCCAGCCGGGGCAGAGAGAGGCCCGGCACCTTGGGGAAGGGACAGCCGGTTGCGACCGCGTCCCCTCGCCCAGACTTCATGAACCGCATGACGAAGGCAGGGATCACGATGACATCGACGCGCACGGAAACAGATACGTTCGGCCCCATCCAAGTGGCAAACGACCGCTATTGGGGCGCCCAGGCCGAGCGTTCCCTCGGCAACTTCAAGATCGGCTGGGAAAAACAGCCGGTCGCAATCGTCAGCGCGCTCGGCATCGTCAAGCAGGCCGCGGCCCGCACCAACATGGCGCTCGGTCGCCTGGATGCAACCATTGCCGATGCCATCGTCAAGGCCTCGCAGGAAGTCATCGACGGCAAGCTCAATGACCACTTCCCGTTGGTTGTCTGGCAAACAGGCTCCGGCACCCAGTCGAACATGAACGCCAACGAGGTCATCTCGAACCGCGCAATCGAAATGCTCGGCGGCGTCATGGGCTCGAAGACGCCGGTGCATCCGAACGACCACGTCAACATGAGCCAATCGTCCAACGATACCTATCCGACGGCGATGCACATCGCCTGCGCGGAGCGGGTGATCCATGATCTGCTGCCGGCGCTAAAGCACCTGCACGAGGCGCTCGAAGCCAAGGTCAAGGCGTTCGATCACATCATCAAGATCGGCCGCACCCACACCCAGGACGCAACCCCGCTGACGCTCGGCCAGGAATTCTCCGGTTATGCCGCCCAGGTCGCGTCCTCGATCAAGCGCATCGAGTTGACCCTGCCCGGCCTTTGCGAGCTCGCGCAGGGCGGTACCGCCGTGGGTACCGGCCTCAATGCACCCATCGGCTTTGCCGAGAAGGTCGCGGAAGAAATCGCCAAGATCACCGGCATTGCCTTCACCACGGCACCGAACAAGTTCGAAGCGCTTGCCGCCCACGATTCGATGGTCTTCAGCCACGGCGCTATCAACGCCGCAGCAGCTGCCCTCTTCAAGATTGCCAACGACATTCGCTTCCTCGGCTCCGGCCCGCGCTCGGGCCTCGGCGAGCTCTCGCTGCCGGAAAACGAACCGGGTTCGTCGATCATGCCGGGCAAGGTCAACCCGACCCAGTGCGAAGCGCTCACACAGGTCTGCGTCCAGGTGTTCGGCAACAACGCCGCACTGACCTTTGCCGGCAGCCAGGGCCATTTCGAGCTCAACGTCTTCAACCCGCTGATGGCCTATAACTTCCTGCAGTCGGTACAGTTGCTCGCCGATGCCGCGATCTCCTTCACCGACAACTGCGTCGTCGGCATCGAGGCCCGCGAAGACAACATCAAGGCAGCGCTCGACCGCTCGCTGATGCTGGTGACGGCGCTGGCGCCGAAGATCGGCTACGACAACGCGGCCAAGATCGCTAAGACCGCCCACAAGAACGGCACGACACTGCGCGAAGAAGCCGTCGGCGGCGGTTACGTCACCAACGAAGAGTTCGACGCCATCGTGCGTCCGGAAACGATGATCAGCCCGGCCTGATCCGTATACCCCTGCCGCGGCGCCTTAATCCGCGTCGCGGCTCGGCCCTCGCCCGGATCGACGGGACATTGCATTGTCTGCGTTAAGTCGAATTGTCTTCATTCGCAGAAGCAATCATTAAGACTTCGCAAATCATTTGCCCCTAAAAATCAGTACCTGTAAGCAATGAGTAATATTGGGGGTTTGCGAATGCAAACGGCCACCTCTGGAAAAACGCAAGCTCCGGATATCGCAGCACAAGTAACTCATGCGATGCGCATGATGGGCGTGTCGCCGATACCGCGCAATTACGAGCTTTATTACGAAGCCTACCTCGGTTCGAATCCGCAATTGTCCAAGGAACTCGCAGCTCTCGGCAGCCGCGCGACCCAGGAGGAACTCGACGCGATCGGCGCACAATATTTCAGCCATATCCATCGCTCGACCGGTATCGAGCGCGCCCACACCAGCCTTGCGGCCAAGCTGACCGAACTGGTCAACCTGTTGAAGGACGAGCAATATGCGCTCGAGACTTACAACAAGGTTCTCGACGAAGCCTATGTCAACATAACGAGCAAGAGCGCGTCCAGCGCCGACATCCTGCGCCACGCCATCGGTATCCTCACCGAGGCGACCGCCGACACGATGAGCCAGGGCAAGGAGCGCGTGCAGACCGTGGTGCAGAAGTCCTTCGAGATGGAGGTCATCCGCCAGGAACTCGACGAATACAAGCGGATCGCCAATACGGATTCGCTGACGCGGCTCGCCAACCGCCGTGCCTTCGACGACAATCTCGCCGCCGTCTACAACAACGATCATGAGAAGAACTTCACCGGCCTGCTGGTTGCCGATATCGACCACTTCAAGAAGGTGAACGACACGTTCGGCCATCCGGTCGGCGACAAGATCCTGGCGACGGTCGGCAGCGTCATCCGCGCCAATGTCCGCCGCGACGCCTTTGTCGCCCGCACCGGCGGAGAGGAGTTCGCGGTCATACTCAAAGACAGCAGCCAGGAAGAATGCCTGCAGGTCGCCGATCGCATTCGCACCGTACTGGCCGGCACGCCCTTTAGAAATTCCAAGACCGGCGTCAATTATGGCCCGATCACCCTGTCGGTCGGCGTCTGCATGGCGACCGCCGCGGAGGATGCCGTCGATCTCTACAACAAGGCGGATATCGCGCTCTATTCCGCCAAGAATGCCGGCCGCAACAAGACGATGCTGTTCGAAGACGGCATGCGCAAGGAATCCGGCCGCAACTGGCTGATCTACCGACGTTAGCAACGTCCGAGATACCCTTCATGAAAATGGCGTCCATCGGGCGCCATTTTCATGTCAGCACTCTCGTTCCCTTGGAAACAGCCAGGCCTGATTGCAATCGCTAGAACAGTTGCAACAGGGACCAACGGCTACGGAAAGCACGATCGGTTCCCACAATCCGAGGGGGAGAACCGACATGAAGCGCATTTTTGCAGCCGTCACCGCGATCGTCTTGATGACAGGATCAGCCGCAATCGCCGGCGAAAAGGCACAGGGTCAGATCACCGTCGCCTCCCTCGACAGCAACGCCGCCAAGACCGGTTGGCTTCAGGTCCTGTCGCAAGGCGGCGCCAGCTATAAGGCCAAGCGCGGCGACATCAGCCAGTCACCGATCGCGCGAGAACTCGTCGCCTTCCCTGAGACCGCCGCTCCCGGCACCATCATCATCGACAATTCCGAGCGTCGCCTCTACCACGTCGTCGGCCGCGGCATCGCAGTCAAATACGCCGTCAGCGTTGGGCGGAAGGGGTTTCTGTGGACCGGAACCAACACCGTGAGCCGCAAGGCCGAATGGCCCACCTGGGTGCCGCCCGAGGACATGCGCGTTCGTGAAGCCAAGAAGGGCAAGGTGCTGCCCGCCAGCATGGAGGGCGGCATCGACAATCCGCTCGGTGCCCGCGCCATGTATCTCGGCTCGACGATCTACCGCATTCACGGGACCAACCAGCCGCTGTCGATCGGCAAGGCGATGTCATCAGGCTGCATCCGCATGGCCAACGAGGATGTCGAGCACCTTTATGCCAATGTCCAGCTCGGCACGACTGTGGTCGTTCGCGACTGACCGACCAGTCAAGGCAAGGCGTCCACACTCAGCCTATCGACAGGCGGAGGCACCCGCCTGTCTTGCAATGGCGATCAGTTCCGGCCGGTACTCGAAATGCATGGTGTCGAAATGATACCAGCGGCCGCCCCAGATGAAACCATGCTTCTCGAAGACCTCGACGATCTCCAGCGGATAGCGGTTGCGGTAGGGCGCCGCGCCGCTCTTGCCTCCGCCCGCCCAGCGCCAGTAGTCGGCAAAGCCGGTGTTGAGATCGATCGCCGCGCCAAAACTGTGCACCGAGAGCGTGTGCGCGCCGGCAATGTTGCGCCAGTTGAAGGTCCCGGCACTGGGCACGAGATACCGCTTCAGCTTTGGTCGTGAGGCAAGCTCGCGCCCGACCGCCTGCAACGCCTTGGCCACACCGTGCCTGCTGGTGACGCTCAGGCGCTCGCCGAACCAGTCAACCACGACAAGATCGCGCCTGACGCCCGCAGCACTGCCCCCATAAAGACGTTTCATCAAGGCTTCGCTGCGGATGCGGCCCGGATCGAAATCCACACCCGGCGGCTTGGCACAGGGACCAAGCGGATAGATCTGCGAAAGACTGTCCTCGATATCGCCGGATGCGAGCTTTTCGGCGTGGCTCTTCTGCCTGCCATCATCGATCGGCAGCGCCGGGCCGCCATCGCGCAGGGTCAGCGTGTCTTGGCCGACCTCGGCGACCGCCTCCGGATAGGCCCTGGCGAGCAGTTCGAGCTTTTCGCTGAGCGTCGGCTCGGCCGCCAAGCCTCTGCTGACACAGGCCGAGACAAGCAGAACGGCGGCACCAAGACACGCGCTTATAGATCCACGTCGCATCACGTTTCCATCTCTGGCTTGCGTCGGCTCCGCGGTCGTTCGCAAACCCGCTCGGCCGTTCAGCCTACCACATGGTCTGGGCTGCGCGCTCCGGCCATTCGCGGTCATAGGTATCCCGATCGAAATCGGCCTTGGCGGCCTTCAGCAACGCACCGGGCGTCGGAAGCGTCGCGGGATCGATGAAGCGCTCAGGATTCCAGATCTGCGATCGCATCAAGGCGCGGGCGCACTGGAAATAGACCTCGCCGATGGTGACGACGAGGACGCTGCGCGGGTTCCTGCCATCGATCTCGAAGGAGTCAGTCAGCGCCGGATCGATGCTGACGACGGCGGTGCCGTTGATGCGCATGGTGGTGTTGGATCCAGGCACCAGGAACATCAGCGCCACGCGCGGGTCGCGCACGATGTTGGCGAGCGAATCGACGCGGTTGTTGCCGCGCCAGTCGGGCATCAGAACCGTCTTGTCGTCGGCGACCCGGACAACGCATTCGTCGTCGCCGCGCGGAGAACAGTCGAGCCCTTCGGGACCTACGGTCGCAAGTGCGGCAAAGGGAGATGCCTCGATCATCTGCCGGTACTCTGCGGTCAGCACTTTGGTGACCTTTGCCACCGATGCCTCGCTGACGCCGCCGTAAAGCGCGTTCAATTCCTCGACCGAGGTGATGATCGACATGCCGTCCTCCCGCAAATGCATGATGCCCAAACCGTTATCCGGCTTCATGCAGCCAACTCAATATCAGCAGCGGCGCTCGCCTCGCGAAAGACGGTAACACCGCGGTCGAAGTGATCCTTTCGACGGATAGCATGACGGGCATATGACGGCATCAGCGAAATCTTCCGAAGCCGTATCGGACGCGAGAACGCGGATGCGCGACCAGCCTTCGGTCAGGCAGCAGCCTTTCGATCCTCGGCATGGACGAAAGCATTGATCCTGTCGATCACCGGGCTTGCCGATACGATGCGGCGATGGCCGTAGCCATTCGCCCAGTGAAGCTCGACATTGGGTCCGGCCGCCGCATAGCGGCGCGCATGGTCGGCCGAAACCTCCTTGTCATCTTCCGCATGGATGATCAATGTCGGAACGGCCCGCACCTCAAGGATCCTGGCCGCATCGAAATCCTCCAGCCGGCGGCCGGACAGGCGTTCGACGACGCCTTCGAAGGCGCCCTGGGTTTTGGGTGAAAGGCGAAGAACTTTTCCGAAGCCCTTGAAAAGCCAGGTCATCTCGCTCGGTGCACCGATCAGGACAAGCTTTTTTGCGACATGACTAGGCACGTCGCAAACGAGACCACCGGCCGCACAGGCAAGGCTGGCGCCTCCGAAGGAATGGCCGACGCTGACGTCAAAGCCCCCGAAATGCCGCCAGGCGGCATCGATCGCCCTGACGGCGGCCGGCATCGTCAGCGTCCGCCCCGGCGAGGCGCCATGCCCGGGCCAGTCAAGTGTTACCACCTCGGCTCCGCTGGCAACCAGCCCTTCGATCATGGTGGCGAGATAATCGCTGCGCGATCCCCAGCCGTGAACCAGCAGCACGCGCTTGGCGTTGGCGGCATTGCGCGGGCTCGCGAAATGCCGTGCTAGGACCCACCCGCCGGCATAGGAAAGCGTCACCGGCTCGCCCTTGGCGATCACCGGGACGGCAGCGGCAAGGGCCGCGCGTTCCTTGGCGCTCTTCGGCTTGCGGCCGGGCGTAACACTGAACAGTTTGAAGGCGAGCCGGCCGGCGGCCTCGGGAGAAATGACCGACACGCCGGCAAGCGCATGGCGGATGACCTTGATCGCAAAGGATGCCATAGTGAGAATCTCTTGATATGTTCAATGCTGAACATTATTGTACAACGATGAACAAAAAGCAAGTGATGAACGAACAGCATCATTTCCCCTGGGACCACCCGCGTTTTCGTAGCTGGATTGCAGTCGCGCGCGCCTGTCAGTTGATGCAGCAGACGATGACGCGCTCGCTCGCGCATCTCGACATCAAGCCGCCTCATCTCGACATCCTGATCAACCTCTATCGCTTTGACGGGATCTCGCAGCAGGAGCTTGCCCGCAAGCTGCTGGTGGGGCGGTCCAACATGAGCATGCTGCTGCCGCAGCTGGAAAAACGCGGGCTGATCGAGCGCCGCGGCGACGACAAGGACAAGCGCGTGCTTCGGCTGTCGCTGACACCCACCGGGCGCACGCTGACGGAAGAGGCCATGGAGGTTCAGACCGGCCTCATCGAAAAGTCGATGGAGGGCGCACCGCTCGAGGACTGCATGGTCGTGGCACAATCCATGGAGCGGCTCATCGCCGTTCTGCTCAGGGACGAGAACGAACTCGCCTGACTGCCGGACCGGGCACGAGCCAGTCTTTAGCTGGCTGAGCCTTCCTGTGCCTCGCGGGCTTCCGCTTCCGCCCGCTCGCGCGCGGTTCGCGAGGCGATAATGTCGGACGGCTGCGCGTTGCCTCGGATCAGCTGTCGCCCGGCATAGATGCCGCCGATGGTTTCGAGCGCAAAGCGCTCCTTGTCGAGGTCGCGGAACTCTTCGATCACATCCGCAGCTGTTTCAGCATCCTCGCCCAGAACATTCAGCACTTCAGTGCCAAAAGCGAGCGCCGATTCGAACGTCTCGCGGATCTCGAAGTCCACCCCGGCGTGCAGGAGGTCGATGGCATGACCGCGGTCGAACGCGCGCGCCAGCACGGGCACCAGCGGAAACTCCTCCTTGGCGGTGTGGGCGATCTTGATCGCCGCCGCCTTGTCGTCGACGCAGATGAGGATTGCCCTTGCGGTGGCTGCGCCTGCCGCGTGCAGGATATCGCTGCGGGATCCATCGCCGTAAAAGACCCGGAAGCCGAAGTTCGAAGCGTCGCGCACGAAGTCCGCATCCTTGTCGATCAGCGAGAGCTTGTAACCGCGCGCCAGCAACGGCTGGCTGACGATCTGGCCGAAACGGCCGAAGCCGATCATCAGCACCGTGCCTTCGACATTCTCAGGCACTTCCAGATCGTCAGTCTTCGGCGGCTCGGGTTTGGCGAGACGGCCATGGATGAAGATCGCGATCGGGGTCAGCATCATCGACAGGATGATCGTCGCCGTTAGCGTCGCATTGGCTTCGGCATCGATGATGCCGGCCGAGACGGCGGCGGCATAGAGCACGAAGGCGAATTCGCCGCCCTGCGCCATCAGCACCGCCCGCTCCAGACTTTCGCTGTGGCAGGCACGCAGCAGCCGCGCGACCGCATAGATCAGCACGCCCTTCAGCGCCATATAGGCGAGCACGGAAATCACAACGACCTGCCAGTTGGCGGCGATCACCGACAGGTCGATCGCCATGCCGGCACCAAGGAAGAACAGGCCGAGCAGGATGCCGCGAAACGGCTCGATATCGGCTTCGAGCTGGTGGCGGAATGCAGACTCAGAAAGCAGCACGCCGGCAAGGAAGGCACCCATCGCCATCGACAGGCCGCTCTGCTGCATCGCCAGCGCCGAACCGAGGACCACAAGCAGCGCCGCTGCGGTCATCACCTCGCGTGCGCCCGCGGCTGCCAACAGCCGGAACAGCGGGTTCAACAGGTAACGACCGGCGATCACCAGCGCCACAAGCGCTGCAAAAGCAATGCCGATCGCCATCCAGCGCTCCGACGGCTCGCTCGCAGCCCCGCTGCTGCCAAGCAGGGTCACGAGCACCAGCAGCGGCACGATTGCCAGATCCTCGAACAGGAGGATCGCGATCATGCGCTGGCCCTTCAGCGTCGAAATCTCGTTTCGCTCCTGCAGCATCTGCATGACGATCGCCGTCGAGGTCAGCACGAAGCCGGTGCCGGCGATGAAGGAGGGAATGGGCGCAAAGCCGAGCTCTAACCCGACACCGGTCAGGCCGGCAATGCAGGCGAGCACCTGTGCCGCGCCAAGGCCAAAGATATCCTTGCGCATGCTCCAGAGCTTCGACGGCTGCATTTCCAGCCCGATGATGAACAGGAACATCACGACGCCGAGTTCGGCCACATGGAGGATCGCCTGCGGCTCGGTGAAGAAGCGCAGGCCGAACGGGCCGATCACCAATCCAGCAATGAGATAGCCGAGCACCGACCCGAGCCCGATGCGCTTGAACAGCGGCACGGCAACGACACCGGCGGTCAACAGCACGACCACCTGCATCAGGTCATTCGCATCAGATGCTTCGGCCAATAGACCCTCTCCTTTTCAGATGGTTCAGCGTGGCTTTTCGGTCTTGTCGCGCGACATGCCCTTGTCGGCGAGTTCCTGCTCGTAAGCCGCAAAAAGCTCCTCGCCCTTCTCGCCCAGCTCGCGGAGATAGGTCCAGGTAAAGATGCCGGTATCGTGAAAATCGTCGAAGCCGATCCGCACGGCGTAGTTTCCGGTCGGCTGCACCGAGATGATCTGGACGTTGCGCTTGCCCGGCACGGTCACCCGCTGACCCGGTCCATGCCCCTGCACCTCGGCAGACGGCGAAAGCACCCGCATCATCTCCGCCGAAAGGTCGAAGGTTGCGCCGTCATTGAAGGCGACGACGAGGCGGTGGCGATCTTTCGATACACGCAGTTCCGTCGGCCAGATTTCGCTCATGATGTCTGCTCCTGTTTTCAAGCTCACGCTTAACTGAAGAATCGCCCGTGGAGAATTACCCGGCTTTTCCAATCAACACTTTGCGACAGGATGCGCCTTGACGCGACCACGTTTGCTGGCGACATTGAAGGGGCTGGGAGAAAGACATTTGAACACAGCAGCGATAGTGAAAGCCGGCGCAAGGCCGCTTGAGGACAGAACCGCCCCGATGATCGATCCGTTCGGCCGGGCGATCACCTATCTGCGCGTGTCCGTTACCGATCGTTGCGATTTCCGCTGCACCTATTGCATGGCGGAACACATGACCTTCCTGCCGAAGAAGGATCTTCTGACGCTGGAAGAACTTCACCGGCTCTGTTCCGCCTTTATCGCCAAGGGTGTGCGCAAGCTGCGGTTGACCGGCGGCGAACCGCTGGTACGCAAGAACATCATGTTTCTGGTGCGCGAACTCGGCCGCGAGATCGAGGCCGGGCGCCTTGATGAGCTGACGCTGACGACCAACGGTTCGCAACTTGCGAAACACGCCGCGGAACTGGCCGATTGCGGCGTGCGCCGCATCAACGTCTCGCTCGACACGCTCGATCCCGCGAAATTCCACCAGATCACCCGCTGGGGCGATCTCGGCAAGGTCATCGAAGGCATCGACGCGGCCCAAGCCGCCGGCATCAAGGTCAAGATCAATGCCGTTGCGCTGAAAGGCTTCAACGACGCCGAGATCCCCGACCTGATGCGCTGGGCGCACGGTCGCGACATGGACCTGACATTGATCGAAACCATGCCGATGGGCGAGATCGAGGAAGATCGCACCGATCACTACATGCCGCTGTCGGAAATGCGCCGGCAGCTTGAGCAGCAGTTCACGCTGTCCGACATCGCCTACAAGACCGGCGGACCGGCCCGTTATGTCGAGGTCGCCGAAACCGGCGGCCGGCTCGGCCTCATCACGCCGATGACCCATAATTTCTGCGAAAGCTGCAATCGCGTCCGGCTGACCTGCACCGGCACGCTTTACATGTGCCTCGGCCAGAATGACGCCGCCGACCTGCGCACAGCACTGCGGGCCTCGGACGACGACGTGTATCTCGGCCAGGTGATCGACGAGGCAATCGGCCGCAAGCCGAAGGGCCACGACTTCATCATCGATCGTGAGCACAACCGCCCGGCCGTTGCCCGCCACATGAGCGTCACCGGCGGCTGATCCGCCCTCTTCTCCCCGCCAGCGGGGAGAAGAGCACGCGTGGCAGCGCTCTCGCCTCCCTTGAGCCTTGAGCCTGCGCGGCGGGCCGGACAAAGGTCAACCGCTACGAAGTGAGTCGGGCAAGGATGCGCGATCGACATGTTGGGAATGGCGCCGTAAACGAGCCGAAGCAGTCGAAAACCTGTCGCGTGGCACGTGCCCTCTCCCCGTCTGCGGGGAGAGGATTAGGGTGAGGGGCAGCCGGCAGATGCCGCCCGCCGGCTCGCTCAAGCCGCGTAGTTCGATCCATAGCCACGGCCATAGGCCTGGCTCGCGACCGTCGAGGTACCGGTCTTGAAACGCTCGATCTTTTCGTTGAGCGCCTCGACCTGCCGGCGCAGGCCGTGGATCTCGGCGGTGTTTTCCTCCACCATGGCCGCATTCTGCTGGGTGAGCAGCTCGACCTCGTGCACCGCCGAGTTGACCTCGTTGAGCCCCGTATATTGGTCGGCGGCGGCGGCCTCGATGTTGCTGACGAGCTGATGGATGGTGCCGATGTGGTCGTTGATCACTGCAAGCGCGTCGCCGGTTTCCTTCACCAGCGCCACGCCGCTTCTGACCTGCGCCGAACTGTCGGAAATCAACCCCTTAATCTCACGCGCAGCACCAGCACAACGCTGGGCGAGCTCCCGTACCTCCTGCGCGACCACGGCAAAGCCGCGACCCGCCTCGCCCGCCCGCGCCGCCTCGACGCCGGCATTGAGCGCCAGAAGGTTGGTCTGGAAGGCGATCTCGTCGATGACGCTGATGATCGTGCTGATCTTCTCGGACGAGCGGTTGATCTCCGCCATGGCGTCGATCGCCTTGGCGACGACCTGGCCAGAATGCTTGGCGTAGGAATTGGTCTCGTCGACCGAGACAGTGGTCTTGCGGGCGCTTTCGGCCGTCGAGCGAACGATCTCTGTCAGCTGGCGCAAGGCGCGCGAGCTTTCCTCGAGCGCGGCCGCCTGCTGCTCCGTCCGCCGCGCCAGATCGTCGGCCGAGGCCGAGAGATTGCTGGTGCCGCCGGTGATCTCGCCGGTCACCATACGCACATCGCTGAGCGTGGCGCGCAGTGCCTCGACAGCGTTGTTGTAGGTGCGCGCCATGATCACGTAGTCGGCCGGCAGGTCTTCCGCCATGCCTTCTTCGAGATTGCCGGCGGCAAGCTCCGCCAGCACGTCAGAAAGCGCGTTAAGCGCCTGCATCTGTTCGGCCTCGATCCTGGCACGCTCTTCGGCGCGGCGGGCTTCGTCTTCCGCCGATAACGTACGGGCGGCCTCCGCCTCGCGTCCCAACCGGACGTTTTCGACCGCGTTGTCGCGGAACACCGCTACAGAACGCACCATGTCGCCGATCTCGTCGCCGCGGTTGCGGCCTTCGATCGCCACGTCGAGATCGCCGTTGGCAAGCCGGGTCATCGTCTCGGTCACGCGCTTCAACGGGCCGCGCAGGGTCTCGACCAGCATCAGGCCGCCGACGATTGCAAGCAGCGTTCCGGCCACCATCGCCACGATCGACATGTCAGCCGAACGCTGGCTGTCGACCTTGCCGGCTTCCTGGGCGCTGCTGACGAAGCTTTCCAGCGTCGCACTCGCACCGGCAACCAGTGTCGAGGCCGCGGTCTTGGCTTCCTGCCAGCGCCCGCCGACGTCGATCAGCGCGGCCGTGCCCTTGTCGATGTTGTCGAGCGACGGCTTGAGCTTGGCCGGCAGGTCACGCAGCGCGGCATTCTTGCCACCAAGCTCCGACAGTTTCGCCGCGCTGTCACGAACGGCCTGAATATCGGCCAGCACCAGATCGCGGCCTTCCGCGTCGAGCTTGCGGTGTAGCTCGCTGATATGCAGCCGCGTGCTGTCTAGCCCCTTGAAGGTATCGCCCATCAGCGCGATCAGCGTCTTCAACTGCGAGATCTCGCTGTCCATGCCGACGAAACGCTTGGCGGCTGTGTCGGAGTTCTTGGCCGCTTCCTTGGCGAAGTCGGCCTCGTATTTCGAGAACTTGCTGAGGATCGGCACCAACGCGTTCTTCTTGGTCTCGCTGTCTTCAGCGCCGGCAAGGATCGCCTGGACCTTCAGCGCCAAATCCTTCAGCTCGGCAATCGGCTTTTGAACCTTTTCGGAAGCGATCGTCTCGGCGTCCTCGATCTGCTTGATGAGGTGCGGCAGCAACTTGCCCGCCTGATCGATCTTGGCGTCGGCGTTCGCCGCCATCGTCACCGGTAGGCGGAATTTCTTGATCCGCTCGGCGATCCCCTGATAGGCGGCGGCATCGAACAGCAGCGCCTTGGCAAACGCTTCCTTCTCACCCGATTCCTTGCGGATGATGTCGATCTGTTTGTAGGCGCTGTTGCCCTGCGTCGTCATGTCTGTCAGCGCCGCCTCGAGCGAAGCCGTCACCTGATCCTGTTCGACCTTGATCGACCAGAGCTTTTCGGTCTGGGCGCGCATGGCTTCACCGAGCGACAGCACGGAGGCGATCTCTGACTTGTCAGCCTCGCGCGTCAGTAAGCCGTCAAGCGAACGGACGCCGCTTTCCTGTTCGTCGATCTGGGCGCTGAGCGCCCCTCGCGTTTCTTCGCTCGGCGCATCGGCAAAACTCTGGAGCGCGCTGCGCAGCGCCTGGAAATCCGAGAGATTGTTGATGGTTTCGCGCGTCACGGTCATGTGGCCGTTCAGCGTTCGCGCCGTGAAGAAGCCGATGAGGCCGATACCCGCGATCAGAGCCACCAGAGGAACCACGAAGAGCAGAACCTTCGTGACGATTCGCAGTCGCTGTAATAGACGATCGATGAAAGACATTGCGGACCCCAGATTATTCTTATGTGAGACATGTCCGCGCGGTGGCTTCTTCTTGCTGGAAGCACGGGTGAAATATCGGCGGAAGCACCTCCCAGGCCCCGACCGACATCTCTGGAATGACGCGCCGCCAAGGTTCCGGCGCACGCCATCCACCGATCGCGTCATGCGATTGGAAGCGGAATCATCGATGACGATAGGCAGTGAAACTTAAGATTCCGCGAATAGAAACCGGTTCGGGAGAACGCATTTTCTGCACGGCGGACAGTCTTCGTCCGGGTTGATCTCGCCATTGCCCGAAAATTCTACTTGCGCTGGAAGAAAAATCCGCCGTCGGCGGGTTGGTGTTTGCACAAAATGGCGGCCGATGCTTAAACGGTATGCGAGATCCGGCAACGGATTCGCCTTCCCATCCGCCGTCAGGTTTCCGCCCGATCCGGCGCCGCAGGACAGCCCGCATGCAATCCTCCAGCAATTTCCGCGGCATCGTCTTCATGTGCCTGGCGATGGTCGCCTTCTCCTGCAACGACGCCTTGGTGAAATCGGTGACCGGGGCGATGAATGTCGGCCAAATCCTGTTCGTGCGCGGGCTGCTGACCACCTTGATGGTGATCGTCATCGCCCGGCATTTCCGGGCATTTCGTCCGCTTCGCACCATGATGAAGCCGGTCATCATCCTGCGCATCATCATGGAGGCGCTGGCGTCCATCACCTACATCTCGGCGCTCGGACAGATTCCGCTCGCCAATGCATCCGCGATCATGCAGGCGCTGCCGCTGGCCGTGACGCTCGGCGCCGCCGTATTCCTCGGCGAGCCGGTCGGCTGGCGGCGCTGGACCGCCATCTTCGTCGGCTTCATCGGCGTGCTGATCGTCCTTCGCCCGGGGCCGGAAGGTTTTACACCGGCCGCACTCACGGTCGTTGCCTGTGTCTTCTGCACAGCCACGCGCGATCTTTGCACCCGCCGCATCGACCACGACATCCCCTCGCTCTACATCACGGTGACGACGGCGCTCGTGACGACCCTGGTCGGTGCCGCAATGATCGTACCGCTTGGCGGATGGCAGTCGATGTCCTCGACCACGCTGACCCACATCGCTGCCGCAAGCCTGCTTCTGATGGTCGGATACCAGACGATCGTGCTTGCCATGCGCGGTGGCGATATCTCCGTTATCGCGCCCTTTCGCTACACCAGCCTGCTGTTTGCGATCACGATCGGCATTTTCTTCTTCTCGGAGAAGCCGGATGCATGGATGCTGCTTGGTGTTGCCGTGATCATCGGTTCCGGCCTCTACACCTTCTATCGCGAGAGCCGGCGCGGCAAGAAGCCGATAGCCCAAAGCTCGCTGACCGGACCGCTCGAATAGGAACAACGAAAGCCCGATGCCAACAGTCAAGACACCAGATGCGAGACACCCACCGTGGCCGGCCGTGATCCTTGCCGGCGGGCTTTCACGCCGGATGGGTCATCCGAAGTCCGGATTGAGCCTCGGCGGAAAGACGATGCTATCGCGGATTATCGACAGGCTCCGGCCACAGGTCGCAAGCATCGCCATCAACCTCAACGGCGCAGCCGAGCAGAAGACGATCGTGGGGCATCCTGTCATCGCCGATACCGTGCCCGGCTTTCTTGGCCCACTCGCCGGTGTATTGACCGCCATGCGCCACACGGCCGCCATCACGCCGGCAGCAACGCATGTCCTCGTCGTGCCCACCGATACGCCCTTCTTCCCGCACGACCTCGCCCAACGCCTGACCGATGCGATGACGCAGCGCGAGCAGATTGCCGTTGCGTTATCCGATGACGCCCTGCATCCGCTTTTTGCCCTATGGCCGGTCGCGCTCGCCGATGACCTAGAACACTGGATCACAACCGACCCAAAACGCCGCGTGCGCGCCTTCATCGAGCGCCATCCATCGGTCACGGTCGATTTTCCGATGACCACCACAGCCAGTGGATTGTTCGACCCCTTCTTCAACGTCAACACACCAGACGATCTGCTGCGGGCAGAGGAATGGCTTCGCATTCTCGGGGAGAACAGCGCATGACTGCGACGAAAATCTTCGGCATCGCCGGCTGGAAGAATTCCGGCAAGACCGGGCTTATGGTCCGGCTTGTCAGCGAACTGACACGGCGCGGCTTCGTCGTCTCGACCGTCAAGCACGCTCATCATGACTTCGACATCGACAAGGTGGGCGCCGACAGCTACCGCCACCGGGAGGCAGGCGCCCACGAAGTCACGATCGTGTCAGGCACGCGCTTCGCGATCATGCATGAACTGCGCGGCGGGCCGGAACCGAGTTTCGAGGAAATCATCGCCCGGCTCGCCCCGTGCGATCTGGTTCTGGTCGAAGGCTACAAGCGCGAGCCGATCCCGAAGATCGAGTCCCGTCGGCTGGAATCGGCCAACCGCGAACCTCTGGCTCCGACCGATCCGCATATCTGCGCCATTGCCGCCGATCACCCGGTTACGGACACGGATCTGCCCGTGTTCGATCTCGACGACACGAATACGATTGCCGATTTTGTCGAGCGCGTGACCGGCTTGCAAAGCAACAGCGGCGCTCGTTAACGCCGTCATGTCATTGCTGAGCAAGCGAAACGCAGGGCTTACCCGCGCGAAGTCACGACACGCGGTCGAACAGAGTCAGTTGGTGGCGCCGACTGTCATTTCATCGGGAATATCGTTGAGGCGGACGAAGCTGTAGCCCTTTGCCTTTAAGTCGAGAATACCGCGAGCGACGCCGGCGCCGGCGGCGTGCGTCGGCTGGTTGATATGGGCGATGATGACGTCGCCGTCCCGGGCGTTGCGGATGCGCTTCTCTGCCATGGCCGCCCCGAGCAGCGACCCGCCGTCGCCATTTACGGAATAGCCGGCGATGCGGTAGCCCATTTCGCGGATCTGGCTCATCGAGGTGTGGGTGTATTTCGCCGTCGCGCCGCGGAACCAGCGTGGTGCGGCAAGGCCATGCGCCTTGATTGCGGCCGCGCCACCGTCGACCTCGGCCGCAACGGCAGCGCTCGAGCCTGCCGCAGCCAACCCATAGACAGAGACCTTGATGTCGATCGGCGGCACATGCATGGCGCCATGATCCTCGATCTCGAACAGGTCCGGGTGCGCCTTCATCATCTCGACCACCAGCCCGTTGCGCTTCAACCAGCGCGCCGTCACAAAGATCGTCGCCGGAATGCGGTTCTCGATCAGGGTTCCGAGGATGCGCATGTCGGTTGCGCCGCTGCAGGCGTCAAGCGTCAACGCCACGCGCGGAGGTTGGTCCCTGCCCAAAGGATTGCTCGGAAGCCGCAGGTCCGGTTCGACGAGTGCCGGCGCCGCAGTGGCGGACTGGGCAAACAGGGCAAGGGAGGCAATGAGAAGAGCAGCGGTTTTCATGGCAATCCGGAATGAAGAAGAAGAATGGAAACGGCAGAAACCCGCCCTGTGACGGGCGGGTTTCCGAAGATTTGCGCGGGCGACTGTGCCCGCGCTTTGATCAGCGCTGGGCGACCGGGCGAACCAGCGGCGTCACGCGGCGAATGGTAACGCGGCGGTTCTGCTGCTCGGCGACCTCGGTGCGAACCTTGAGGAAGCGCTCGCCATAGCCCTGCGTCACCAGGTTTTCGGCAGGAATGCCGTAGACCTCGGTCAGAAGCGAGGCGACCGATTCGGCGCGCTGGTCGGAAAGCACCAGGTTCGAGCGGTCGGAGCCGACAGCGTCGGTATGACCTTCGATGAAGAAGGTTTCACCCGGATCCTTGGCCAGCACCTTCTCCATGGCGGCGGCAACGCTGCGCATGGTCTTTGCCTGCGACATCGACACTTCGGCACTGCCCGTCGGGAAGGTGATGGTGTCGAGGTCGATGCGGCGAACCTTGTCGCGCAGACGCGCGGAGTGCCGCACTTCGTCGATCGTATAGACGCGCTCTACGCGCTCCACCGGCGGTTCGGCCAGGAAGTCGTAGTAGTCACGGTCCGGATCTTCGGAAACATCGGCGATGTATTCGCGAACCGGGATGCGCAGGCGCATCGGCGGCAGCTCGTAGCCGACGTCGATGATCGCCGGACGCGGACCTTCGTCGCGCTCAGGCGCGTAGATCATCAGGTACTCGTTGCCATCACGGTCGACACGCGAGCGCTGCAGGATGTCGCCATAGCGGTTGTAGACCGTGACGATCCGGTAGCCGCCGGGACGAACGATGGTTTCGCGGGTGCGGCCACGCGGCAGCTCGTCGTAGAAGGTCTCTTCCGCATCGCGGCGAAGGCGTGGACGATCGTCGCCGCGAACGAAGATCTGGTCGCCAACGCCGAGGATGACGCGGTTGTCAATCTCCTGCACCACCTCCACATTGGTGACGTTGTTCGTCACGTTGTTGACGGTCGTGTTGTTGTTGATCACCGTGTTGTTGACAATGGTGTTGTTGACGATGTTGGTCGTCTCGGGAACGGCGAATACCGGCACTTCCTCGACGCGCGTGCCCTTCTCGTTCAGGTTCGCTTCGATCTTCTGAGGCAAGTCAGCCTGAATCTCTGCCGGTATCTGCGCCTGCGAAGAGGCGTCATCGGTCGGCGCCGGAGCGGCTTCTTCCTGCGCACGCAGTTCTTCGCGCTGCTTCTGTCGGTCTTCGCGCGACTTGTTGCCGCCGGCATTGTCGGCGTCCTTGTCGCTGTCGAGAACGGCAGCGCCGTTTTCAACCGGCAGAACGACAGTTTCGTCTGACGCCGCGGGATCTTCGGCGATCTTCTGCTTTTCTTCCTCGGTGCGGGTGTCGACCACCTCCGGTACTGGCTGGACCTGAGGCTGCTGCTCAGCCGTCGCCGGCTGCTCGGTGCCCGGAGCCGGCTGTCCCTCGCCTGTCTGCGGCTCGGTTTGAGGCTCGACGGCGGGTGCTACGGCTTCGCCGGCATTCTGCCCGTCGGTTGCAGGCGGCTGTTCACCGGCGTTCTGGCCTTCGGTCGCCGGCGGCTGACCGGTCGTCGCTTCGCCACCAGCCGGCGGGCAAGCGGTGGATGCATCCTGGCCTTCCGGCACGACGCACTCGCCCTGCTGGGCCTTCTTGGCTTCATCGGCCTGGCGCTTGGCTTCTTCCTCGGCGGCCTTCTGCTGCTCGGCCGCCTGGCGGGCGGCTTCGTCCGCAGCCTTCTGCTCGTCCGCGGCCTTCTGCTGGGCTTCGCCTTCGGCAGCCTTCTGCTCGTCGGCGGCCTTCTGGGCTTCGGCGGCCTTTTCCTGTTCGGCAGCCTGGCGCGCAGCTTCGTCTTCGGCCGCCTTCTGCTGTTCGGCGGCCTTCTGTTGTTCTGCCGCCTGACGGGCCGCCTCCTCTTCGGCAGCCTTCTGGGCTTCGGCAGCCTTTTCCTGCTCGGCGGCCTGGCGTGCGGCTTCTTCTTCAGCCGCCTTCTGCTGCTCAGCCGCTTGCTGTTCCTGCTGTTTCCGCGCGGCTTCCTCTTCCGCAGCTCGCTGCGCTTCGGCAGCCTTCTCCTGCTCGGCGGCCTGGCGTGCGGCCTCTTCCTCGGCAGCGCGCTGCTGCTCGGCCGCCTGGCGGGCAGCCTCCTCTTCGGCGGCCTTCTGCTGTTCGGCGGCCTGCTGTTCCTGTTGCTGGCGCTGCGCTTCGGCTTCCGCCGCACGCTGCTGCTCCTCAGCGGCCCGCTGTTGTTCTTCCGCTGCGCGCTGCTGCTCTTCCGCCTGGCGCTGCTGCAGCAGAAGCTCTTCTTCCGATGGCTGCCCGCTTCCTTCCTGCGCCACTTCGAACGGCTTCATCAGGCTGTCGGCAAGGGCTGGTTGCACCGCAAGCGACACCGAGAGCACCGGTAGCGCCACGGTTGCGAATAGTCTGGATCGAATCGACATAGTCTTCCTTCCTCGTCCTGGGAGGTCCCTTACCTGCCACTGTTACCCACCGGACAGCCAGTTCGGCAACAGGGGGTAGGCGTGAATTCTCAAGGGCCTTGATCCAAGCTTCCGGCTTTTTTGTGTTGCCGGCCAAACGAGCCGCCAACCCAACGCCCGCACCTCAGATCGGTTCCCGTAATAGGGCTAACCAAAGCAAGATTAACCGCCCCTGAACGCACCGTTCATGTTCGCTTGGATCATCGCCAGTGCAATCTCCGGTCGAAATTCTTTTCCCGGCGAGCGTTGTCGCTTTCCAGTTGATTTTTGCGGGAAAACAGTACGAATATCGCCTCAACCGGTGGCAAGCGCCCCGGTCAAGATAGGCATCCGTGAAGAACAAGAAACCGGATGTCGGCCAACAGAGAGGACTATCATGCGTATTTCCAGACGGCTGGCAGCCGCCGCATCGGCTGCCGTTTTCGTGCTCATGGCTGGCTCTGCCATGGCAGATGGCGAAAAGGTCGTTATCGGCACGGAAGGCGCCTACCCGCCCTTCAACAATCTCGAATCAGACGGCACGCTGACCGGCTTCGACGTCGACATCGCCAAGGCCCTCTGCGTCGAGATGAAGGTCGAATGCACGTTCGTGACGCAGGACTGGGACGGCATCATTCCGGCACTAATCGCCAAGAAGTTCGATGCAATCATCGCCTCCATGTCGATCACTGCCGAGCGCAAGGAAAAGGTCGACTTCACCAACAAGTACTACAACACGCCGCCGGCGATCGTGGTGCCGAAGGATTCGCCGATCACCGAAGCAACCGAGGCAGCACTTGCCGGCAAGTCGCTTGGTGCTCAGGGCTCGACCACCCACTCCAACTATGCCGAAGCGCATATGAAGGAAGCGGACATCAAGCTCTATCCGACCGCTGAAGAGTACAAGCTCGACATCGTCAACGGCCGCATCGACGCGGTGATCGACGACGTCGTCGTTCTTTCCGAGTGGCTGAAGTCGGCTGACGGCGCATGCTGCAAGCTGCTCGGCACGCTGCCGGTTGATCCTGTCATCAACGGCGAAGGCGCCGGCATCGCGGTGCGCAAGGGCGATGACGCGCTGCGCGAGAAGTTCAACAAGGCGATCGAAGCCATCCGCGCCAACGGCAAGTACAAGGAAATCAACGAAAAGTACTTCCCGTTCGACGTTTATGGCAGCTGATCGACGGCTTCCGGCCTGTTTTCCTAGTGAATCATGCCGGAAAAACGTTGGTTGATGAAAAAAATGCAACGGCGGATGGCTTGCCCTTCCGCCGTTTTTGTTTGACAAGAAACTAAAACATAAGCGCGATCCATATCCATAAGAACAGCGCAAAGGGGAATTCTCTGACATGAGCGGGTTGTTTACCGGCTTCTACTCGATCCTAGCCTGGATCGGCTCCATCGTGGATCCATTGTGCGGCCCTGTCGGCGTCTTTCGCTGGCTGGCACCCGGTACGCTCCTTGCCTGCGGCGACGCCGGCTGGGGCGACGAGATCGCCTACGGCTTCGTTGTCACCGCAAGCCTTGCCATCGCGACCTTGCCGGTCGGCCTTCTGATCGGCTTCTTCGTTGCACTCGGCAAACAGTCAGAAGAGCGCACGGTCCGCCTGGCATCGAACATCTACACCACCATCTTCCGCGGTCTGCCGGAACTGTTGACGCTGTTCATCGTCTACTACGGCCTGCAGATTCTGGTGCAGCAGCTTCTGGCATCGTTCGGCTACGAAGGGCCGGTCGAGATCAACGCCTTCTTTGCCGGCATGATCGCGCTTGGCGTGGTCTTCTCGGCCTATTGCTCCGAGGTTCTGCTGTCGGCCTTCAAGGCGATCCCGCATGGCCAGTACGAGGCGGGTGCGGCACTCGGGCTCCATCGCGGCCGCACCATGCGGCTGATCATCCTGCCGCAGCTCGTGCGCATCGCCTTGCCGGGCCTCGGCAATCTCTGGATGGCGCTGCTCAAGGATACGGCTCTGGTCTCGGTCGTCGGTCTGCCCGACATCCTGCGCCAGACCGGCATTGCCGCCCGCGTCACCAAGCAGGCCTTCGAGTTCTTCGGCATGGCCTGCATTCTCTTCTTGGTGCTGGCCATGGTTTCGTCGATCATATTCTCGAACCTTGAACGCTGGACCAAACGCGCGGAGATGGGTCGATGAGCTTCGTCGAAACGATGATCCCGCCGCAAGCGCCGCCACCGGCGCCGCCCAAGCCTTACACCCTGGCGCGCTTCGTCGGCAGCGTAACGCTCGGCATCTGGCTCGCCCTCGGCGTCGGCGTCTTCCTGACTGTCGTCAACGGCTGGGATCCGGCGAAATTCGCCAAATACGGTCCGAGCTTCCTGTCGGGTCTTGGCGTCACCTTGATGCTGGTCGCCTGCTCGGTGGTGCTCGGCGCCCTCCTGTCGCTGCCGGTCGCGCTCGGCCGCATGTCGAAGAACAAGATCTGGTCTTGGCTTGCCTATGGCTACGTCTACTTCTTCCGCGGCACGCCGCTGATCGCCCAGCTCTTCCTGATCTACTACGGCCTCGGCAGTTTCCGCCCGCAGCTCGAATCCGTCGGCCTCTGGTGGTTCTTCCGCGAGGCCTGGAACTGCGCCCTCTTTACCTTCACGCTGAACACCGCCGCCTACCAGGCGGAAATCCTGCGCGGCTCGATCGAGAGCGTGCCGCGCGGTCAGCGCGAAGGTGCAGCCGCCCTCGGGCTGCCGGAGCGCATCGCTTTCTACAAGATCATCCTGCCGCAGGCGATGATCGTGGCGCTGCGCCCCTACGGCAACGAGATCATCCTGATGATCAAGGGTTCGGCCATCGTCGCGATCGTCACCGTGTTCGACCTGATGGGTGAAACGCGCCGCGCCTTTTCGCGCACCTTCGACTACCAGATGTATGTCTGGGCGGCGATCCTCTATCTCCTGATGGTGGAAGTGCTGCGCAATATCTGGGCCTGGCTCGAAAACCGCCTGACCCGGCATCTGAAGCGCTAAAGCGTTATCTCGCCAAGACCGAGTTGAAATGAAATAGCGTGGCAGCACTCTGCATGGAGTGCTGCCAAGCTATTGTTATTACGCCTAAAATTTCATATTGAAGCAAATATTAGAACTTGATTAATAAATCAAGCGTTTCATCATAAAGACCAACCTTTGCGAGAAGTGAGGTTCATATGACGAACGAAATGGAACTGCAGCTGAAGGGCTACGGCGTGACCACGGCCCAGATCCTCTACCGCATGCCGGATCATCCGACATTCCTGCAGACCTACATCTGGCAGCACTACGACATCGCCCCGGATTTCCCGGAGATGCGCAGCTTCCTGAAGTTCTGGCAGGAAAAGCTGGATGGCCCGTTGCATTCGGTACGCTACGTCCACCGCAAGCTGATCTCGGCCACCGAATGGCGGGCACTCAACGGCGAGTTCATCCTGCACTGAACCCGCCCTCCGCTGCATCAGGTTTCTATTGAGCGCAAAATCATGCAGCCAGGTTGCTGCGCGCCCGGCCCGTCACACTTGACGCGCGGTGCTGTAGAGAACGACGCACCGCCGTCGGCCACAAATGCAACAATCCTTGGCGCCTATGCCGCGTCAGACATGGACCTCGCCATGGGCAAGCTCGCCCTCGCCCGGTTCCTTGTGCAGCGAGCCGTAAAGCACCACTGCGTAGAACAGCACCACCACCATGATGACGGGCCAGCCGGGCAAAGGGCCTAGCGCTGCATTCTCCGTGACATCGATCCAGGAGCGCACGTGCCCGAAGGGCTCGCCATTGGTCGACAGTTTCGGCGACGAGATCTTGAGGGCCCAGGCGAGCAGCAGGATCAGGTACATCCAGCAGTAGTTGCGCTGCAGCCGGCGGCACAGCGCCTCGCGGTAGCTCATCAGGAACGCCGGTTTGCGCAGGCTCTTGGCAATCGACGCGGCCCAGTTAAGGTTGGCAGTGCCGTCCGGCGCCAGGATCTGCGCGAAATACCCGCGCTCGAGCTGGCGCACGCGGGCGCGGTAGACGTCGAAGAAGCGATAGCGGCGAGCCTCGATCAGAAGCAGTAACGTGATCAGCAGCATCGCGAACAGCAGCACGCCGTGATGGGAGTTGGGCGTCGACAACGATACCGACAGCAGGGCGGCGACCACGGTAATCGCCCAGTTGGACGTGCGGTCGATGCGATCCCGCCAGCCGGCCATCCGCCCCAATTCGCCGCGATAATAATGCACGACGGCATTGATCTGCTCCTGCGAGGTCTGGGGCAGTGGCGGGCCCTTCGGCTCCTTGATTTCCGTGCCCACAAGCAGCGGACTGAGTTCGGCAGCCATCGGCATTTCCTCCGTCTTTTCTTGTTGTTGCGATCATGAACCCTTTCCCCCTCCGGATAAATCCCGTGCTCGCCGCCGGCCGTCGTTTTTTGCATTTTCGGCGCCCCGGAGACCCAAGGATCTCGGCGGGCTGCATCTTGCGGCGCATTGCCAAAAGCGGCCTTCGGACGTAAGAAGCGCGCATGACCCAGAACACCACGAAAATCGACGAGGAAGCGCTGGCGGAAGCCTACAACCGCGCCCTCACCCTGGAAAAATCCGGCAACTTCGATGCCGCCGCCGATGCCTATGCCGAAGTGCTGGCGCTCGATCCCGAGGATCACGGCGGCGCATCCGTGCGGCTCGCCTCGATGGGGCGCGGCGAAACACCGGTGAAGGCGCCGGACGCCTATGTCGCGACGCTCTTCGATCAGCATGCCGACGTGTTCGACAACGTGCTTGTCGAGCAGCTTGGCTACTGGGTGCCGCTGCTCGTGCGCCAGCGCCTGCAGGCGCTCGAACTCGGTCCTTTCAACCGCGTGCTCGACCTTGGCTGTGGCACGGGCCTGACCGGCGGCGCCCTGCGCGACATGGCCGAAGACATCACCGGCATCGACCTCTCCGAAAACATGGTTGAGATCGCCCACGAGAAGGAGCTCTACGACACCCTCTACGTCGCCGAAGCGGTGGACTTTCTCGACGACAACGACGACGAACCCTTCGACCTGATCGTCGCAACCGACGTTCTGCCCTATATGGGCGCGCTCGAGGCATTGTTCTTCGGCGCCGTCGACAATCTCGTACCCGGCGGCCTGTTCATCTTTTCGAGCGAAACGTTGCCGGCCGAGATCTTCGCCGGTCGCCCCTTCATGGTCGGCGCGCACCAGCGCTTTGCCCATGCCGAGACCTATCTGCGCGAACGCCTGACGGCGACCGGTTTCGAAGTGATCGAAGTCGGCGACATCACCGTACGCATGGAAGAAGGCGAGCCGATCGCCGGCCACCTCGTGATCGCCCGCTTCAAACCTTAAGCAGAAAACAAAAGCTTGCGAGGGAACAGGCGTCCGCCTGTTCCCTCGCCCCTTTCGCGCACCCGCGCCATCGGCTAAACCTCACCCAGAGCAATCGGGAGTGTTTTGGAAATGGCAAAGGTCGCATTCATCGGTCTCGGCGTGATGGGTTACCCCATGGCCGGCCACCTTAGGGTACGTGGCGGACACGAACTGACGGTCTATAACCGCACCTTCGCCAAGGCCGAGAAGTGGGCCGCCGAGTTCGGCGGACGTGCAGTCAAGACGCCGGCGGAAGCGGCCGATGGCGCCGATTTCGTCTTCGCCTGCGTCGGCAACGACGACGACCTGCGCTCGGTCACCACAGGCAAGGACGGCGCCTTCGAAACGCTGGCGGCTGACGCCATCTTCATTGATAACACCACGGCCTCGGCCGAAGTCGCCCGTGAACTTTACGAGGCGGCCCAGGCCCGTGGCGCCCATTTCGTCGATGCGCCCGTGTCCGGCGGTCAGGCCGGCGCCGAGAACGGCGCGCTGACGGTGATGTGCGGCGGTGACGAGCCTGCCTTCGAGCGCGCCAAGCCGGTGATCGACGCCTTTGCCCGCATGGTCGGCTTGATGGGACCGGCCGGCGCCGGCCAGATCACCAAGATGATCAACCAGATCTGCATTGCCGGTCTCGTCCAGGGCCTCGCCGAAGGCATTCACTTCGGCAAGAAGGCCGGTCTCGACATCGAGAAAGTCATCGACGTCATCTCCAAGGGCGCTGCAGGCTCCTGGCAGATGGAAAACCGCCACAAGACGATGAATGCCGGCAAATATGATTTCGGCTTTGCCGTCGACTGGATGCGCAAGGATCTCGACATCGTGCTGACGGAAGCGCGCCGCAACGGCGCCAAGCTGCCGGTGACCGCCCTCGTCGACCAGTTTTATGGCGACGTGCAGGCCATGGGCGGAAACCGCTGGGATACGTCTTCGCTGCTCGCTCGGCTGGAAAAATGAGCCTTTCGCCGACCTCGGGCGCCGGCGACATCATCGAGCACTTGCGGACGCTGCGTTCGCAGGAGAACCTCGCCGGCATGGCACGGTTCGGCATCGTCACCGAGACGGCGCTTGGGCTCTCGAATGTCGAGCTCCACCGGATCACGCGGCTGGTGAAGGTCAACCATGCCCGCGCGCTCGAACTATGGCAGTCCGGCATCCGCGAGGCACGTATTCTCGCCGCCTTCACCGCCGACCCGAAGACGTTGACGCTCGATGATGCAAGGCTCTGGGCCGATGATTGCAATTCCTGGGAGGTCGTCGACACCATCGCCGACGTCTTCGTGGCTGCGCGCTTCGAACAGGTCCTGATCCCGGAGTTCGCGGCGGACACCCGAGAATTCGTTCGCCGCATCGCATTCGCGATGATCGCGACCGCCGCGGTGCATCTGAAGAAGGAGCCGGATGCAAGCCTTCTTGCCTGGCTGCCGCTGATCGAGCGCCACGCCAAAGATGAACGCAACTTCGTCAAGAAGGCGGTCAACTGGGCGCTGCGCCAGATCGGCAAGCGCAACGCCGCCTGTCATGGTCCTGCACTGGCACTTGCCCAAAAACTCGCAGGCAGCACCGATCGCACAGCAAGGTGGATCGGCAAGGACGCCCTGCGTGAACTGAGCAGCGACAAGGTATTGGCGAGGCTCGGTGTCGTCGGCGCCAGCACGGATCGCGCTCAATCCTAGATCGGATCGCCCAACACAAGACGGCTGCTTTGTCGGGCGCAAACCGAACGATCCGGGTCTTCTCAAGAGCTTGACGAATCAAAACGGCAACGCCATCCTTCCCTTGGCGTGACCTTCGCCTAACCTCCCAAGGCCTTCCTCAGCATGGTCTTAAACGGAGGCAAAGGGACTTCTGTCTCGGGCTATTGTCTTGGTCCGATCGTTTCGGACGTGGTTGCTGGGGAACTGACGTCCGCGACGTGAAAGGCCCGACAATGACAAAAAATGGAAATCTCAAGCGCCGCGTCCGTGCTCGCGCAGCCAAAACGGGCGAGTCCTATACATCAGCTCTCAGACACGTTCGGCAAACATCCCCTGATCATCCCGGCGCCAAATCGGTGCGTTTGGCTGTCGCGCAAACGTCGCTCTTCGACGACCCCCACGACATTCCAGGCCTTCGTGCCAGCGGAATGGAAATGCGACGCCTCATGCGGGAAGCACGCGAGACCGGCGCGCGCCTAATACATTTCCCCGAGGGAGCAACGTGCGCGCCCAACAAGCGCATCATGTCTGAAACCGGTCCCAGAGAGATCGGCCCATCCGATTGGAGCAGGTTCGAATGGACGGTTTTGCGTGAGGAGCTAAGCGTAACCAGCCAGCTAGCGAGAGAACTCAAGCTGTGGACGGTATTTGGCTCGGTCCATCAACTCACGCCACCACATTGCCCGCATAACAGCCTTTATGTCGTTTCCGATCACGGAGAACTGGTGACGCGCTACGACGAGCGCATGCTGTCGAACACGAAGATCTCGTTCATGTACGCGCCAGGGAAAATCCCGGTGACATTTGAGGTTGATGGCGTCCGCTTCGGATGCGCACTGGGTATGGAAACGCATTATCCCGAAATCTTCCGAGAATATGAAGGGCTGGACGTCGATTGCGTCCTCTTCTCAACGACAGGCGAAGTCCCTTCCGCTGCGCCGGCTTTCGCGGCTGAGGTGCTGGGCCATGCCGCGAGCAACGCATTTTGGGTCAGCTATTCCGCCCATGCGCGCCAAAGTGTAGTCGTTCCCTCGGGAATAGCCGCGCCCGACGCTCAATGGGCCGCGCAATCTTCGTCAGACGGCACCCCCGCAATCGCTATCGCGGATATCAATCCCAATCCGGAGCATCCTGCACGGCTATGGAGACGAACGGCCGGGCCGATCTTTACATGCCGCATCAGATCCACAGTGATCCAAGGAGCGACGGCCGCAACACATTCTAAGCGGCGTTCTCCGCCGCCCGTTTACCAAGCCTCAATCCTCGCTGGATTTCGCCTGATCGATCATCATGTAGTCGAGCGGAAGCTCGGTCGTGTACTTGATCTGCTCCATCGCGAAAGCTGAGGAGACGTCACGGATCTCGATCTTGGCGATCAGCCGCTTGTAGAAGGCGTCATAGGCGGCGATATCGGGAACGACAACCCGCAGCAGGTAGTCGACGTCGCCGCTCATGCGGTAGAACTCGACGACTTCGGGGAATTCGCCGACCACTTCCGAGAAGCGCCGGAGCCATTCGATCGAATGCGTGTTGGTGCGGATCGACACGAACACCGTAACCTTGGTGTTGATCTTCACCGGATCGAGCAGCGCCACACGGCGGCGGATGACGCCGTCCTCTTCCATCTTCTGGATGCGCCGCCAGCAAGGTGTGGTCGACAGGCCCACCTTCTTGGCGAGGTCAGCAACAGCCAGCGTGGAATCCTCCTGCAACAGGCGCAGGATTTTGCGGTCTAGACGATCCATGATGTCCCTCTCGAATTATTTTTCTTTCTATAGCGTGAAATCGACAAAGATAAAGAATATTTTTTCAGACAATCAACAGACCGACGCGCTCGCGCAGGAACGGCAAAACCTCCGCTTCGAACCACGGATTGCGCTTCAGCCAGCCGGTATTGCGCCAGCTCGGATGCGGCAATGGCAGGATCGCAGGCATGGCGTTGCGCATGGCGTAACGACGCCAGCCGACGACGGTCGCGGTCATTGATTTCGGACAGTCCGGCCCGATATGCCAGCGCTGCGCATAGTGACCGATGGCCAGCACCAGCTCCACCTGCGGCATCGCCGCCATCACGCTCGTGCGCCAATAAGGCGCGCATTCCCGCCGCGGCGGCAGATCGCTGCCATGGGCATCGTAGCCGGGGAAACAGAACCCCATAGGCACGATCGCCAGCTTGTCCCTGTCGTAAAACGTCTCGCGATCGACAGCGAGCCATTGCCGCAGCCGGTCGCCGGAGGCGTCGTTGAAGGGCAATCCGCTTTCATGCACCCGCAGGCCCGGTGCTTGACCCGCGATCAGCACCCGCGCGGAGCTGGAAATGACCGCAACCGGTCGCGGCTCGTGCGGCAGCCGGTCTTCCGCCCCGCGCGCCGGCTGGTCGCGACAGATACGGCAGGCGGCGATAGCGGCGCGAAGTGCTGCGAGATCATCCCGTTCCTCACCCATCGCCGATCCTCGCAAACAGCGCCGATAGGTGGTCGAACAGCCAAAGCCGGATCGCCTCAAGCCAACCGTCAACCACATGCGGCGCCTCTTCCGCATGGCGGTTGCTGCGGCGCCAGGCCTGCGGCCGGGTGAACTCGCCGGCCCAAAGCCCGACCCTCTGCCTTTCGGCCGTTGCCTCCTCCTTCTGATAGCGGCCGTAGCTCACGGCATAGCCGGTCGCCACCATCTGGCGCCCGACGTCTCGCCCATTGGTCTCGCAGGTGCCGAGATCGCGGCCATATTTGTCGCGTCCATGCAGGCGACACAGCGTCGTGCCGCCCGAGACCATTGCCTTCAACCGCTTGCGGGCATCCGCCCCACAGTCCCACTCCGCTCCATCGCGTCTGCAGGTCTGGCCGATCTCGGGCGCATCGATGCCTTCTAGGCGTATGCGCCGGCCGTCAAGGCGCAGGCTGTCGCCATCGCTCGCGGTCGCAAACCCCGAGAGTTCTCCTGTCACGGTCCGCTCTGGCGGCGGCAGTTGCGAGGCGACATAGGCGCCGGCGCAGAGCAGCAGGAAAATGACCCAACCGCCGATGGTCCCGATGTGCCCGGCAGGCGCGCCCTTTCCGCCTCCGCCCGTGAACCGATATCTCGATCTGCCCGATCTCAACTTGTCCGCATCCCCTTGTTTTTCGGTGTCTCAAGGCGATCGCCAAACACGATCGCGCCACAATGGTTGTCGAATCCTTCACCTGAGGCAGCAACTTCTTAAGGATTGCTGTCTAGACTGCAACCAGCTGTAACCTTTGCATATATGAGCATGAGTATCGCCGTCAGCACCTCGACAGATAAGATCATCGTCGACAAGTCGCGAAGCCATCGAAACAAGGCTGTTTCGAAGACGGTACGCGCGACGCGCGAACGGCTGCAAACCGGTTCGTCCGCCCCTTCCGGCTTTGAACGCGAAATGCTCAATCTCTATATCGGGTCCGCCTTGCATGGCGCCATTGCCGTGCCGTTGCTGGTTGCGCTCATCACTGCGGTCGGCATCTACCTTTCTGGCAATCTGAGCATCGTCGTCTGGGCCGTGATGACGCTTTCGACTCACGCCGTCACCGTCTTCCTGGCGCGAAAGGCGCGCAAGGAGGACATCGCCGCCGATAAGGTGCCGGTGTGGCGCCGCCGCTTCCTGATCGGCCAGCTGCTGATGGGCCTTTGCTGGGCGACGTTCGTCACGCAGGACTGCGCAACCTGCGGCGATATCCGCTATGGCCTGTTCGAAGGCGCCGGCCTGTTGATCGCGCTTGCTGCCACCGCGATGGGCACCTTCCTGCTGCGCAATGCCCTGCTCTACACGTTCGTACCTGTCGTCGCCGCTCTCGCCTTTTCCTCGCTGACCACGGCCGATCCGGTTCACGTCGGTCTCACCGGCGTGATCTCGCTGTCTCTGCTGTTCCTCGTCTTCATGACCGACCGCATGAACCGCGCCAATGTGCACATTCTGTCGATGCAATCGGAGAAGGACGACCTGATTGCCGAGCTCGAAGTGGCAAAATCGATGTCGGACGAAGCCCGTCGGCGCGCCGAGGAAGCGAACCTTGCCAAGTCGCGGTTCCTCGCCTCGATGTCGCACGAGCTGCGCACGCCGCTCAACGCCATTCTCGGCTTCTCCGAGGTCATGTCGACCGAAGTTCTCGGGCCGCTCAACAACCCGACCTACAAGGAATATACCAGCGACATCCACCGCTCGGGCGAACATCTCCTGAACCTGATCAACGAGATCCTCGATCTGTCGCGTATCGAGGCCGGCCGCTACGACCTCAACGAAGAGGCCGTCAGCCTGGTCGATATCGCCGACGATTGCATCGGCATGGTCCAGCTTCGCGCCCGCGCCAAGACGATTGCCATCCACGCGCAGTTCGAGCAGGGCATGCCTGCCGTCTGGGTCGACGAAAAGGCCATGCGCCAGGTGATCCTCAACCTGCTGTCGAATGCGGTGAAGTTCACCAGTTCCGGCGGGGAAGTCACCGTCAAGGTCGGCTGGACGGCCGGCGGCGGTCAATATCTCTCGATCAAGGACAATGGCCCGGGCATTCCCGATGAGGAGATCCCGATCGTGCTTTCGGCCTTCGGTCAGGGTTCCATCGCCATCAAGAGCGCCGAACAGGGCACTGGCCTCGGCCTGCCGATCGTGCAGGCGATCCTAGCCAAGCACAATGGCGAGTTCATCCTGCGCTCCAAGCTGCGCGAAGGCACCGAAGCCATCGCCATCCTGCCGGCCCGCCGCGTGCTCGAAAGCCTGCCCGCGGTCGAGGATGTGCCCGCCCCTGCCCGCCGCCGCAAAAGCTTCGCTTGATCCATGCAGATTGAGACACAACGCCTGCGGCTCCGGCCCTGGCAGGAGCGCGACGTCTCGCCTTTTGCGGTCATCAATGCCGATCCTGAAGTCCGGCGCTACTACTATCCCGCCATCCTGACACCTGAAGAAACCGCGGGCGTCATCGCAGAGTGTGATGCCCACTTGCGCCAACACGGCTTTGCCTTCATCGCACTGGAGCGCAACACGGATGCGGCCCTCATCGGCGGGCTCGGCCTTTCCATTGCCGGTAACGAAATTCCTGATGGTCCGCATGTCGAGATCGGCTGGATCCTCGGAAGGCCCTACTGGGGCAACGGCTATGCGCTGGAGGCGGCCTGCGCTTGCATGCAATATGCCTGGACGACGCTCGGACTTGCCGAAGTCATCGGCTACACCTCGCAGATCAACCATCCCTCACGGGCATTGATGGAAAAGCTGGGAATGCGGACCGATCCGGCTGAGGATTTCGACGACGTCACGGTGCCCGAAGGCAATCCGCTGCGGCCGCACGTGCTTTATCGGATCAGTCCGGCTGACCGATGAGCATTCCTTGGAAAAATGCGACGCGTTTTCCGCAATGAAATGTTGAAAAAGGAGATCGAGCGTTTCTACGAGTCCGTGGAAACCGGAAACGCTCTCGTGCTCAGCTCATGAAGCCGACGAAGATCACCACGTAGCCGGCATAGACGGCGTTGGCGACGATGAGGCAGAGGCAGGCGAAGGAGCCGAGGTCCTTGGCATTCTTGCCCATCTCCGAGATTTCCGGCGAGACGCGATCGACGATCTCTTCGATCGCCGTGTTGATCGCCTCGAACGCCATCATCAGCAGGAACAGGATCGCCATGGCGACATACTGGAAGAAGGTGGCGCCGGCGATGGCGAACGCGACCATCGCCACCGCGAAGGCGATCAGCTCGTGCCGGAACGCCGCCTCGCCGATCAGCCGTTTGGCGCCGCCCAGCGAATAGCTGGCGGCAGCGAACAGATGGCGGATCCCGGTCTGCTTTTCGACGGGGCCGGTCTGGCCGCGGCGGGGCGTGGTGTTGTTGGCGTCCATTTCATCTCGACTGGCTATAAACTGCGCTGCTTCGACATCGTCATTGAGGCGAATGCAAGGCGGTCTCGGTTGCAGAGACGCCGGCAGGTGGCTGCGGCGTGTATCTGCGCCTCTGGATAGGCGAGAAGAATGCGGCCAGCAAGGCCCGACACGCGTAGCGAAGCAGCGACGACAGCCAATCGACAGCAAACGGCGGGCCTTTGCTCAAAGGCCCGCCGTTTCTTCGTCAGTTCTTGTTGCTGACGCCGGCCTGCGCAAACGTCGCCATGCCGCCGTGGCAGGCGGCAGCCGCCTTGACGATGCCGGCGGCAAGGGCTGCACCCGTGCCCTCGCCAAGCCGCATGCCGAGCGCCAGCAGCGGCGTCTTGCCGAGCTTCTCGATCGCCCGCATATGCCCGGGCTCGCCGGAGACGTGGCCGATCAGGCAATGGTCGAGCGCCGAAGGATTGGCAGCCTTGAGGATGGCGCCAGCGGCCGTCGCGACGTAACCGTCGATGATGACAGGCACCTGCTGCATGCGGGCTGCCAGGATGGCGCCGGCCATGGCCGCGATCTCACGGCCGCCGAGGCGGCGCATCAACTCGAGCGGGTCGGACAGATGGTTGCGGTGCAGCGCGACTGCCTTTTCGACGGCGGCGATCTTGCGCTTCAGCACCTCTCCTTCCGAACCGGTGCCCGGACCGACCCAGTCTTCGGCAGAACCGCCGTAAAGGCCGAGATTGATCGCCGCGGCGATGGTCGTGTTGCCGATGCCCATCTCGCCGATGCACAAGAGGTCGGTACCGCCGGCGACAGCCTCCATGCCGAAGGCCATCGTTGCCGCGCAGTCGCGCTCGGAAAGTGCTGCCTCCTCGGTGATATCACCGGTCGGATAGTCGAGCGCCAGATCGAAGACCTTCAGGCCGAGATCGTGGCTGACGCAGATCTGATTGATCGCGGCACCGCCTGCGGCAAAGTTCTCGACCATCTGTGCCGTCACCGACGAGGGAAATGGCGTCACGCCCTGGCGGGTGACGCCGTGGTTGCCGGCGAAGATCGCGACGAGCGGCCGGTTGACCGCCGGCGGCTTGCCCGTCCAGGCGGCGAGCCAGAAGGCGATCTCCTCGAGCCGCCCGAGCGCGCCCGGCGGCTTCGTCAGTTGCGCATCGCGATCGCGCGCGGCAACCAGCGCGGCCGAATTCGGGCCTGGCAGGTTGCGCAACAATTCGCGGAAATCATCAAACGGCAGGCCGCTGGCGCTCATGGAGAAGAATCCTTGCATTTCGTGAAGTTCAATCCACGCTCCTCATAGAGGGCGAGGAAATTTCGGGCAACGACATTTGCGCCAATCCGCGTCGCCGGAGCATGATCCGCCGAACGCGCGGCGATTCGGCGCACCGGAATTTGGAGGGGCCATGACCTATCTTCGCGACTTTTGTGACGATGTGGCGCGCTCGGTCGCCTTCCTCAGCCGCATCCACATGCCGCAACGCCATTTCGTTGACTATGACGGCCGGCTCAATCGCGCCGTTCGCGCCTTTCCGCTGGCGGGCATGCTGATCGCCCTGCCCGCAGCCGCGGTCGCCTCCTTGCTGATTGCGCTTCAGGTCAGCTCCCTCTTCACCGCTTTCGTGGTCGTCGCGGTGCAGGCGCTCATCACCGGCTGCCTGCACGAGGACGGGCTCGGCGACACCGCCGATGGTTTCGGCGGCGGGCGAGACCGGGAGGCGGCGCTGGTGATCATGAAGGACAGCCGCATCGGCTCCTATGGCGCCGTGGCGCTGATCCTTTCCTTCGGCCTTCGCGTGTCGGCGCTTGCATCCTTCCTGCCGCTGTTCACGCCGACTGGCGCAGGCCTCATGATCCTCGGTGCCGCCGCCCTCAGCCGTGCGGCCATGGTCTGGCACTGGTCACGGCTGCCGCCGGCACGCCGCGACGGGGTTGCCGCCTCGGCCGGCGAACCGGACCCGGCAGCGACATCCTTCGCGCTTACCTCGGGCGTGCTCGCCGCCATGCTGCTCTTCTATTTCGCCAAGGCCCCGGCCCTTGCCCTCATCCTCTCGCTCGTCGCTTTCATCGCAACCGTTGCCGCCTTCGGCCGTCTGGCCACCCGCAAGATCGGCGGCCACACCGGCGACACCATCGGCGCTACCCAGCAACTGACGGAGATCGCTGTTCTCAGCGCCCTTGCGCTGACAGTTTGAAACGCCGATATAATCATTCGAAACAACGCTACAGTGCCGCACGTCTTGTCAGACGTGCAAAGGTCGCTGTAGCACTTTGAAATGCTGCATGTTTCCCCAAACCGGATGGGATTTGAGGAACATGCAGTCCCATTCGCCGCAACCCGGGACCGTCAGTTCAGGACCATGGAATCTCCCTGCATTCTCGTCTGTTCTATCGATGAAAAGACCGGCTACTGTTTCGGCTGCGGTCGCACACGAAACGAGATCGGCGCCTGGACGCTCTACACCGATGCCGACAGACACGCGATCATGCTGGCGCTCCCGGCAAGGCTTGAAACAATGGTGCGAAAGCCCCGGCGCGAAACGCGCCGCGCGCGCATGGCCAGGGAACGCGGCGACGCATGACACGTCTTTTGATCCTGCTCTCGATCCTTGCGATCGGCCTCCTGCTGCTGATCGTCAATCACGACGTCGGCCGCACCTTCGGACTGGCAAATGACGATTTCGGCCAGCTCGTTTCACTCGGCGCAATTGCCACGCTCTTGAGTGCCGGCATCTGGCAAAGCCGCCGCCGCTTTGGCGAAGGCGCCCGACAGGCTGCGATCTGGCTGCTCATCGTGCTGGCGCTCGTCTCGGCCTATGTCTACCGCTTCGAGTTTCAGGGCTTCGGCAACCGGGTGCTCTCCGGTCTGATGCCGGGCCGCGCGACTGTGATCACCGACAGCGAGGGTCGTCAGGAAGTGGTGCTGCAGAAGATGATCAACGGTCATTTCGAGACCAATGCCGCGGTCAACGGCAAGGAAATCAACATGCTGGTCGATACCGGCGCCAGCAGCATTGCGCTGACCTATGAAGATGCTGAGCGTATCGGTCTCGATCCGGCGAATCTGAGCTACACGATGACGGTCATGACCGCCAATGGGCAGGCGATGGCCGCACCCGTATTGCTTTCCGAGGTCGCGATCGGCCCGATCGTGCGCAACGACATCCGTGCGACGGTCGCCGCTGAAGGCAAGCTCGACCAGAGCCTGCTCGGCATGACCTTCCTCTCGACGCTCGACTTCCTGCAGATGCGCACCGACGAGCTTCGACTGCGCGATTGATCGGGCATTTGCGGCGAACGCGTCTTCGTGCATGTTGGCGAGATCCGGCCTGCGCCTATCGCCATCGCAAAACCGCCGATTATTTTTGCACGACAGACGTCAAGGAGAAGCGCCTCATGGATTTCATGCGATTGCTGAAGTCGATCGAAGAGCTTCTCTATGAACTCGTGTCATGGCTGCTGTTCTATCCGCTGACGATGTGGCGCACACTGCGGCAACCGCAGGCGATGATGCGCTATGCTGATGTGGAGCTGACGGACGATGTGTCCGAGCAATATACCGAGACGCTGAGCCCGCCACTCTTTCTGCTGATCACGCTGCTGCTCGCCCACGGCGTCGAACTCGGGCTTGTCAACCAGACGACGCCTTGGGCACCGCCGCCGCTGCTTGCAAGCCATTCCAATCTGTTGATGTTTCGCGCCGTCGCCTTCAGCATTCTGCCGCTGCTGATGGCAGTCAAGTTGCTGCACCGCAAGGGCGTGCGGCTGACCAGACACACGCTGAGGGCGCCCTTCTACAGCCAATGTTACATCACGGCGCCGTTCGCGCTTGCACTCAGCATCGGTACGCTGCTCTCCCGAGCGGAAAACCAGAAGGCGCTTGCCGCAGGCCTCGCCTTCATCCTTGTCGCGTTCGTCTGGTACGTGATCGTCGAAACGCGCTGGTTCAAGTCCGACCTCGGTCTGTCGACATCACAGGCGGCCCTGCGCGTCGTGTGGACTTTGTTTCAAGCGCTGATCGCTATTTTCCTGGTTGGCGCCGCTATCGTCTTCGGCACAGGCGCAACGCCCGCCTGATATCGGCTGGCGCCCGCAGGTTTTGGCTCTCCGCCGTCAGTTCCGCAGCCGGTAGCCGGTGCGGAAGATCCAAGCGAGAACCGACAGGCAGATCGTCAGGAACACCAGGATGATCGCGGCGCTGAAGACTGGGTTGACGTCGGACACTTCAAAGAAGCTCCAACGGAAACCGCTGATGAGATAGAGCACCGGGTTGAAGTGGCTGACCGCCTGCCAGAACGGCGGCAGCATGTCGATCGAGTAGAAGCTGCCGCCCAGGAACACCAGCGGCGGAATGACCAGCATCGGGATCAGGTTCAACTGCTCGAAGTCCTTGGCCCAGATACCGATGATGAAGCCGAACAGGCTGAACGACACGGCTGTCAGCACGAAGAAGAACACCATCGCGATGGGATGGGCGATCGAAAGATCGACGAACAGCGAAGCCGTCAACAGGATGATCGTGCCGATCATCAACCCCTTGGTCGCCGCCGCGCCGACATAGCCGAGCACGATCTCGATCATCGAGACCGGCGAGGACAGCACCTCGTAGATCGTGCCGGTGAACTTCGGAAAATAGATGCCGAACGAGCCGTTGCCGATGCACTGCGTCAGAAGCGTCAGCATGATCAGGCCCGGCGTGATGAAGGCGCCATAGGAGACGCCGTTGATCTCCTGGATGCGCGCGCCGATCGCCGCGCCGAAGACGATGAAGTAGAGCGAGGTGGAAATGACCGGCGACACCACGCTCTGCAACAGGGTGCGCCGCGTGCGCGCCATCTCGAAGAAATAGATCGACTTGATCGCTTCGATGTTCATCGTCCTGCTCCCACGATCTCGACGAAAATATCCTCCAGCGAGCTCTGCCGCGTGGAAATATCCTTGAGGCGCACGCCGGCCTCGGCAAGAGCCGCCAGCAGCGAGGTTATGCCGGTGCGGTCGGCGCTGGTGTCATAATCGTAGATCAGACAATGACCATCACCCTCAAGCATCAGGTTGTAGCCCGAGAGCGTTTCGGGCACGGCTTCCAGCGGATGCGACAGGTCGACCCGCAACTGCTTGCGCCCAAGCTTCGACATCAGCGCCGTCTTGTCCTCGACCAGCAGAATCTCGCCGCCGTTGATCACCCCGATGCGGTCGGCGATCTCTTCTGCCTCTTCGATGTAGTGCGTCGTCAGGATGATCGTCACGCCCGAGGCGCGCAGCCGCTCGACGACTTCCCACATGCTCTTGCGCAGGCTGACGTCGACGCCGGCCGTCGGCTCGTCGAGGAAGAGCACGCGCGGTTCATGCGACAGCGCCTTGGCGATCAGCACACGACGCTTCATGCCGCCGGAAAGCTCGCGCAGCATGTTGTCCTTCTTGTCCCACAGCGACAGATCCTTCAGCACCTTTTCGATATGGGCCGGGTTCGGCTTCTTGCCGTGCAGGCCGCGCGAAAAGGTGACGGTGTTCCAGACGGTCTCGAAGGCGTCCGTCGTCAGTTCCTGCGGCACCAGACCGATCATCGACCGCGTCTCGCGAAAATCGCGCACGACGTCATGGCCGTTGACCGTCACGGTACCACCACTCGGGTTGACGATGCCGCAGATGATCGAGATCAGCGTGGTCTTGCCCGCCCCGTTCGGACCAAGCAGGGCCAGGATCTCGCCCTGCTCGATATCGAGGCTAACGCCTTTCAGCGCCTTGAAGCCCGAGGCATAGGTCTTCGAAAGATTGGAAACGGAAACGATTGGTGCCATGAAGCTGATCCGGAATGCGGGGGGCGAAGTCGGCAGGTCACGCCTATATGGGCCGTTTCATCACGATTTGCAGCCCGCGCCCCGCAAAAAACAAGGTGACAGAGCGTCAACATCAGGACAATCGGCCGCTTTCCATTCCGATCGGACCTCGGCCCTCACCTTGCTGACGCGATCCCACCCGCGGCAACCGGTCGTGCAGCACCATGCCGGCAAGCATGGCGACCACGAAGAGTGCCGTCGCCGGCAACCCGAGCGACAGCGATGCCAGCGCGGGGCCAGGACATAGGCCGACAAGGCCCCAGCCGACACCGAAGATCGCCGAGCCTATGATCAAGCGACGGTCGATCACGCGGTTCGAAGGCAGATGAAAGGCATCGTCGAGCAGCGGGCGCCGCATGCGCCGGGTCAAGAGAACGCCAAGCGCCGAGACGGCGACAGCGCCTCCGAGCACGAAGGCAAGGCTCGGGTTCCAGTCGCGCGTGACGTCGAGAAAGCCGCGAACGCGGGCCGGATCCAACATGCCGGAGAGCGACAGGCCGATACCGAAGATCACGCCGGAGGCAAGCGTTGCCAACAGGCGCGGGAAGGCGCTGCCGTTCATTGGACGAAACCTTGGAGATAGACGGTGACGACGGCAGCGATCATGAAGGTCGCAACCGCTGCAATCGACCGGCGGGAAAGCCGGGCGAGACCGACGACACCATGTCCGCTGGTGCAGCCTGAACCCATGCGCGAGCCAAAGCCGACAAGCAACCCGCCGACCACCAGCAACGGCCAGGAGGAGGTGACGGTGACGGTTGGCCAGATGCCGGAGAAAAGACGGTAGATCACCGGGCCAGCCAGCAGGCCAAGAACGAAGACGATGCCGGTCGAGGCCTGCACACCCTGCAGCAGCCTGCCGGCAATTCCGCTGACACCGGCCACACGTCCGTTTGCCACCATCAGTATTGCCGCCGAAAGCCCGATCAGCAGGCCTCCGGCAAGCGCATTCCAGTACTCATTCATTTTTTCGCGCCTTCGCGACAGAAGATTTGACAAAGCGTGCCCACGAGCCGGGCGACCTTATCATGGCTCAGGCGATAGAAAACCTGCTTGGCCTGCCGCCGCGTCGAAACGACGCCGGCTTCCCGCAGCACAGTCAGTTGCTGTGAGAGCGTCGGCTGTCGGATTCCGAGCAATTCCTCAAGTGCCGCCACCGAATGCTCCCCTTCGAGAAGCGTCGTCACGATCAGCAGTCTGTTGCGATTGGCAAGCGTGCGCAGGATCTTCGAAACTTCTGTGGCATGCGCGGTCATGTCGGCGCGCACGCCGGGAAATCGCATCACAGTTCCCATGCCGTCCTCCCGTCGTATCAAGGAGTGAGTAGAACCCTAAAACAATGCGTCCGGGACAAGCCCGGATTCTATCCATGATTGTTATATGAAGTAATATAATATCATATTACTTATACGCAAGCCAGACGACACACAAACGCGTTACCGACCCACTTCGGCCCGCACCGATCCTCACAGAGAAAATAATACCGCAAATTCAGCTTGTTACAATTGCGCACCACGGGAGAACGACGCGCCAAAGTTGGGTCGATTCCTGAAATCAACCATGAGGAAGCGCTAAAACCTACGGTATAAAAACGGCTTAACCGTACAGGCTGTAGAAAAAACGGGCTGCAATCAGAATCATGAAAATGCCGAATCCGACCTCGAGCTGCCGGCGGTTCATGGCGTGAGCGGCGCGCACGCCGAGTGGCGCAACCAGCAGGGTGATCGGTATGATCAGGCCAACGGCGATCCAGTTGATGAAGCCGGTCGAAAACGGCGGCAGGCCCGGCATGCCCCACCCGGCCCAGACGTAGCCGAACAGACCAGGGATAGAGATCAACACACCGACGCCCGCAGACGTCGCGACCGCCTGGTGAATCGGGCGGTTATAGAGCGTCATGAAGGTGTTGTTGAGAACGCCGCCACCGATGCCCATCAGCCCCGAGAGGATGCCGATCGCCACGCCGACCAGCCATTTCACCGGATTGGCCGGCAGGTCGGATCCAAGCCGCCAGCTCGCGCGGTTGAGCAGCATGCGAAAGGCGACGGCAAGCGCGATCACCGCAAAGATCAGCCGAAGCGTTCCGCTGCTGATAGAAGCCGCGATGACCGACGCAAGGATCGCGCCAAGCGGCACGGCAATGGTCCAGTTTCGCAACAGCGCCATGTCGACGACGCCGCGTTTGTAGTGCGACAGGAAGGACCGCACCGAGGTCGGCACGATGATGGCAAGCGACGTCCCGACCGAAAGATGCATGCGAACCGCATCGTCGATGCCGAGCAGCCCAAAGACCTGGTAAAAGACGGGAACGAGGATCGCTCCGCCGCCAATGCCAAAGAGACCGGCAAGCAGCCCTGCGACCACGCCGGCGGCGGCCAGCGCCAGGGCAAACATCATCAGTTCCGAAACCGGCGGCACGGCGTGCTCCATCGTAATAGTGGGAATCCGGCGAACGAACGCAACATTGCCGCCGACGCGGCAGTTCTGTCACAAAACGGTGATGCTTTTCAATCAGTTTGGCGTGGCACGCGGCACGCCCGCCACGTGATTTGCACGCATCACTTGATCTCCGGAGCCTCCCCCTTTCTCCGGATACAGGCCGGCACCACCTCCGCCGGCCTCTTTTTTTGCCGGCTCACGATAGGCGCGATGCTGACGGATGCTCAATCACAGTGACGATAACCGGTCTTGCGCGTCCGCAGGTCGAAGTGGAAATGATCCTTGTGAAAGGGATCGCTGCCGGGGCCGAGAACCGTATTGAAGTATTTGCAGCTGTCGGTGCGAACGGCCTTCAAAAGCCCCTTCTCGCGAAAGGCGAAGAAGCCCTTCTTGCGCACGTCGATTTCCTTGCCGTTCTTCAGCACGAACTTGCCGACATCGATGGCGTTGCCATGCGCATGCTCGGACATCGGGTTGCCCCGGCGCGAGTTCATGGTGCGGCAGGAGTAGCCGCCGAGCGGCTTGATCGTCTTGACGCCGGACCAGTAGCGATAGCGCGACGATGGCGCCAGCTCGTATTTCACCCACTTCGCGAAGGCTTCGGTCACTTCGCAGTTGAGCTTGACGGCGGGCTTGACGTCGATGCCGCCCGACAGACCGCCGAGTTCGATCGGATAGTCGATGCCGCAGGAAGGGCCGTTGCTGATGCGCGGGATATCGCGGAACTCGACGCCGAGCTTGCGCAGCCGCTGGCGGCAGGCGACTTCAGAGCGAGGCATCTGGCCGGTATATTGTGATTCCGGCTCCGCCATCGGATTGCGGGTGCGCGGCAGCATCGCCACCTGCTGCGGCTCCTGAGCGCGCTGCATCGCCTTTTGCCGCTCGAAGGCACGGATACGCTCAGCCTCTTCGGCTGCAATCTGTTCTTCCGTCAGCGGTGGCAGATCCGGGTCGCCGCCAAGGCTCGCCTGCGCCTCGTTCAAGGTCTGCGGCGGACTGCCAAGTTGGCGGACATTGTCCTCGCCGATACCACCGACGACAGGCTGGCTGGCATTGCCCTCGGCGATCTCGTTGCTCTGCTCCTCCGCCAGCCCGACCACCGGCTCCACGCCAAGCATCTGATCCATGTTGACGCCTTCGGACGGAATGGCGGTCGAACCAGTGTTGACCTGCTGGGCGCCCGAACGCGCCGCCTCCTCGCTGTCGATCATCGGCAAGGCGCGGCGTTTCTGCTGATGCGTCGAGGCAGGCATTGTTGTGCCGCCGCTGTTGCTGAAAGTCGAAACCGGCTCTCCGGAAGGATAGGCGGCTACCTCCTGCTCGGGCACGGCATCGACAGGAACGGGCCTGATCGCACCGACGCGTTCGCCGCCGTCGATACGGGCCGAGGGCGTCAATACATCGGTCGTGCAGGCGACAAGAGAGAGCGACAGCGCGAGCGCCGCCAACGGACGATGGAGTGAGGAAACATACGCCATACCGATTTGCCGCCTTCATCCAGCGTATGCGCCCGAAAATCGGCATCGATTTTCGAAGAAGCCCATACGTGCGCACCCACCCGAAATCAAAACGGTGCAGGCCGCCTGTGTCGCAAACCGGGCACGCCGCCGAAAAAGCCCGATTTGGAACCTATTTTATGCAAACACGGTAAATGAAGCCTTGCGAGGCACACCCAACATCAAGCAGGTCGGCAGTCGAAATCGTGTCGGGCTTACAGCGCCGCGCTGACGCGCAAAGGACGCTGTAACGCATGAAACCTGCGGCATGATTTTCTCCGCGGCGACGCCGGCATCAGCGATACCGATGGCATGCCGACGCAAAAAGGCCCGCGCAGATTGCTCGACGCGGGCCTTTGTTCTTACAGCTTACAGCGCCGCGCGTCTTATTAGACGCGCAAAGGTCGCTGTAGCACTTTGAATTGCTGCATGTTTTTATCCTTAAATCGAATACGATTTGAGGAAACATGCAGTAGGCGTGCTTAGCGGCACTCACCGGGGTGTACGACCCGGAAGCCGGCGCCGCCCGCTTCGCAGGAATTCGGGAAGGTCTGAACTCTGCTGCCGCGTTGACCGCAGACCGGTGCGTATTCGCGGGTGCAGAACTGGCCCTGCGGCGGACGGTCGTCGTCGCGGCGGCATTCGCCTGGCGAAACCACCCGGAAGCCATCGGCCCGCGCCATGCAGGCATTCGAGAACGTCTGCTGCTGGCGACCGCGCTGGCCGCACACCGGAGCATATTCACGCGTGCAGGCCTGCGGCTGCGGCTCCGGCGGACGGTAATCCGGGCGGCACTCGCCGCGGTGGATTACGTTGAAGCCGTCGGCCCGCGCCTGGCACGAATTCGAGAAGGTACGCGTGCGGTTGCCCCGCGCCCCGCAGACCGGCGCATATTCCATCGTGCACATCGGCGGACGGATCGGCCCCGGACCGGGCCTCGGCTCGTCAACCACGACGGTACACGCGGACAGAAATCCGAATGCCAACAGAATTGCCGCCCCCGGCCGCGTAAAAAGAAGTCTGAGAAGCGCCATCAATATCCCTCTAACACCGGCAGACAGGCGACCCGGCGCCATGCCGCGTCATTCCACCTCCCGTTCAGCCGTATCTATCTCCGCACACGGATTGGTCAAGCCCGCTCCCGCTTCGACAAACCAATGGTTGAACTGCTCGGTCGTCAACGAACGGGAGCAAGCCGAACCCGCCTCACACCGCACTCAAATTTCAGCTTGATCGGCGCGTGCCGCATACAGTCCGAAATGCAGAAAGGCCCGCGTGCTGCCGCACACAGGCCCTTCATTGATCACGCTGGCGTCGTGCTCAGGCAGCGCGACCGTAAGCGGTCTGCCTTGCTGTTTCCCGCAACCGGAACTTGGTCAGCAGCATCTTCAGTTCGCGGCTCTCGGCTGCGAGCGTCTGGCTTGCTGCCGTCGTCTCCTCCACCATGGCGGCGTTCTGCTGGGTCATCTGGTCCATGCTGTTGACGGCGGTATTGACCTCCGCCAGGCCGGTCGCCTGTTCGCGGGCTGCCGTTGCAATCAAGGCGACCTGTTCGTTGACGCGGTTGACCAGCGCTTCGATCTCCGTCAGCGCATCGCCGGTCGAGCGCACGAGCTCGACGCCGGCGCCAACTTCGCGCACCGATGTTCCGATCAGTGCCTTGATCTCCTTGGCGGCACCGGCAGAACGTTGCGCCAGTTCGCGCACTTCCTGCGCAACCACGGCAAAGCCACGGCCGGCTTCGCCTGCCCGCGCCGCTTCGACGCCGGCGTTCAGCGCCAGAAGGTTGGTCTGGAAGGCGATCTCGTCGATCACGCCGATGATCTGGCTGATCCGGCTCGATGAGGTCTCGATCCGCCCCATGGCGTCGATGGCATTGCGCACGATGCCGCCGGATTTCGCAGCACTCGCCCTGGTCTCATCGACCATGTTGCGCGCTTCGTTGGCCCGGTCGGAGGAATGACGCACCGTCGACGTAATCTCGTCGAGGGCAGCTGCCGTCTCTTCCAGTGCCGCCGCCTGCTGTTCGGTACGGCGCGACAGGTTGTTGGCCGCCTCCGAAATGTCTCCAGCGCTGGCGGTGACGATCTCGGTCGAATGCGAGATTGAACCGATGACATCGCGCAGAGCAGCAACGGCCGTGTTGAAGTCCTGCCTCAGCTTGCCGTACTCAGGGGCGATATCGCCAATTTCAGCCGTCAGGTCACCGCTTGCCAGCAGTTCGAGGGCGGCACCGACTGTCTCCATCGCATCGGCCTGTGCGTCGGCCGTTGCCCGCTGGCGCTGCTCATTGCCGCGCCGCTCGGACGCCAGCCTGTCCTGTTGCTCGGCCTCGCGGAAGCGCAGCTCCAGTCGCTCGCGCACCGAGTCGCGCAGCACGACGAGAACCTTGGCCATCTGGCCGATCTCGTCTCCGCGGTCGGTTTCCGGCACTTCGGATGACAGGTCCTCATCGGCAATCGACCGCATCGAGGCCTTCAGCTTTTCGACCGGCTTGACGACGCTGCGCACGATCGCCAGCGCCGCCATCACGATCGCCAGCGCCGCGGCGAGAAGAATGCCGGCCACCTGCCACGCGCGTTCACGGAACATGGCGGTGAGGTCGTCGGAATAGACGCCGGTGCCGACCACCCAGCCCCAGGGCCTGAAGCCGGCGAGGTGCGAATACTTCAGCACAGGCTCGTCGGCGCCCGGCTTCGGCCAGTAGTAGTCGACGAAGCCCTGCCCGCTCTTTTCCACCGTCTTCACAAATTCGACAAAGAGGTGCTTGCCATTGGGATCCTTGTTGGCGGAAAGATCCCTGCCATCCAGTTCCGGCTTGATCGGATGCATGATCATCGTCGGATGCATGTCGTTGATCCAGAAGTAACCGCTGCCCTGGTAGCGCATCGCCTTGATCGCTTCGAGGGCGCGCTTCTGCGCGTCTTCGCGCGACAGCGTGCCGGCCACTTCCTGTTTGTGGTAGGCGTCGAACACCGCAATGGCGTTCTCGTTCATTGCCGACAGCATCGCCTTGCGTTCGCCCACGAGCTTGTCCTGCGCCTGAAGCAGACCGAAGGTCAGCGCCGCCGCCATGGTCAAAAGTGCGAACGCGACGAGCGCGTAGAGCCGCACGAAATCCTGAATCGTTTCATCCCCAGTCCCCTGCCTCCAGTAGAAGCGTGCAGGATAGGGACCGCGCTTTGCAAAGCCCCTAACAAACGATCCCTAATTTTTACAATTCTGAATTATCACCTTCGAAAGGAATGGCGTTCGCCATCATGGACTAACGCGATTTGTCGCCCGCCGCTCTTCCCTGACGAAGCAACCATGCGCTACATCTTTCCCGACACAGGGAGACAGGCCGCATGACCGCAGACAACAAACCGACCGGCGAACTGACCTTGCGCACGCTCGCAATGCCTGCCGACGCCAATGCCGCCGGCGATATTTTCGGCGGCTGGGTCATGGCGCAGATGGACCTTTCCTGCGGCATTCGCGCCGCCGAGCGGGCCCGTGGCCGCGTGGTGACGGCAGCGGTGAAGGAAATGGCCTTCGCGCTACCGATCAAGATCGGCGATACGCTCTGCATCTACACCGATGTCGTCAAGGTCGGACGCACATCGATGACGCTCAAGGTCGAGGCCTGGGCGCAGCGCTATCTCTCGCATCTGATGGAAAAGGTGACCGACGCGATCTTCGTCATGGTCGCGCTCGACGAAAATGGCAAGCCGAAGGCGGTACCGGAGGAATAGGAGGAGCGTTCATGGATCCGACCCTACCTGATCCGGCGATTTTCTCGCATATCCGCGTCGTCATGGGCATGGTCGTCAGTCTCAGCCTTGCGAGACTGCTGAGCGGGCTTGCCCTCTTCGTGCAGCATCCGGGAAAGACCGGGGTCTACTGGATCCACCTCGGCTGGGTCCTGTTCATGTTCGTCTTTCTCGTGCACTTCTGGTGGTGGGAATTCCACCTCCATGCCCTGCCTGTGCTTGACGTCACCGTCTATCTCTTTCTCATCCTCTATTGCTGCGTCTTCTTCTTTCTTTGCGTGCTCTTGTTTCCGACGACACTGGAGGATTACAGCGACTACGAGCATTACTTCATGTCGCGGCGAAGCTGGTTCTTTGCGTTTCTGGCACTCGCCTTTGCCGTCGACCTCGTCGACACCGCACTCAAGGGCAAGGCCTATTTCACGTCCTACGGACTGGAATACCCGATCCGCAACGTGACCTACATTGTGCTCTGCCTGATCGCCGCCTGGACGCCGAACCGGCGTTTCCATGCCGCGTTCCTCATCGGCGCCGTCACCTATCAGCTTGTCTGGATGTACCGCGCCTTCGACCTCTTGGATTGAACACCGCCAAGGCTGTTCTTGACCACCACAATGACGTTATTCCCGAGCTGCCTCTCCTGCCGCAAAAGCGTTCCGCAAAATGCGCCGACAACAAAACAAACAAACTCCATAAATTTTATATTCTTCTCTTACACTGATCCCAGTTCACCGGACGGCGCCCTAGGCCCGCCAGCAAACAGGAGCGGGACAGATGTTCAAACTGACCAGACGGCTTTTCGGCACCGGCCTCTTCACCGCCGCAGTACTGGCCTCCTTCGGCGTCATGGCCGAAGAGCTGAAGGAATTCCGCATCGGCTTCCAAAAGACCGGCCTGCCTGTTGTCGCCCAGCAGCAGAAGGTTATCGAGAAAGCGCTGGAGCCGAAAGGCATCGCCGTTTCCTGGGTGGAGTTCACCGCCGGGCCACCGCTGGTCGAAGCGTTGAACGTCGGTTCCATCGATGTCGGCTGGACCGGCGACGCACCGCCGATCTTCGGCCAGGCCGCCGGCTCGGCGATCGTCTATGCCGCTGCACTTCCGTCGAACGGCAAGGGCGAAGCGATCTTCGTCAAGCCGGGCTCGCCGATCCAGACGCTCGCGGATCTCAAGGGCAAGAAGATCGGTGTTGGCAAGGGCACCAGCGCCCACAATCTGGTGGTCGCTGCTCTGGAGAAGGCAGGCATCGGCTTCGGCGACGTTACCCCTGTTTATCTGAGCCCCGCCGATGCGGCGGCCGCCTTCGCCAGCGATAAGATCGATGCCTGGGCTGTCTGGGATCCATTCTTCGCCATCGCCGAAACGCGCTACAAGCCACGCATTCTGACGACGTCGGCCGAGACCTTGAAGGTCAACACCTATTTCCTCGCCAACCGCGACTTCGCTGCCAACCATGCAGACGCCGTCACCACCACGATTGCAGCGCTGAAGGAGGCCTCCGTCTGGGCCGACGCCAACCGCGACAAGGTGGCGGCCGCCTTGCATGAGGTGACCGGCGTGCCGCTTGAGGCACAGACGATCGCGGCGAACCGCAGCGTCTTTTCGATCGGGCCGATCACCGACGATATCGTCGCCGGCCAGCAGCAGACCGCCGATCGCTTCTTCAAGCTCGGGCTCATCCCCAAGCAGATCACCATTTCCGATGCTGTCTGGACGGCGCCGGGCAACTGATCCCTCTCCCTCCCAAGGCGAGAACCGGCCGGCGTCGAGACGGAAGTTTCGGCGCCGGCGCCGCGAAGACAGAAGGCCCCGAACAGACGAGGACCTAAGCCATGGTGAGAACCGCACCGAACACCGTCGCGCGCAACCTTGCGGGCTGGCTGCTGCCCGCCGCCCTGATCCTTGCCTGGGAAGCGGCTTCCCGCGCGGGCCTGATTTCCGAGAGCGTGATGGCGCCGCCCTCGGCCGTGCTTGCCGCCTTCGTCCGTCTCCTCGCCTCGGGAGAGCTTGTCGAAAACATCGGCATCAGCACGCTGCGGGCACTTTCGGGTTTTGTCATCGGCGGTTCGATCGGTTTTGCGTTCGGACTTGCCAACGGCCTGTCACGCTTGAGCCGGGATCTGACCGACACGACGCTGCAGATGGTGCGCAACATTCCGCATCTGGCACTGATCCCGCTGGTCATCCTGTGGTTCGGCATCGACGAAGAGGCCAAGCTGTTCCTCGTCGCGCTCGGCGTCTTCTTCCCGATCTACGTCAACACGCTGCTCGGCATCCAGGGAGTCGACCCGCAGCTCGTGGAGATGGGCCGGATCTACGGCATGTCGAGGCGCGAACTCTTCTTCCGCGTCATCCTGCCAGGCGCCCTGCCGGCAATCTTCGTCGGCCTGCGCTATGCGCTCGGCATCATGTGGCTGACGCTGATTGTGGCCGAGACGATCGCGGCCTCCTCAGGCCTCGGCTACATGGCGATGCAGGCACGGGAGTTCCTGCTGATCGATGTCGTCATCCTGTCGATCCTGATCTACGCGCTGCTCGGCAAACTCGCAGATAGCTTCGCACGGTTGCTCGAGCGACTGACGCTGCAATGGCACCCGGCCTTCCAGCCGGCCTGATTGCCGTTGAACTGGACGAGCCCGATCCCGAGGAAAAATGGAGCAATCCCGATGTCCGTCATCGCCCTACATCCAAAACAGAAACAGGAAGCGAGCGACACCCCCGCGACCAGCCTGGCTCCCACCTCGCCGTCACCAGTTTCGACAAACGCTCCGCTCGCCTTCTCGCTCCGCGGCATCACCAAACGCTTCGGTGACAAGACCGTTCTCGACGGCATCGATCTCGATGTACCGCAGGGGCAGTTCGTCGCCGTTATCGGCAAGAGCGGCTGCGGCAAGAGCACCTTGCTGCGCATCCTCGCCGGGCTGGATAGCCCAACGAGTGGCACCCTGACCGTTGCCGGCGGCAGGGCGTCGGAGCGGCGCAGCCGCATCATGTTTCAGGAGCCGCGGCTTTTGCCCTGGGCGAGGATCGGCCGCAATGTCGAAATCGGCCTCACCGGCATCGCCAAGGGCGAAGTCGCCCGCGACCTCTCGCTCCAGATCCTTAAAGACGTCGGTCTTGTCGACCGCGCTGAGGAATGGCCGTCGGTGCTGTCGGGTGGGCAGAAGCAGCGCGTGGCGCTGGCCCGGGCGCTGGTCGCTCACCCCTTCATCCTGGCGCTTGACGAGCCGCTTGGCGCACTCGACGCCCTGACGCGCATCGAGATGCAGCAGCTCCTGGAGCGCATCTGGCAACAACAGAACTTTACCGCCGTACTTGTCACCCACGATGTGGCCGAGGCCGTGGCGCTTGCCGACCGCGTCGTCGTCATCGATGAAGGCCGCATTGCGCTCGACCTGTCGATCCCGCTCGCCCGCCCGCGCCGACATGGCAGCCCCGAAACCGCCCGGCTCGAAGGGCAAATCCTGGATCGATTGTTCGGCCGGGGATAAGGTGCCGCTTTCGATCGCTGTTTGGGACGATGCCCATTGACGAACACAACCCTCCGTGGAAGCAATGCAATCATTGCCCGCATAGTAGGTTGGAACATGAACTCAGCGACCGCCGATACCGTTCCTCCGCGTTTCTTCTGGCGCCGCTTCGCAGCCTTTGTGATTGACACTCTGCTCTTTTACGTCGTCGCAATCGTTATTGCGGTCACCCTTGCGTTCGTTCTTCCCTGAGCGCCACGCTTCTTCGTTTCCGCGACAACCCAATGCGAACCTGCCGGGCAGAGCGCGCTTGCAGATAGAATCGACCGCGAATGGCCGCTCGCCACAGGACAGACGCGTGAGAACCAGATCTGCATGACGTCCATATGGGGAGTGCCCGAAGGCAGGGCGTTCGTTTCAACATTGATCGATGTTGATGACAAACCGGCACAACGCTCGATCAGTCTTGCGATCGACGAGACCGGCAAGCCGATTGAATTTGAATCCATGCAGGTCGGACGCGGCGTTCTGGACCAACTCGCGCCGCTGGTTTTCTTCTGCTTGTGCAGTGCCGGCTTCATAGCACGCTTCGGCACCACGCCCGGCAAACGGCTGCTCGCCTTGCGCGTGGTTCAGGGCAACGGCGAACCGCTGCCGTTTGCCTCGGCCGCCAAGCGAGAGACGTTACGGATGCTGCCGTCAATACTGCTCACTGTATTCGGTGCGCCGATGATGCTCCTGTCGGCGTTAGCGATCTTTGGCACCGGCGACATTCTGATGGATGCAGTCGAAACCATGACTGTTTTCGGCGCTCCCGCCCAGGTCATCCTGTTGGCCAGCTTTCTGGTCTTCACGCTTTTCGCTCTGATCTGGTGGGTTTTTCCCTTCATGCGCTGGCGCGGCCAGACAATCTACGATCGTCTGACTGGCTCCCATGTCGCGTCAGGCGAACCGTTCAGCGAACGGCGGGTTCACCTGCAGCGACAGCGTCCTGACGGACAGATGACGCCATTACAGCGCCGCGCGTCAAACAGGACGCGCCAAGAACGCTGTAACGCTTTGAACTAGCTGCATAATTTTACCGCTAAAGCAGATTCGATTTAAGGAATTATGCAGTAGGCTGACCCGCTCACCCCTTGAAGATGAACGAGGCACCGATGGCGATCAGGGAGAAGCCGACGAGATGGTTCCAGCCGATCGATTCCTTCAGCCAGAAGACCGAGAACGCCGCGAACACCAAGAGCGTGATTACCTCCTGCATCGTCTTCAACTGTGCCGCGGAGTAGACCTCGTGGCCGATACGATTTGCCGGCACGGCCAGACAATATTCGAAGAAGGCAATGCCCCAACTGGCGACGATCGCCATGTACAGCGGCGACGACGTGTATTTCAGGTGCCCATACCAGGCGAATGTCATGAAGACGTTGGAGATCAGGAGCAGCAGGATCGGCCAGAGATAGGCCGGATTGATGGAGAACGACATGAGGATCCTCGAAGGCGCGAATCGTTCCGGCAGGATGATCTTGCCGCTCGCGCTATGACAAGCGCAAACATCATCTGAGACGCGCGATCGGCAGCGCACGAGACCTGAATTTGTCGTTGAAAAAATCCCGGTAAACTGCTGTAAAGACGTTAATTTGCGCCGGTCGGCGCAGCTATGCCGCTGATCGTCGTCGCATGGAGTTATGCGTTCGAGGAACAGCGACGCGCCGGCATCCATCAACTTCTGCCGCCCGACCTCCGGCGCCTTGGTGCGCGGTCGCCCGACCTTTGCGGCCGCCCGCGTCGATTCCTGTTCCTTTCCATGGCTTTGCCCGTTCTGCCGCATTCGGCTACAATTGACATTGCTGCCTTAATTAGGGCCCGAAGATGCGATCAATGGATCGCGGTGCCTGCGCCAGGGGCCAGGCAGAACACAAAAATAACGCACCAAACCCAGAAAACACGGCGATATCTAACCCAAATGGATTAGATTGCGCACGAATATTCGTATTTTTTGCCCTTTGCCACAATTTTGCACCAGACGGTGAGCAAAGTCCGCGCACCGTCCGACGGGACAGGCAGGGGAATACCACACTCCGACGGCAATCGCCGTGAAGTTGGCACCGCGTTTCATCGCGGTTCGCCGACGCGCTGATGCTGCGTTCAAGGTGCAACGCACGAGGCGCGAACCGCCGATATCCCCGAAAACAGTGATCGATGCAGATGAAAACCGGGGGCAGTGTTCGGCGATCGCCAGGCACATCCGGGATGCACGCACCAAACAACTTGGCAAGGAGACCTGACCATGAAGGTCCTGGCGTTTCTCGCGGCTGCCTATGTCGCGCTTTTGACACCGGATGTGGCCACGGCGGGCATGTTGGCCCAGGCCCAGCAATATAACGGCCTGCACGAGGTCAAGAACAACAAGCGGCTCCGGACCGCGCTCGGCATCAATCCGGCCCGCACCCCCTGGTGCGGCCACTTCATGGGCTTGATAGCCCGTAAGGCTGGCCGAACACCGCCACAAAGCTTCGGCATCGCCCGCTCCTGGCTGCGTTTCGGCGCGCCGGTCAAGCTGTCCTATGCCCGTCCCGGCGACATCATCGTTGTGCGCACCGGCCGCAGCTATCACGTCGGCATCATCTCCGCCCTGTCCAAATCGACGGCGAAGGTGATTGGCGGCAACCAATCGGGTCGCGTCACGGTTTCGCAGTTCACCCGCGGTCAGGTGGTCGCAGTTAGACGTTAGCCGACGACGGAAAGATCTGCGGTCAACGAACGAGGCTATCGTCGCGCATGTCCGGCTGCGCACCGTCGAGCGACAGGCGCATCGCGCAGCGCCGCTCGGCCGGTAGGCCGTTTGTCGCCTCCTTCGCCAGGATCTGGGCCAGCCGCGAGCCGAGCTCTTCTTCGCCGAGCGTCAGGAAGCCGAGCTTGCGATAGAAGCGCTCGTTCCAGACGAGTTCGCGGAACGTGGTCAGCGTCACCTCGCCAAGCGAGCGGTCGCGCGCATGCGCGATAGCGGCTGCGAACAAGGCGCGCCCAAGTCCAAGGCCTTGCCGCTCGTGCAGCACCGCGAGCTGCCAGATGTGCAGAGCACCATCGCTGATCTCGGCGCAAAGAAATCCAAGCGGGCGGTCGCGATCGTCGACCGCAACCCAGGAAAGACCGGAGCGAACGAATTCCAGATGCGATGCGACCGACTGGACGTCGTCGTCAGCAATCCAGGCAAGCTCGGGCACGGTGCGAAATGCCTCACCCGACGATCTCTCGATATCGGGCAGCGCTGGCGCATCGTCTTCACGGGTCAGTCGTATCAGGGCGTTCATGGCGGCATCCTATCGACGGAATTTGGTCCGTCGAAACAGTCTTTCGATAGAACGCCCAAGTAAGCGATAACGACGATACGTTTCTAGAGTTTTCTCCATGAAGACAAACGCTTATCCCCATATCTTCGCCAACCACACGCGATCCGCCCCCGGCGGAACCGTCAGGCGCATAACGCACAAGCCCGCCGGCAGCATCGAAACCGCCAATGACCGTGGCGATGGTCAGCCGGTTGACGAACCAGTCGAGCGGCTGCTTCGCCTCATCTTCAAAGGCGGCGCCGAGCGCCTCTGGATGGCGCGAATGACCATCGAGGCATAGCGCCCGATGGAGGTCGACGTCTGGGGCAATCAAGCCGGCGGGGTTGAAAGGAAGACAGCACGGTTCCAAAATTGGCTGCTGGGCGAAAGATCCTCTCCGCATAGACCCGCCGCGTCCCGGCAATCCGTGACGCCGGCAACCGGATTCCGAATTTTAAATCTTCGCCCTAAACACCTGAATCAACAATCAAACACTCTACTCATCGCGCAACCCGCGAGGCCATCTGCGCGATCTGTTCCAACGCGGCGCTCAGCCCCGCAGACGGGCTCGTCAAGGGGCGCGTTCCTCGACGCACAAGCTCGGCGGCCCCGGCCATGGAGGCTTGAGCGAGAGCGACAATCGCCGCGCCATCGTTATAGGCGGCGTCGGCTGCATCGGCGATTGCGGCGAGATAGCCATCGCGGTCACCGGCCTTGAACAGACCCCATGCGCCTGCGACGAGACGCACCTCGAGCGCCACACCCTTTCGCTTCGTGGCCTCGGCAAAAAGCGCAGTGGTCGGCGCCACGGTCGTTTCGACGGCGCAGAGCGCCACCACCTTTTCTCCGATCGCCGCTGCCTTTTCGGCAAGCGCGGCATCAGTCCGCAACACCGGCACCGGCGCTTCACGCACGATCGCGGTACTCGGCCCGAGCGTCGAACAGGTGAGGAGCACGGCGTCGGCGCCGCCTGCAAGCGCCGTCAGCGCTGCAGCCGTCTCCTCGGCTATATCGTCGGTGAGCCCGCCTGCCCGTTCCGCAGCCTCGAGCAGGTCCGGCCGCACCGCATGGCGAAGCACGCCCGCGGCAAGGCCGAGTTCGCGCGCGGCGGCTTCGAAGACGGCGACGTTGCTGTCGGCGGTATGCAGGCACGCGATGATCAAGATGCTTTCCCTCACGCTGGATTCGCGCTTTGCGGTCGCCGTCGGCCACTCGCTGCCGGTAAACTTCGCACGTTACGTCGCCGGCTGGAAACAGGGATTGAGGCCCCCAACACAACGCAGGTCCTTCCATCGCTTCAAACGTGCAATCCACGGGCGAAAGCGCCTTCGGCCCGCAAATGGCCCCAAAATCGGCGCAGCAATCGATGCCGACACACGATCGCCGCGCTTTTCGCGCTTCTAGATATTGCTAAATTACGTTACCCTTAATTTCCTCTAGCTGTACGCCGCGGGAGGGGCTTGCCCCTTTGGAACGGAAGCTCGCAGTCATCCTCGCTGCCGATGTCGCTGGCTATAGTCGCCTCGTCGCGACCGACGAGGAAGGTACGCTTGCGACGCTGGGCACCTATTGCGCCACGATCGGCGACCTCGTCGCCGAGCATGGCGGTCGCATTTTCAGCACTGCCGGTGACAGCGTCGTCGCCGAGTTCCACAGCGCCGTCCAGGGGGTCCGCGCCGCCGTTGCTATCCAGCGCGCCCTGCAACGCCGCAATGCCGATCTGGCGCCGGAGAAACGCATGGAGTTCCGCATCGGCATCAATCTCGGCGACGTCGTGGTCGAAGGCACAAACCTGTTGGGCGACGGCGTCAACGTCGCAGCGCGGCTGCAGCAGGTGGCGCGACCGGCCGGCGTCTGCATCTCGGGAACGCTGCACGACCAGATCGAGGGCAAGCTCGACTTCCCCATGGTCAAGCTCGGCGAGCAGACGCTCAAGAACATGCCGCGGCCGGTGCTGGTGCACAGCGTCGACTGGCGCGAAGACCCGACGGTGCCCGACCTGCCCGGCATGCCGCTCCGCCTGCCGAACAAGCCGTCGATCGCCGTGCTCCCCTTCCTCAACATGTCGGACGATCCCGGCCAGGACTACTTCGCCGACGGGTTGACCGAGGACATCATCACCGGGCTCTCGCTCTGTCGCTGGTTCTTCGTCATCGCGCGGAACTCCTCCTTCGCCTACAAGGGGCACGCAGCGGACGCGAAGCAGATCGGCCGCGATCTCGGCGTGCGCTACATCGTCGAGGGCAGCGTGCGCCGATCAGGAAGCCGCGTGCGTGTCACCGGGCAATTGATCGAGGCCGAGACCGGCGTGCATCTCTGGGCGCAGCGCTTCGATCGCGAAGTGGCGGACATCTTCGCCATCCAGGACGAACTCACCCAGCACGTCGTCGCCGCCATCGAGCCGGAAATTCTGATCGGCGAAAATCGGCGAGCGCTGTTGCGCGGCACCGAGAACCTCGACGCCTACGAATGCCATATGCGCGGCACGCTGCTGCACAACGCCCAGGACACGGCCGCGCATTTCTCCGAGGCGATCGACTGGCATCGTCGTGCCATCGCGCTCGATCCGGATTTCGGCCGCGCCCATATGATGCTGGCGCGTTCGCTCTACGCCCGATGTTTCTTCGGCTTCAGCGACGATATCGACCGCGACAGGACTGAACTGCTCGCCGCAGCCGAGCGCGCCATCGCGCTCGAAGATCGGGATCCCTATTCGCACTACGTCATGTGCCTTGCCAATTTCGCAGCCCATCGTCCGCATGCGGCCGTTGCCGAAGCGCAGCAGGCGATCGATCTCAACCCCAATCTCGCATTGGCCTATATGGCACTCGGCTGGGCCCGCATTTTCATCGGCCGCTTCGCCGAAGCGCTCGATCCACTGCACAAGGCCTTGCGTCTGAGCCCGCACGATCCGCTGACCTATCTCTTCCTTAACCGGCTCGCGCTTGCCCACTATCATCTCGGCAATTACGAGGAGGCGCAGCACCATGCCGAGCGCGGACTGCTGTTGCGGCGCACCTATTTCAATCTGGTCGTTGTGCTCGCCTGCCTCGGCCAGCTCGGGCGCACGGAGGATACCTGCAAGCTTATCGACGAGGCGATCGCCAACGCCCCCTCTGATCTCAAGCGCTACTGGCAGATCCTCACCGCCTATGTCGATCCCGCCGACTACGCGCATTTCACCGACGGGCTGCGCAAGGCGGGCCTGCCCGCTATACCGTGAGGCGCCATGACACGTGCGCAACAGCTCGGCGTCGTGATCGGTCTGGCCGTCGTGGTAGTCCTGACATTGCTGCGCGCCAGCGATCCGCAGCTTCTGAAACAGGCGCGCGACGTCACCTTCGACGAATATCAGCGGCTGTCCCCGCGCGCCTACGAGCCGATGCCGGTCAAGGTCGTCGATATCGACGAAGCCTCGCTGCGCGCCTTCGGGCAATGGCCCTGGCCGCGAGACCGGCTGGCGAAGCTGACGGACAGGCTGGCGGAGATGGGGGCGTCGGCGATCGCCTTCGACATCCTGTTTGCCGAGCCGGATCGGCTGTCGCCACGCAACGTATTGCGCGACGTGCCGGAGATCGATCCCACGCTGCTTGAGCGCCTGCCCGACAATGACGAGGTCTTTGCACAGTCGATCGCGGAAAAGCCCGTCGTCCTCGGCTTCGGGTTGACCAACGAAGGAAGCTACCTGCCGCCGGTCAAGGCGGGCTTCGCCTTCACCGGCGAAAGTCCGATCGGCGCACCGCCGCGCATTCTGTCGGCCACGCCGCTGCGACCGCAACTGGAGAGCAATGCCGCCGGTCTTGGCCATATCAGCCTCAACCCCAGCGACTCCTCGGCCGTCGTGCGAGCGGTGCCCCTGTTCCTGAGCGACGGCCAGCAACTCTACCCTAGTCTCGCAATGGAGGCGCTGCGTGTGGCGCAAGGCGCATCGACCTATGTCATCGCCGGCGCGCCCGACCTGCCCGATACGATGACGGCTGCCAAGATCGGCGATTTCGTCGTGCCCTTGACCGCCGCCGGCGAACTCTGGCTCTACGTCAGTCCCGATACAACCGAGCGCTATGTCTCCGCACGGCGCATTCTCGAGGATGGAGACATGTCTCCCGACGTCAGCGCGGCAATCGAAGGCAGCATCGTGTTCATCGGCACCTCCGCCGCCGGCCTGCAGGACGTTCGCACGACGGCGCTCGGCCAGAACGTTCCCGGCGTCTCGCTGCATGCCCAGATCGTCGAGCAGATCCTCTCCGGCCACTATCTCTCTCGCCCGGACTGGGCCAATGGCCTGGAAATCCTGGCGATTGCGATTGCCGGCTGCCTGCTCGTGCTGTTGACGACTTTCGTCAGTCCCGTCATGGCGCTTGCCTGCGGCATGGCGATCACGGCGCTGGCGCTCGTCGCCTCATGGGTCGCGTTCGCCTATGCCGGCCTGCTCTTCGATCCGCTGGCGCCGATCCTTGCGGCGTCCATCACCCATTTTTCGGCCACGGCGTTCCGCTTCCTCGTCACCGACCGCGAGCGCCGCGAGGTTCGCCAGGCCTTCGGCCGCTATCTCTCACCGTCGTTGCTCTATCGGATCGAACACAATCGCAACGCCCTTCGGCTCGGCGGCGACGATCGAGAACTGACGGTCATGTTCGTCGACGTGCGCAGCTTCACCGAGATCAGCGAGCGCATGGCGCCGACCGATGTCGTTACCTTTCTCAACACCCTGCTCGATGCGCTGAGCCGGCACGTCATTGCCAATGAGGGCACGCTCGACAAGTTCATCGGCGATTCGATCATGGCCTTCTGGAACGCACCGGTCGATGTCGCCAACCATCCGCGAAAGGCGCTGCGGGCAGCGCTCGGCATGCGTGAGACCTTGGCGCGGCTCAATGCCGACGACGCCTTCGGTTTCGGCGCGACGCAGGCGGTCGGTATCGGCATCGGTATCCATACGGGGATCGCCTGTGTCGGCAACATGGGCGCCGAGACGCGCTTCAACTATTCGGCTGTTGGCGACACGGTCAACATCGCCGCCCGCATCGAGGCGGCGTGCAAGGAGGTGAGCTTCGACATTCTCGTATCGGAAGCGACGGCGCAGGCGCTGCCCGGTTGCGCGCTGCTGGAAGCAGGCGCCCTGGGGCTGAAGGGAAAGACGACGCGAACCCGGCTCTTTGCCGTCGCCGGCGACGAAGGCGTCGCCTCTTCGCTCGACTTCGGTGAGTTGCACAGACTACATTCGAGGCTGATCGAAAACCTGCGTGCACGCGCCTCGACCAGCCGCAGCCTGGCCAATGCCGCCAAGCTCAAGGCGGCGGCGATCACGCCGGGTCTGGTGACCTTCTACGGCAGGATCACTCGCCGGGCGGAGCATTTCATCGATGTTCCCGCCGAGCAGGAAAGCCGAATCGCCGAGTAGCGATCAATCGTCATTGTCACCATCAAGGACGCGTTTGGCAGCCCGGTGGGGCACCTATTGCGCGGTCTCCTGCTACTCACCGGTGTTGCGACCACGGTCGCCACCGCCGCGTTTGCCGCCATCCTGGCTGTTGCCGCCACTCTGGGCGCCGACGTTCTGGCCGGCGCTGCTCTGAGTGCCGTTGGTCTGATTGCCGCTGCTCTGTTCCGTGCTGCCAGGTCCGGTGTCGTTGTTGTCGCCGCCCTGATCCTGATTGTCGCCGCCTTGATCCTGCTTGTCGCGGCCCTGGTCGTGCTTCTCGCCACCGCGATCATGCTTCTCACCTCGATCGTGCTTCACACCTCGATCATGCTTGTCATGGCCCTGTTCGCGAAGCTGCTTTTGTGGTCGCGGCGTTTCCGGCTTAGGCTCTTCGCGGACGACCGGATCCGGTTGCTGCGCCGGAGAACTCTCGCGCTGGATTGCAGCCCGTAGCCCGCAGCCGCCTCCGGCCCAACCCATGGCGCCGGAAAGCCGCTGGCCGCCAGACAAGAACGGCAAGGCCTGGGCGTTGCCGAGTGCTTGCAGCGTACGGCGGTTGACACGGCTGGCCTGGCTGACGGCGCCGCCGGGCTTTGCCACCACACAGTCGCAGCGCTGCGTCAGCTGGCGACATCCGCCGGCGCCGCAGAAGCTCGCCGCGCCGCTGAGCAGCACCATCGCGGTCGTTCCATCGCTGCCGACATAAAAATCGAACGCCGTGCCGCGCACGCCGATGGTGCCGGCCGGCGTGACGATTTCGTAAGCCGAATGTTTGGATTTGCCGCTGACCCAGCGAAAGGTTCCCTTGGCGGCCATGATCGTCAGTTTCTTCACCGACTTGCTGCCGTCATAGACGAACTGATCGATGACCACGGATGATCCCCAGCCGACAGCCAGCTTGGTCCCGTCCTGAAAGACGAATTGTCCAAGGCCGGACTTTGACGTCCGGATCCGTTCATCCCGGTAGACCGGGTCCCTGACCGCCAACGGACCACTCTTGCCGGAGACTTCCGTCCTGATCGAGACTGCCTGGCCAATGGGCTCGGCAGTAAAGCTCGGCACTGGACAAAAAAGCGTGGCACTAACAGCGATGAGTGCGGCACTGCGCAAACGCGACATGAGCCCCTCCAAACCACTCTTTTTACCACGCGGCATGGCCGGATGTCTGCTCGCCCATTCGAGGTAACCGGCGGCAACCAGAACTAGCAAAAGCTAACCCCTCCCCGTTGCCGGCGCGAAAACAATACGTCCAAAACGCCAGATGCGCCGTGCATGTTGCCTCACGAACGGCAGGCGCAAATACAACGCCAGATAGACAACTCAATGCACCGACACACCGGAAGTCACCCGTCGAAAGCTGCCGTGAGCCGACAGGAAGACGAGGAAACGGTGGGCATTGCCTGGCCAAGGCGAACGGGCTGGTAGTCTGCTTCCGCCGGGCCATAGGGAAGCCAAGATGCACACGATGCAAGCGTCGCGCTTTCAGCTGCGACTGGCGTCATTGCCGGCTGTTTTCTTGAGCCGGAACCGATGACGGCAAGATGCAGCAGTTGGAACGACTGCAAGCTCCAGTTGATCTTGCTAGATCGGGGGTCGCACATGCGCCCGCAGACTACCTCTCCCCGTTGGCGGGCAAGCTCGGCCACCGACATGGGCAAACCGTCGCCCCAGGACCGGTAAACACCCGGAAGAATCCATGCATTTCGTTTCCCTTTTGTACTCATTCCCCCTTTATTTTCGTTATGACTCTGTCCATATTCCCGCCATGGCCCAGGATCCGAAGAAGTCTGCAAAAAATCCCCCCAGGAAAACCACAGTGCCCGGCCGCTTCGAGGAAGCCCCGCAGGCGCCGCTGTCGGGAACGCCGCTATCCGGCAACGTCTCCGATTGGGTGAAACAGCTCGAGGCCGATGCCGAGGCTTCCGCCTTCGAGAGCCAGCGCGAGGTCGCCTCCAAGGCCGGCAAGCACCGCAAGAAGGTGGAGATCGCCGCGAAATCGGCCGCAGGCCGCAAGCCCGAAGGGGCGTCCGAGCCAATGCGAGGCCCACGCGGAGCGAAGGCGCAAGGCGCCGACAGCGTGAGCGGAAGGACGTCCCGCGGGACGTCCATGGGCGGCACGACCGACCCGAAGACGCGCGCCGCGGCGGGCCTCAATCCGGTCGCCGGCCTCGACGTGTCGCTTGAGGATGCCGACAAGCTGTCCACTTCCGGCGTCACCGCCACCGTGGAGGCGCTGTCGGCGCTGATCGAGAGCGGCAATCCGCTGTTCAAGGACGGCAAGCTCTGGACGCCGCACCGCCCTGCCCGGCCGCCGAAATCCGAAGGCGGCATCGAGATCCGCATGGTCTCCGACTACGAGCCCGCCGGCGATCAGCCGACGGCGATCGCCGATCTCGTCGAGGGCCTTGCCTCCGGCGAGCGCAGCCAGGTGCTGCTCGGCGTCACCGGCTCGGGCAAGACCTTCACCATGGCCAAGGTGATCGAGGCGACCCAGCGCCCCGCCGTCATCCTCGCGCCCAACAAGACCTTGGCCGCCCAGCTCTATTCCGAGTTCAAGAACTTCTTCCCCGACAACGCGGTCGAGTACTTCGTCTCCTATTACGACTACTACCAGCCGGAAGCCTACGTGCCGCGCTCGGACACCTTCATCGAGAAGGAATCCTCGATCAACGAGCAGATCGACCGCATGCGCCACTCGGCCACCCGCTCGCTGCTGGAGCGCGACGACTGCATCATCGTCGCCTCGGTCTCGTGCATCTACGGTATCGGCTCGGTCGAGACCTATACCGCCATGACCTTCCAGATGAGCGTCGGTGACACGCTCGACCAGCGGCAGCTGCTGGCCGACCTGGTGGCGCAGCAATACAAGCGCCGCGACATGGATTTCCAGCGCGGCTCGTTTCGCGTGCGCGGTGATACCATCGAAATCTTTCCGGCCCACTTGGAAGATGCCGCCTGGCGCATCTCCATGTTCGGCGACGAGATCGACGCCATCACCGAGTTCGATCCGCTGACCGGCCAGAAGACCGGCGACCTGAAATCGGTAAAAATCTACGCCAACTCGCACTACGTCACCCCGCGCCCGACGCTGAACGGCGCCATCAAGGCGATCAAGGAAGAGCTGAAGCACCGGCTGGCCGAGTTGGAAAAGGGCGGCCGCCTCCTCGAAGCCCAGCGGCTGGAGCAGCGCACCCGCTACGACATCGAAATGCTGGAGGCCACCGGCTCCTGCGCCGGCATCGAGAACTATTCGCGATACCTCACCGGCCGCAATCCCGGCGAGCCGCCGCCGACGCTGTTCGAATACATCCCCGACAACGCGCTGCTGTTCATCGACGAGAGCCACGTCTCCGTCAGCCAGATCGGTGGCATGTATCGCGGCGACTTCCGCCGAAAGGCGACGCTGGCCGAATACGGCTTCCGCCTGCCCTCGTGCATGGACAACCGTCCGCTGCGCTTCGAGGAATGGGACGCCATGCGCCCCGACACCGTCGCGGTTTCGGCCACGCCCGGCAGCTGGGAAATGGAGCAGTCCGGCGGTGTCTTTGCCGAACAGGTCATCCGCCCGACCGGCCTGATCGATCCGCCGGTGGAAGTGCGCTCGGCGAAAACCCAGGTCGACGACGTGCTGGGCGAAATCCGCGAGACGGCCGCTGCCGGCTACCGCACGCTGGTGACGGTGCTGACCAAGCGCATGGCCGAGGACCTGACCGAATACCTGCACGAACAGGGCATTCGCGTCCGCTACATGCACTCCGACATCGACACGCTGGAGCGCATCGAGATCATCCGCGATCTTCGTTTGGGTGCTTTCGACGTGCTCGTCGGCATCAACCTCCTGCGCGAAGGCCTCGACATTCCCGAATGCGGCTTCGTCGCCATCCTCGACGCCGACAAGGAAGGCTTTTTGCGCTCGGAGACGTCGCTGGTGCAGACCATCGGCCGTGCCGCGCGTAACGTCGACGGCAAGGTCATCCTCTATGCCGACCAGATCACCGGGTCGATGCAGCGCGCCATGGACGAAACCAGCCGCCGCCGCGAAAAGCAGATGGCCTTTAACGAGGCCAACGGCATCACGCCGGAATCAGTAAAGGCAAAGATCTCCGACATCCTCGACTCGGTCTACGAGAAGGACCACGTGCGCGCCGACATCTCCGGCGTCGCCGGCAAGGGCTTTGCCGATGGCGGCCACCTCGTCGGCAACAACCTCCAGGCGCACCTCAACGCGCTGGAAAAGCAGATGCGCGACGCCGCCGCCGACCTCGACTTCGAAAAGGCCGCCCGCCTGCGCGACGAGATCAAGCGCCTCAAAGCCGCCGAACTCGCCGCCATGGACGACCCGATGGCACGGGAAGAAGCCAAGGCGATCGAAGGTGGAACGGGGCGGAAAAAGGCAACGGCACCAAATAGCGGTAAGGCCTCCCCCTCGCCGTCATCCTCAGCCTTGAGCCGAGGACCCACCACCATCGCGGACGACAATTCCCTGTTCCAGAAACCGTCGCTCGACGACATGGGTCCGGGCACCGACACCGAACGCCCGCTGTTTCGCAAGCCCGAACTCGACGAAATGGGCCGCGACGTGGCAACGCCGGCCGGCCGCAAGGATGCCGAGAGCCAATCGCTCTTCCGCAAGAACAGCCTCGACGAAATGACTGTCGGCCGCACCGAAAAACCCGTCATCGGCAAGGTGCCGGACAAGCCGCTCATCCGCGCCAAACCGGGCGTCGGTTCCTATGAAGACCCCGTCGACGAAAAGCGTCAGAAGGGGCGGACGAAGGGCAAGACGGGGCGGCCGGGGAAGTAGCGTCGGCAACGGCGAACAAGTTTGCGTTATCCCGGCGCAGCTCTCATCACACCACGCCCAGTATGCGCGAACCAGACGCGCCAAGGATAGGACCTTTCTCAAGGCGCAGCGCCATTCAATGTGAGGGCGGCGCGGGTTGCAAAGCCTATCGCTGGCGTCAAGCTTGGGATCCACTTCTATGAGTATCTTGTCGACGTGACCTGACCAGACGAGATGACCGCGCGGCGAGGATGATATGCAGAAAGTTAAATTGGCACTCCAGAAACTGAGAGGTTCCGGTCGAATCAAACCCGTAAATGAGAACGCATCTGCGTTTAACTTCCGCTACATCAAAGCATAGTTCTTTTTGGGAGAGCAGCCGCAGAGTCGTCAATCATTCGGCAGAACTGAACTCATCCAGTTCCGTCGCCTCAGGCGGCCTGGCCAAACAGGACTGCCTTATGCGGCCACGTGGGCTTCCTCTGCTTTAGCTTTCCATAAGACCGCGCTCCGGCCCGATGGCTTGAGTACCCCCGCACGTCTTAATCGAATGATGGGCTGGCTAATTCAACTCCACCCCCCCTGTGCCTATCAAGCTCCTGCATCATCAGGCCCTTGAGGTCGCGCGGCTCGGCGAGTTGCGGATCGTAGCCGGTGTCGGCATGGATCTTCCGGCGCACCAGATCCTTCAGGAGAACGCAGGCCGCCTGCAGCCGGGCAAATTGCCCGGAATCGCGCAAAGCTTTGCGGACGGCAGCGGCTAGCCCAGCATGCATCACCGCTCCGCGCTACAGCTTCATCTCCGCCAGCGCCCTATGCAGGGGCGCATCTGAAATCAGGATCGCGCCGGTGAACGGAATGTCCATGTCGAGCACGACATAGACAGAGGCGGCGATGAACATCGCCGAAACCACGAACATGGCGACGACCACGACGTTTTGCGGCGCGCGATAGCCGAAGCTGGCGAAGATCAGCGTCATCCACGCCATCAGCATGCCGATGACGGGCATCGGTATTGCGCCTTCCGATTGCTCGACGATCGTCCAGCGCTGTTCGACGATGCGGTTATATTGCTGGCGGGCACTCACCAGCATGGATTCATGCAGGCTGTCGGCGGGCTGAATGGCCGCGAGGCTGCTACCGACCGTATCCAGCCGCTGTTGCGTGGAATTGGGTCCCTGGTGCTGCACATTGTCGACCCTTTCGGGATCGGCAATCACCCCCTCTACATAGGCGATCAGATATTGCCGCGCATCGTTGCCGGCGAGGCCATAGGTCCTGAGCGTCCGGTCGAGAAGGATCAGATTGATGGCGAAGGAATGCACATTGTCGTCGATCCCCTCGAACGTATTCTTGGCCGAATTGATCATCAGGCCGAAGACCAACGACGCCATGACCACGAAGATATTGGCAACGAGCCGCACGACGGTATTGGTGTCATCATCGCGATGACGCGCCGGCAGCTTCGGATAGAGGTGCATCATGCCAAGCGCCGCCACACTCAGGCAAAGGAACGCGGCAACGGCAATCAAGATCGCACTCATTCCGGCCCCGTTCCCGTTATTCCACTGCCCTCTGTCCGTCTGGCGCGTCCCATGGGCGGCTACTGCATGTTTCCTTAAATCCTATTCGCTTTAAAGAAACATGCAGCAGTTCAAAGTGCTACAGCGACCTTTGCCCATCTAGTCAGATGCGCGGCGCTGTAGGATAGGAACTTTATCAAAGTCCGCAACGGCTGAGGTGTTGGCCGACGGTCTCGAATCCGCGGCAGCCCGGTGGTCAGTTCACGACATCGCCGAGCTTGAGCCATCGTCTTGCGGGCCACGCTTTAGCCGCCAGTGCCAGCCGTCACCTGCCCCAGCACTCCAACCAGCGCCTTGCCATCGGTAAAATAGGGATCGCCACCGCCGTTGCGGCCGGTCGTGGTGGCGCCTATGCCGGGGATGTCGTAGGTCGAGGAAACCTGTCCGGCCTTTTGCAAATCGCCGATGACCAAGTCTCGCTCTGCGTCCAGGTTCGGGCCGATATGGTGGGTGATCTGGCCGGTGTCGTGGCTGAAGCCGACACCGCGGTCGAAGCTGGCCGAGCCGAGCCAAAGCGGCTTGCCATCCGAGCCGGTATGTTTGGTCTGCCAGAAGCGCACGTGGTTTCGCTCGTCGGCGCTGTTACCGACGGGCTTTTCAAACGCCAGATCCTGTTTCCGGCCCTCGAAGAACAAAGGGCTGACCGGTGCATCGAGGTCCGGCCGATCGAGCACCACGCTCAATCCGATGTCGACGGAGGATCGCAGGGTTATCTTGTCGGCCGGATCCCAGCCGGCCGCGGCGAAGGCGCGGATCACCTGTTCCTTGGAGCCAACGAGGCCGACGTTGATAGGGTCGCCGGGAATATCCTGCTCGGTGGTGGTGACCATGGCGCTAAAATCGTCAACCCGGCTCCTGTCGTGAAAGATCCAGAGCTCCGGCAGCAGGAAATAGCTGACCAGCAGATAGGCGACCAGCACAACCGCCAGGACGCTCAGAGATGCATGAAGTTTCCTGCGACGGGTCATCTGCGTTCACCCTAGTCCCGGTGCGGTGATATCAGCTAAAGGCGATATCAGCTAAACCTGAAACAGCCAGGAAAGCAACGTGTGGTTATGGTCATGCCGATCCTGCACCAGCCCGTCTCCGTTCCGCCACCACCGCCGCAAACTCATTCCCTGCGCTCTGAACCGACGCGACCGCCTTGCGTGTCCCAAAAACGACCGTCGAGTATGGTGCAGACGGCTGCAGCTGCACGCCGTTGACGAGTATTCCTGCATCTCGCAAAGCCCATAGCAAAACAGGCGGCCATTCAAAGTGCTGCAGCGACTTTGCGCGTCTGATTAAGACGCGCGGCGCTGTACGCGAACCGGATCGCCGCGTTTTCAAGCGCAGTGACGGCCAGTTGGAGGCAGAACGTCCGCAGGCTGCCGGCGTCGGGCCGCGAGTGGCGAGCGGCACGGCTCCCTTGCCTTCTGCGGCAAGATGCGAGCAGCGCTACTCCGCGGCGTGCGCCTTTACCTCCAGCGCCTCCAGCTCGTAGGAATAGCCTTCCAGCATTTCATAGGCCTGCTCGATCGTCTTGATCTGCTCTTCGGTGGTCTTGATCGCCTCGGCGATCGAGCGTGAGCGGGCGCGCAGCATCGAGCCGAGGACGTCGGTTTCCGGCCGGCGGCCGAGGCGGTCGAGGTGTTTTCGCACGCGGGCGCGGTGGCGCTCCAGCTCGAGGATGTGGAAGCGGCTCTTGACGATATCGTCGGAAAGCTTGCGGCGCATGGCGGCGACGGGGTCGAAGCTGCCGGGCTCGCGCTCGTCGAGAATGAAGTCGTTGACCAGGGTCTCCAGCATCATCAGGCCCTTGAGGTCGCGCGGCTCGGCGAGCTGCGGGTCGTAGCCGGTGTCGTCAAAGACCTTGCGGCGCACCGGATCCTTCAGGAGATCATAGACCGCCTGCAGCCGGGCGAATTGCTCGGCATCGCCGCCCGAGTCGGGATGGGCCGCCTTGGCCGCCTTGCGATAGGCCGTGCGGATGGCCTGGTCGTTCGCGTCGCGGTCCACGCCAAGCATCTCGTAGGGATCGATCACGCTGCCCCCTGTTCGTCTCGCATTCCGATTTCTCCGCCTGACCTAACGCACGCAACCGAAGACCGGAACCAATCACCGGTAAAGCCTGCGCGTTATCCCAAACTTGTTCAAGTGCTGATGCGGCGTGATGGGATCATCACCGCATCCGGGCGCCGCGTTCATCAAGTCGAGGCGCGCCGAAGCACTCGCCCTTCCGACGCGGCGGCGCGCACGTTCGTCCGTGGTCGGGACGAAATTGTGGTCGGAAACGGGCCGTCCCCGATTTTTCCATGCAGGACCAATGGTTACGGCGCAAACCGACCACGTGACCTGCGTCGCCCGCAACAGGAGCGATGGCCGGAAGGCGGCCCATCGAAGGGCGACGCACCTTGGCGCACGCGGAAACCGATGCGCGTTCGGCCCGCTTGTTCGGCTGCTTATCGGCCCGCGCGTGGCCGCGACAATCAACGGACGTCGCCATCAACGGCCCTCACACGCACTCCGCCCGCCGCGGGTGACCTTCGCTCTTTTCTGCGGCACGCGCCTGCCCCAAAACCTTGGTCGCCTCTTCCACTTTTGCCGATAGCGGCGATGGTTGCCCGCTGAGGAATGACACCAAGATCGCGATCATCCAGCGGCCGGAACGCGGCAGTCTGCAACATGCTCGCCGATAGCCCGCCCGGCTCTGCGTCCCCTCGCCGTTCGTCTGCACCAAGCGGCAGCCGCTACAGCGCCGCGCGTCTAATCAGACGCGCCAAGGTCGCTGTGGCGCTTTGAATTGCAGAAGCCCAAAACCCCTGAGAATGCTGTGGTTGGCGGCACATTTTCCCGAAATAAGCCGCGCGAATGGCTCTTGCGTTTTTTTGCAAATACTGTCACTGCTGCTACCGTTCGGGCGTTTTCAATCCCGGAGACTGGACTTTCTCTTTTGTGCCCGGCTTGCCGGGCCGGCCGGAAGCGGCAAATGGACGTTCTTTCCCCGTTATCGTGACTACTCGACGCCTATCCGCTTGTATGCGGAAGACGACACACCCACATCCTCACGGGGGCGCGGGTATAGCTTTAAGACTGAAGGAAAAGGACTTCTTCCATGGCCACTAAGGGCACCGTAAAATTCTTCAACCAGGACAAGGGTTTTGGTTTCATCACGCCGGACGGCGGCGCTAAGGACGTATTCGTCCACATCTCCGCTGTACAGGCCGCTGGCCTTGCTACGCTGAAGGACGGCCAGGTTGTCACGTTCGACACCGAAGCTGACCGCATGGGCAAGGGCCCGAAGGCCGTCAACATCCAGGCTTCGTAAGCCGGATCGTCCGACTGGACTTTTTGGAAGCGGCGCTCCCCAGGGGGCGCCGTTTTCGTTTGGGCTGTTGGTTTGTGTCGGGGCGGGTGCCGACGCATTGGCCGGAAGCCGCCTTCGCTTCGACCGAGGAGACCTCGGCATCCGCATCCGCAAGTATTCGCGGGGCGGCCAGGGGGATCATCGGCTCAAGGCCGAGGATGACAGCGGTTCAAGGCTGAGTATGGCGCCGGCTCAAATGAGAGACTCGCGTCGGTGTGAGGACGACGGCCGATGTTGGCGGGTCCGCCAGCTCTTTTCATTTGGCCTCAGGCGTTCTCGATCACCGTGAGGATCGACAACACACCATGTGGCCAGCAAGCGGGGCCACCGCTCTGCCTCGAACAAGTCGCCCCTCATTTCTGTGCTCGTCACAGAAATCCAGCAGCGCCGCGTCCGCGGCGCAAGGTTGCAGCTGTAGGCGCAGTCCCTAGTCGCCATGTGAGACATTCCGGCCGTGCCGACGCTGGCCCTCTGCGACATGCAGAGGATGACGTTCCGCGACGTCTCCGGACCTACTCGGCCGCCTGCTTTGCGGCTGCCGCCTCGAACACGGCATCGAAGGCGGCGTGGATGACCTCCGGCCCAGCCCCTTGGCGGGTGGCGTCAGACGACAGGATCTGGCGGTAGCGCCGTGCACCCGGCCAGCCCTGGAACAGCCCGACCATATGCCGCGTGACATGGGCGAGCCGGCCGCCATTGGCGATGTGGCCGGCCGCATAATCGGCCATCGCTTCGCGCAATTCCGCCCAGAAGGACAGGTCCAGCCGGTGGCCGCGCTCTGAGAAGTCGGCAGCGTCGTGAATCAGCGTCGGCGCGCCGGTCAGCGGATGCGGGAAAAAGCCATCGACCGACGAAAGCATGGCGCTGTCGTGATAGGCGGCCCGACCGAGCATCACGCCATCGAGATGCTTGAGCTCGTCAAGCGACTGATTCAAAGTCTGAAGTCCGCCGTTGAGGCCGATGAAAAGATTAGGGTTTTCAGCCTTCAGCCGGTGCACGAGAGCGTAGTCGAGCGGCGGGATGTCGCGGTTTTCCTTGGGCGAGAGCCCCTGCAGCCAGGCTTTGCGGGCATGGACCCAGACCGCGTCCGTACCGGCGTCGACGACGCGCGACACCAGATCGCGCAACGCCACTTCCGGATCCTGCTCGTCGACGCCGATGCGGCATTTCACCGTCACCGGGATCGTGACCGTGGCCTTCATCGCCGCCACGCATTCCGCCACCACGCCAGGCTCCTGCATCAGGCAGGCGCCAAAAGTGCCGGATTGCACCCGGTCGGACGGGCAGCCGACATTCATGTTGATTTCGTCATAGCCGAACGCTTCGGCAATGCGGGCCGCCTCCGCCATCTTGCGCGGATCGCTGCCGCCCAGCTGCAGCGCCACCGGATGCTCCGACGCATCAAAACCGAGCAGCTTCACCCGATCGCCCCTGAGGATCGCGTCGGCGACGATCATCTCGGTATAGAGCAGCGCATGCCGCGAAAGCCGGCGCGCAAAAAACCGGTAGTGCCGATCGGTCCAGTCGATCATCGGCGCCACGGCGAAGATCGGAGCCTTGAAATACGCTCTTCCGGCCGCAGATTTTGCTGCGTTCTCAGTCATTTCTTCTGTCTCTTGTTCGCTCGCGGCGGCAAAGGGCAGCGCGATGGCCACGCGCCCGCCGACGGCCAGCGTCTTGTACCGTTGCCGGCTTATATAATGGCGCAGGCAAGAAAGCGAGCCTTTGACGGGCAGCAAGGCTCCTGGCTGCGGATCGCCGTCATCGGGCGTGGCTGCTCACGCGAACGGCACGGCGGGACGCTTCGGATCAGAAATGCCGGCAACGCCACGGGCTGTTGCGACAGACGCTTCATTTCGCGCCAGAGTTTCTGGCAGACTTTGATGGCTTGCGCCCTGCCGCCTGCAAGACTTGCGTCGCGACATCCGAAGCCTTCGTCGGGCGGAGGCAGTTCGGCGGGGCCGGAAAGCCGGGCGCAAAAACGCACCAAAAATGGCTCACGCTCGAGCCGTCATCCTTGATAAAAAATCACAGGCGACTCGATCGGGGACCATTCATGCAAAATGTCATATTTGCTTTTGTGCTGGGGCTTGCGACGGCGGTTGCAACAGGCGCCTGGGCTCAGCCATTCAGGTCCCCGACCGCGCTCATCGAGGCGCTCTATGCGCCATATCTTGGCGACGGCGACACCTCGGAGCGCGACGCGTTTTTCTCCAACGATCTCACCAAGCTTTACGAGACCGACGCGGAGAAGAGCCAGGGTGAGGTCGGCGCCATCGGCTTCGACCCCGTCATCAACGGGCAGGATTGGGACATCGCCAACCTGCGCATCGGCAAGGCCGAAATCACCGGCCCATCCGCTGTCGTCACCGTGCGCTTCGAGAATTTTTCGGCGCCCGTCACCCTGCGCTACAGTCTGATGAACGAAGCCGGAAACTGGCAGGTCGACGACATCGAAAGCACCGAGGGCGATACCCGGTGGACGTTGAGCGAGATCTTCGCCAACGCGCAATATTGAAGCGGTAGATATGGCTCGAACCGCAGCACGGAAACGAATTCGCAGGTGGCCGGGCCGCGCAAACAACCAGACGCAAGCATCTTCGGCTTGACAGGCGGTATCACAGGCGATTAGGGCAGCGTCCCTGTATCGATACAGAAGGCAGGAACAAGGGAAGACGGCATGAAACGTGCGATCGTGGCACTCCTCACCCTCCAGCTCGCGGGTTGCCAGTCAGTGGCGCTCGAGGATCAGGAGATCGCGAAGCCGAAACCGCCTTCCGTGCCGACGCTCTCCGGCACCGATCTTCGGGCCCTTATCGTCGGCAAGTCGCTGCGCTACACCATTAACGGCGTCGTCTCCTCCTATTTTGCCGACGGCCGATATGGCTACCGCGATTACGAAGTGCGCGACGGCGGAACCTACACGATTGCGGGCGACGAAGTCTGCATCACCTTCGAGGATGGTGGCAGGCGCTGCGACCAATTCGCCCGGATCGGACCCGACTATGTCAGGATCGAGGAAGGCGGCCGCCAGACCAAGGTGGCAGGCGTCGGACCGGCCTGAACCGGCGACAGCGCTGCGGGCACCAGCGTCGCGGCAATGCTTCAGAAAGGCGGAGATGCCCGCGCTCGAAATTCGCCCTGCCCGTCCAGACGAGCGCCTGGCGCTGATCGAGCTTTCTCTCCAATCCGCTTCGCGAACCCCTTATTCCCAAGGGGTTCTATTATGGGGGGTTATGGCATAGTTCGCCGGGCACCGGGGCTTGGGTGCCGGGGGAGAAAGACGTGAACCCTTTGCGCTCGACACAATGTATCGCGCTGTCGCAGCCTGATATCGACACGCTGCAGCGCGTCTTCGACAACATCTGCGCCGAGCAACACTGGCCGCGCGACAGCGCCCGTGCCCGCCGCCATGCACGCATGCTGATCGACGAATATCTGGCCGGCACGACCAATGAGCAATTGCTGCTTGTCGTCGGCCGCTTGTTCGCCTCACGCTTGGCGGAGACATCGACCTCGGCCTAGGGGCGAAGTCCAGCGGTTGTGCTTCGGCAAGACGCACCCGGAAAAGCTGCTTACAAAAGCGTTATCCTGCGCTACATTAGCACAGTTGACCCTTGCCGCGTGGGAGGAGCCCTGTCGCAAGCAGTCGCGATGCCGACATTCATTGAGATGATCTCGAGGAGGAGACGCATGCATCAAATCATCTGGAACCAGCCGATCGAACTCGACTTCGTGACGGGCGATGTCCGCACCGTCAAGGGCCCGTCAGACGCGCTTGCCTGCCTTGCCGACCATTGGCCGCGGCGCGGACCGAGTTACGTCGCCGCCCGCAGCGCCTGCCGCGCCGCCATCGACGGCCGTCGCACGGTGGAAGAAGCGCGATCGCTGTTCATCTCGGCTGCAAATGAAGCCGAATTGAAAGCGCATTAAGAGGCATTTGCCACCCGCATTGAGTGCCCTGCACTCGCCCCTTGCCGTTGGCATGCGAAGAGCACGCCGGAGGGCCTGTTGATTGGCATCTGCGCCCTCTTGGAAGAAATGACTTGCGGCGGCGCGATCGCGCCCCAGACAGTGCCTGAGCATGGCATCCGGTGGTGGAGTTACCGTGCCGATTCGGCGCAGCATCTTCAAATAGCACGCAAATTTCCCGGAAATGGCCCGATTTCTGTCGTGAAGCCTTCATTTCTCTGCGCTATATCATGAGGTGCCTCACAAAAACCAATTTCGAAGCGTCTGAGTCCCATCAAGGGAAAAAGCATAATGTCCCAGAAAAAAGGGACAACGAAAACGGGAGAGATATCATGAGCGAGCAGAATCTCTATCGCATCGTTGAAGTCAGTGTGAAGCGCGACGGCGATCGTCGCGATGTCGGCATCATGACCGTGCGCCAAGCCCTGGAACTTCAAGTACCGAGCCTCGAATACAGCCATCCGGAACTGAACTCTCGGTCGGATGGACGGTTTCTCACGCGCGCCCAGTTGCAAGCCTACGCCTGCTGCGCCTGAGATAAACCCTTGCAGCACCCGAACAGGGTGTTAACGTCCGGCTGGGATTCGAAACAGCCGGACAATCATGCAAACAGTCATTCCACCTTCACCACCCGTCCTGTTGCCGATCGCCGGTAGCCTCGTGGGTTTTCCGGTGCGCCGGGTCTATTGCGTGGGCCGCAACTATGCGGCCCACGCCATCGAGATGGGTCACGACCCGGATCGCGAACCGCCGTTCTTCTTCCAGAAGAACCCGGACAACCTGCTGGTGGCCGATAAGACCTTCCCCTATCCGCCGCGCACGGCCGATGTGCACCATGAGGTCGAGCTGGTTGTCGCCTTGAAAAGCGGCGGCGCCGACATCCCTGTCGAACAGGCGCTCGACTGCGTCTACGGCTATGCTGTTGGCATCGACTTCACCCGCCGCGACCTGCAGGCCGAGGCCAAGAAGGCGGGCAAGCCCTGGGCAGCGGCCAAGGCCTTCGAACATTCGGCGCCTGTTTCCGAGATCGTGCCGGTCGAGGCGATCGGTCATCCCGTCAACGGCAATATCTGGCTGAAGGTCAATGGCGAGCTACGCCAGCAGGGCGATCTCGAGCAGATGATCTGGAAGATACCCGAAGTCATCTCGGAGCTTTCACGGCTGTTCACGCTCGCCCCCGGCGACATCATCATGACCGGGACCCCTTCGGGTGTCGGTCCGGTGGTGCGCGGCGACGCGGTGACCTGCGGCGTCGATGGCGTCGCGGCGCTTGCCGTTACCGTTCTCTAAGATCGGAGCGCTTCCGCTTTCGTTTCGGAACGCATCGCGGAAGCGCCCCATCGCATTGTCTTGACGCATCTCCCGATAAAGGAAGCGCTGCACGCGGTTTCAGGGAATGCTCCAACAACAAGGATTGCCCGATGCCGCTCTATGCCCTTGGACCGCTGCGTCCGCAAACGCCTACTGAGGGCAGCTACTGGGTGGCGCCTGATGCCAACATCATCGGCCAGGTGGAAATCGGCGAGGATGTCGGCATCTGGTTCGGCGCCACGCTGCGCGGCGACAACGAGCTGATCCGGCTCGGCGCCCGCACCAATATCCAGGAAAACACCGTCATTCACGTCGACCCCGGCTTTCCCGTGACCATCGGCGAAGGCTGCACCATCGGTCATGGCGCCATCATCCACGGCTGCACCATCGGCGACAACTCGCTGATCGGCATGGGCGCAACGGTGCTGAACGGTGCGAAGATCGGCCGCAACTGCCTGGTCGGCGCAAATGCGCTGGTGACCGAGGGCAAGGAGTTCCCCGACAATTCGCTGATCGTCGGCGCGCCCGCCAAGGCCATCCGCACGCTTGACGATGCCGCCGTCGAAGGGCTGAAGCGCTCGGCCAGCCACTACGTCAAGAACTGGCAGCGCTATGCGATGCAGCTGACGAAGCTCGACTAGAGCGTTTCCGGTTTAAACGGAGTCACAAAACGCTGACGGAAAACCGCTTCGCACTTTTCCTGGAATTGCTCTAAGCGCGACGAGCCCGCCGCGCTCAGTCAGGCGCAGCTCTGGCAGTGACCACGGATCTCGATGGTGGTCTTTTCCGTCTTGAAGTTCTGTGCACGCGTCAGCGCCGACAACCGCTGCTCGATCGCGGTGTCGTGGAACTCGGTTACCTGCCCACACCCCTCGCAGATCGTAAACGCCGTGACCCCGTGATCATGCTCGTGCTCGTGCGGGCATGTGCAGGCAACGAAGGCGTTGAGGCTTTCGAGCCGGTGCACGAGGCCATACTCGAGCAGCTTGTCGAGCGCGCGATAGACCTGCAGTGGCGCGCGAAACCCCTGGTCGCGCAGCTTGTCGAGGATTGTGTAGGCGCTCAAGGGGCCTTCGGAATGGCTGAGCGCATTCATCACCATCGTCTGGTTCTTGGTCAGTTGCGGGGTCGTCATCAATGATGCCCTCCAGGCGTGGAATGAGACGCTGTCTCCAACCGACGCCGCCCGATCGGCAGCAGACTCAGTACGAAAAGCGCAAGTGCAGCAACGACGATAGACGGTCCCGACGGCGTGTCCCAGTGCAGCGAACCGAAAAGCCCACCGGTAACGGCAAGCGCACCGATCACCGAGGCAAGAACCGCCATTATTTCCGGCGACGTCGCAAAGCGGCGGGCTGTGGCCGCCGGGATGATCAGCAGCGAGGTGATCAAGAGGATGCCGACGATCTTCATGGCGATGGCGATCACCAGCGCCATCAACAGCATGAAGAACAACCGCGCCCGCTCCGGCTTCATGCCCTCGGCCTCGGCGAGTTCAGGATTGACCGTGGAGGCCAGCAGCGGCCGCCAGAGATAGACGATCGCGAAGATCACCAGGATGCCGCCGCCCCAGATGATGTCGATGTCGGATTCCGACACAGCGAGAATGTCGCCGAAGAGAAAGCCGACGAGATCGATGCGCACCCAGGTCATGAAGGCGACGATGACGAGGCCGATCGACAGCGCCGAATGCGACAGGATGCCGAGCAGCGCATCGGTCGACAGCGCCCCGCGCCGCTGCAGGAACAGCAGTAATATCGACACGGCAGCCGCAACGATGAACACCGCCACCATCAGGTTGAGATCGAGAAGCAGCGACAGCGCCACACCCAGCAGCGCCGAATGCGCCATGGTATCGCCGAAATAGGCCATGCGCCGCCAGATGACGAAGCAGCCGAGCGGCCCCGCCATCACGGCGATACCGATGCCGGCGATCAGCGCCCGGACGAAGAAATCGTCAAGCATCGCGCTTCTCCTTCACCTCGAAGCCATGCAGGCGGGTGTGGTGGCCGCAGCCGCAATCCTCGCCATGGTCATGCACGTTGTCGTCCTCGTCGTGGTGATGGCCGTCGCCCGGGTAACAGTGCTCGGTGATCGAACCATCAGCATGCAGCACGCGCCCGTCAGGCAGATGCGTGTGGTCGTGATTGTGGCTGTAGACCGCAAGCGTGCTGGCAGCGCGCCTGCCGAACAGCTTCTGGTACTCCGGGCTCTGGCTGACGGCCTGCGGCGTGCCGCGGCAGCAGACATGGCCATTGAGGCAGACGACCGTGTCGGTTTCGGCCATGACGATATGCAGATCGTGCGAGATCAGCAGGATGCCGCAGCCGGTGCGGTTGCGGATCTGCTTGATCAGTTCGTAGAGCGCGATCTCACCGCTGAAGTCGACGCCCTGCACCGGTTCGTCGAGCACCAGCAGGTCCGGCTTGCGGGCGATCGCCCGCGCGAGCAACGCCCGCTGGAATTCACCGCCCGACAGATGCTGCACCTCGGCTTTCGCCAGATGCAGAACGCCGGTCGCCGACAGCGCCTCCTCGATCTCCCTGCCCTTCAGCGGGCCGGTCAGCGTCATCAGCCGTTCGACTGTCAAGGGCAGCGTCCAGTCGACTGCAAGCTTCTGCGGGACATAGCCGACCTTCAGGCCCGGCTTGCGCTCGACAAAACCTTCGTCGGCCTTCAGCACGCCGATCGCCGTCTTCGCGGTCGTTGACTTGCCAGAGCCATTGGGGCCGATCAGCGTGACGATCTCGCCCGGGCTGATGGAAAACTCCACGCCACGCACCAGCCAGCGGCCGTTGCGGCTGACGCCGGCATTGTTCAACCGCACCAGCGGTGTCGTTTCTGGGGATCGGAAATTCAGCATCAAAAAATTCCGGATTGGCGGTTGCCACTGGCTATCGCACACGTTATAGCATAACGCAATTGATGTAATAACATTACATTGAAACATCGACACGTTCAACCGGACGTATGCTCGGTGTTTCAAGTGTCCGAACTGCGCCTGTCCCTGGCCGAAAACGATAGTCGGTTCAGGGCCTTGCGTGACATTCAAGCCCGGAGAAACCGATGAAATCGTCTTCCGCCCTGCTCTTTGCCTCCACAATCCTGCTGTCTTCGCCCGTTGCAGCGGCCGGCCCCAATGTGGTGGCTTCGATCAAGCCTGTCCACTCGCTCGTCGCTTCGATCATGCAGGGCGTCGGCGAACCGTCGCTGATCGTCGAGGGTGCTGCTTCGCCCCATACCTACAACATGAAACCGTCGAACGCCGCGGCGCTGCAGGCGGCCAAGGTGGTCTTCTGGGTCGGCCCGGGGCTCGAAGCCTTCCTCGACAAGCCGCTCGATGCGCTGAGCGGCGGCGCCAAGGTGGTGGAGCTCAGCGAAGCGCCGGGTCTTGAGAAGCTGAAGTTCCGCGAAGGCGGCGCCTTCGAGGCGCATGATCACGACGACGAGGGCCATGGTGAGGAGGGCCACAAGCACGCCGAGGGCGAAGCGGAACACGACGATGCCGCAGCTCCCGAGGCTGCTGCCGCAGATGACCACGATCATGCGCATGAGGGCCATGATCACGAAGGCTTCGACATGCACCTGTGGCTCGACCCGCAAAATGCTAGGGCGATGGCAGCCGAGATCGAAAAGACGCTCACAGAGGCCGACCCGGACAATGCCGGCGCCTACAAGGCCAATCTCGAGAAACTCAACCAGCGCCTCGACGCGCTGGACAAGAGCCTGGTCGCAACCGTCGCGCCGGTGAAGGACAAGCCCTTCGTCGTCTTCCACGATGCCTATCAGTATTTCGAGCATCGCTACCAGGTGCGGGTGGCGGGCTCGATCACGGTCAGCCCGGAGGTTCTGCCCGGCGCCGATCGGCTGTCGCAGATCCACGCCAAGATCAAGGAACTGGGTGCGACCTGCGTCTTTGCCGAACCGCAGTTCGAACCGAAACTGATCAATGTGGTGATCGAAGGCACGCCGGCGAAATCCGGGACGCTCGATCCAGAGGCGGCCACGCTCGATGCCGGGCCGGACCTCTACTTCCAGCTGATGGAAGGTATCGGCACGTCGCTCAAGACCTGCCTCGCCTCGGCAAGCTGATCCGTGCTCCCAAGGCGGCATAGCCGTCCTCCCAAGGCGGCAAAGGCGCGCCACGCGCCGCCCCTCTCCGTCATGCTCGGGCTTGACCCGAGCATCCAGCGTGCCTCCCTGTGGGGCTTTCAGCCGCTGGATCCTCGGGTCAAGCCCGAGGATGACGAAAGGACAGATCAAGCCCCGGAAGTGACCGGCGGACAGGTCTAACCGATGACTGAGACCGGTCGAGGCAGGACCGGCGCACAAGGCCGAAGCCTCGCGGCCGATGGCAAAGCCAGTCCACGAGCGACCGGATTGTTCAGGCGGGCGTAAGCGTCCGCCTTTTATAGGCGCGTCAAGCGTAATGGTATAACATACAGGAAACAACGATGGAAAGACTTCCCGTAACCGTGCTGTCCGGCTTCCTTGGCGCCGGCAAGACGACGCTGCTCAACCATGTGCTGTCCAACCGCGACGGCTTGCGTGTAGCCGTCATCGTCAACGATATGAGCGAGATCAATATCGACGCCGCGTTGATCCGCGACGGCGGCGCCAACCTGTCGCGCACCGAAGAGCAGCTCGTTGAAATGACCAATGGCTGCATCTGTTGCACGCTGCGCGACGATCTGCTGCGCGAAGTCCGCGATCTCGCCGAACAGAACCGCTTCGACTACCTGCTGATCGAATCGAGCGGCATTTCCGAACCCCTGCCCGTCGCAACCACCTTCGATTTTCGCGACGAGGATGGCGAAAGCCTTACCGACGTCGCCCGCCTCGACACCATGGTCACCGTGGTCGATGCCGCCAATCTGCTTGCTGACTACTCCTCGCTCGATTTCCTTGCCGATCGCGGCGAGACGGCAGGCGAAGGCGATACCCGCACATTGGTCGACTTGCTTGTCGAGCAGATCGAGTTCGCCGATGTCGTCGTGCTCAACAAGATCGGCACGGCTACATCAGAGCAGCGCGATGCCGCACGCAAGATCATCGTCGGGCTGAACCCGGATGCGCAGCTGGTGGAAGTGGATTTCGGCCAGGTGGAACTGCGCGACGTGCTCGGCACCGGCCGCTTCGACCTTGCCAAGGCCGAACAGCACCCGCTCTGGTACAAGGAGCTGCATGGTTTCAAGGATCATATTCCGGAAACCGAGGAATACGGCATCCGCTCCTTCGTCTACAAGGCCCGCCGCCCGTTCGATCCCACCCGGTTCCAGGCGTTTCTCAATCGCTCCTGGCAGGGCGTGGTGCGGGCCAAGGGTTTCTTCTGGCTGGCGACGCGACCCTATCATGTCGGCGAACTGAGCCAGGCCGGGCCGCTGGTCAGAACATCAAAGATGGGCCTGTGGTGGGCGGCAGTGCCTAGGGAGCAATGGCCGCGCGACCCGGGCTTCCTGAAGGCTGTCGGTCCCTACATCGATCCCGTCTGGGGCGATCGCCGCCAGGAGATCGTCTTCATCGGCGCCGACCCCATGGATCAGGCGATGCTGACGGCCGAACTCGACGCCTGCCTGGTCAATGACACCAGCTTCCAGCCGGACCGTTGGCGGGATCTGCCCGATCCCTTCGCGAACTGGTCGCAGCGGGCGGCCTGATGCAGGCGGCCGGTCCAAGACCACGTCGACCGCGCTTCACCTGCATGGGCCTCAATGCCGCCGGCAGGCCCGTGCCGATGTTCGATCCGTTCTTTGATGGACAGGATAATGGGGAGGAGGCACTCGCCCCGCCCGGCCCGCTGGAGCGACTGCTTTTCGGAGAGCGGGGTCGGACTGAAGCCGCGGACATTCCGTCGCTGCGTCGAACGACGGTGTAGGGAAAATCGAAGGGGTAGCCATAAAGCGCCCCCGGACTGCTGACAAAGTTGCCGCTGGTTATCTGCCGACCATTGGCAAGCTCAAGGCGATCGGAAACTTCCTTCATTCCTGTGCCTGTCACAGGAATCCAGTCAGCCCAAGTCCTTGGGCTAAAGGGTCTTTTGGCCCGACAGACGTCGGGCCACTGGATCCCCGCCACAAGGGCGAGGATGAGGAGAGCGGGTTTCGCCCTTCGTCAATAGATTCTTTCAGAGGCTGTAATAAGTTTGAAGGGGCAGCCCGAAAGGCTGCCCTCGATCAAATCGTTCAACGCGCAGACGTCAGGCCGACGATGACGCCGGTCGCAAGGCTGATCAGCAGGAAGTCGTTGTCGACACGCACCCACTGCTGGCCGCGCGGCGGCTGGCGCAGCTTGTAGCGGCGATAATCGCGCACCTGCGCCATGTGGCGGCGCTCGGCGGGGCTCAACCGATGGCCGCGCGACCAGCGTTCCTTCTTCTTGACGATGACACGCTTTTCGATTGTCACGTGCTTGTCGACATGCCGGTCCACGTGGCGGTCGACAGGTCGACGCTGATAGCGGTCGTAGTTCTGTGCGACCTCGAAGGAACCTGCCGGCTGGGCAAAGGCTGCTACCGGTGTGATCAGGAAGGAGCTGGCGACCAGAGCGGTCAGGAGACGTTTCATCGGGGTATCCTTTCGTTATTTGCACCCCGAAAATAGGTCCGGCTTCCTGAACCGAATATGAAACGCTACATTACAAATACGTAATGATATCGAGTACTTATAAGCGTTACCTTACAGACTGATATTCTCACTCTGAGAGGCTGACGTAACGGAACAGATCGAAATCCGCCGCCAGTCCCGCACCCGACGTGTCGAAGGCGAACATGCCGGCGAAAGCGCCGGTAAACGATCCATGTTCGCCGCGGCCGCCCTCGTCCGACACCACGCCAGCGTCGAGCACCGGGCCGAGGGCCTGCCAATCGACCGCCCCGTCTGCGCGCCAGAAGAACTGCAGGTCATTGTCGCGGATCTCCATGGCAAGCCCGATCGGCCCTCCGGGCACGGCGATGCCGCTTCCGACAGGAAACTGCAGCCGGCCAAGCGGGAAGTCGCCCGGGCAGGACAGGATCGTCAGCGTCCGCCCAAGAGTCTCGTGCCAGGTGAGGCCGAGCGCATGAAACTTGTGGCGGTTGTAGTAGTGCGTCAGCCCGGCGACCTGCTGATAGGTCTCCGGCGCGAAGTCGACCAAGGTTTCAGCGCGGAAAGAATGATGCTCCTGCCGGCGGGCGACCAAAGCCTGCTCGAACCAGCTGCCGATGCTTTCGCGGGCAAAGAGCCTCAAGTGCCCTGCCCGCCTTTCCAGCGAAAAGATCCGCTCCGGCAGCGGCGTGCGCAGCCACTGGAACTCGGCCGGAAGCGCGGCCCCATCGAAATCGGTTTCGACCACGCGCGGCTCCACCAAGGCCCCGACCGGGCCTGGAGCTGCGACCAGGACTTCGGGAACCGGCCCGCCGTTTTCGAGATAGAGCCAGCCGTCATCGCGCCAGACGCATTTCTGCAGTGCCGTCTCGCGGCCAAGCGTGCAGCGACGCTCCGGCGGCAGCGGCCGGCCGCAGAGATGGGTGTGATAGGCTTGCCCGTCCGGCGTCTCGACATATTGCCCGTGCCCTGCGCGCTGCAGCGGCGCATCAGGGTGATCCTTTGACGTGATTAGGTAGGTATCGGGATGGATTTCGTAGGGACCGTCGATCGTGCGCGACCGCGCCATGGTCACGGCATGGTCGTATCCCGTGCCGCCTTCCGCCGTCGTCAGATAGTACCAGCCATTGCGCTTGAAGAGATGCGGCCCTTCGACCAGACCGAGCGGCGAGCCGGCAAAGATGTTCTTCACCGGCCCGGCCAGCCTGCGCGCGCGCTCGTCCCATTCCTGCAAGAGGATACCGTCGAAGGCCGGATGTTTCGGCGAGCCGCCTCTGCGATGGTTCCACTGCATGTTGAGGAACCATTTTCGCCCATCGTCGTCATGGAACAGCGACGGGTCGAAGCCGGAGGAATTGACGTAGACAGGATCGGACCAGACGGCTTCGATCGCCTCTGCCGTGACGATGTAGTTGTGTGCGTCCTTGAAGTTGCCGTCGAAGCGCTTGACGTCGGTATAAACAAGGAAGAACAGGCCGTCGTTATAGGAAAGGCACGGCGCCCAGACGCCGCAGCTATCCGGGTTGCCACGCATGTCCAGCTGGCTTGCCCGCTCCAGCGGCCGGCGCACCAGACGCCAGTTCACCAGATCGCGCGAATGGTGGATCTGCACGCCCGGATACCACTCGAAGGTGGACGTGGCGATGTAATAGTCATCGCCCACCCGGCAGATGGACGGGTCCGGGTTGAAGCCGGGCAGGATCGGATTGCGAATCAGGGCAGTCATTCCTCGGGCATCCTCCAATTGTCGGCCGCATCCAGCCCCAAACCGCCGTGATTTTCAAGACTGCAACGTTACAGTTGGTGACGTAGCCCACGACGCGGCACGAGTGGTTCACGCAGTATTGCCATTTGCGCCCTTCACATCTGCAGTGAAACCCACTGGCGATACTGGTTGGCACCCTGTTGTGCACAATGATTGGGCAATCGCCTGACAGCTCCATTCGACTTTAGTCTGGGGTGGCGGAACTAACCGGGAAAATCGAGCCTCGGACTTGAACGCTGGCTTGAAATCGGCACTCTGGTTGTGCTTGGCACAAAAACCAAAACAGCCACTGCGGGGAGGAAATCGATGAAAGCGTTACTCGGCTTCAGCCGACTCATAGACACGACGACCGAGTTCATCGGCAAATCGGTGTCCTGGCTCATTCTGGTCGCTGTGCTCGTCAGCGCCGGCAATGCCATCATCCGGAAAATGTTCAACATGTCGTCGAACGCCTGGCTCGAGGCGCAGTGGTATCTCTTCGGGGCGGCCTTCATGTTCGCCGCCGCCTATACACTGAGCCAGAACGAACACATCCGCATCGACGTCGTCTACGGCCAGTTCTCGCGCCGCGTGCAGCACTGGATCGACCTGTTCGGTCACGTCTTCTTCCTGATGCCGTTCGTGCTGCTGATGCTCTATTACTTCGTGCCCTACGTGAAGATGTCCTACATCTCGGGCGAGGGCTCCTCCAGCGCCGGTGGCCTGATCATCTGGCCGGCCAAGGCCATCCTGCTCTTCGGCTTCCTGCTGCTCGCCTTCCAGGGCGTATCCGAAATCATCAAGAAGGTCGCGATCATGACCGGCAACATGGACGACCCGACACCCTATGTGCCGACCCATGCACCGCTTGACGACGTCGTCGCTCCGGAGGCCCGTCCATGATCGAATTCATTGCTGAAAACCTGGCACCGATCATGTTCGTCTCGCTGATCGTGTTCCTGCTGCTGGGCTATCCCGTCGCCTTCTCGCTCGCCGCCAACGGCCTCCTGTTCTTCATCATCGGCGTGGAGCTCGCTCCGCTGTCGGATTCGATCAACCTGTCCTGGCCATTGCTCAACGCGCTTCCCGACCGGTTCTGGGGGGTGATGTCGAACGACACATTGCTTGCCATCCCCTTCTTCACCTTCATGGGGATCGTGCTCGAGAAATCGGGCATGGCGGAAGACCTGCTCGACACAATCGGCCAGCTCTTCGGCCCGATCCGCGGTGGTCTCGCCTATGCGGTCATCTTCGTCGGCGCGCTGCTTGCAGCCACCACCGGCGTGGTTGCAGCCTCGGTCATCGCCATGGGCCTGATCTCGCTGCCGATCATGCTGCGCTACGGCTACGACCGCAGGGTCGCATCGGGCGTCATCGCTGCCTCCGGCACGCTCGCCCAGATCATCCCGCCATCGCTCGTTCTGATCGTTCTCGCCGACCAGCTCGGCCGCTCAGTCGGCGACATGTATGCCGGCGCGCTTATCCCGGGCCTGGTCCTGACCGGCCTCTACATGATCTATATCCTGATCATGACCTTCGTCCGGCGTGACTCGATGCCGGCCCTGCCGCTGGCCGCCCGCACACTCGGCTCCGGCGTCACCTCACTGATCGTCGCGCTCATCGTCGCCGGCGCCTTTGCCTACGCGGCGCATATCTATCTCTATCCGACCCATGGCGAGAACGCCGACATCCTCGGCGCCACCGTTGGCGTCGGCTTCATCTACGTCGTCGCTCTTCTGGATCGCGGCTTGAAGATCAATGCGATGTCGCGGCTTGCCCAGCAGGTCATCATCGTGCTGATCCCACCGCTGGCGCTGATCTTCCTCGTGCTCGGCACCATCTTCCTCGGTATCGCCACGCCGACAGAAGGCGGCGCCATGGGTGCGGTCGGTGCACTGATCATGGCGGCGGCCAAGGGCCGCCTGAGCATGGACGTCGTTCGCTCGGCCCTGGCGGCAACCACCCGGCTTTCCGCTTTCGTGCTGTTCATCCTCATCGGCGCCCGCGTGTTTTCGCTGACCTTCTACGGCGTCAACGGCCACATCTGGGTCGAACACCTGCTGACGGCGATGCCGGGCGGCGAGACCGGCTTCCTGATCACGGTCAACCTGCTCGTCTTCTTCCTGGCGTTCTTCCTCGACTTCTTCGAGCTTGCCTTCATCATCGTGCCGCTCTTGGCTCCGGCCGCCGACAAGCTCGGCATCGACCTGATCTGGTTCGGCGTGCTGCTCGGCATCAACATGCAGACCAGCTTCATGCATCCGCCGTTCGGCTTCGCGCTCTTCTATCTGCGCTCGGTCGCGGCCAAGGTGCCCTATCTCGACAGGGTCACCGGAAAGATGACACAACCGGTGACGACAGGGCAGATTTACTGGGGGGCTGTGCCCTTCGTCGGCATCCAGATCATCATGGTGGCGCTGACGATCATGTTCCCGCAGATGGTCATGCACTACAAGGGAAGCGGCGAAGTCATCGATCCGAACACCATCAAGATCGAGGTGCCCGGATTCGGGACCGGTGGCGGCGGGCTTACGCTCCCCGACAACGGCGGCGGCCTCGGCCTTCCCGGCGGTCTCCAGCTTCCGGGCGGCAGCCCGCTCGACCAGAAGCCGGCGGACCAGAACGGCGGGGCTGGCGCACAACCGCAGACGGCGCCGTCAAACGACCTGAGCCAGCCGCCTTCGTTCAAGTAACGTTCGGCTTATGCAGACAGAGGGCGGCCCCGTAAAGGGCCGCCCTCTCAGCTTGCTGCCCCCCGAAGATCGCTTTCTGGCAAACGGGCATCCCATTTTCCCTCATCCTCGCCGTTGTGGCGGGGATCCAGCGACCTGACGTCCGTCGGGCCAAAAGACTCTTTTCAGCCCAAGGACGTGGGCTGACTGGATTCCTGTGACAAGCACAGGAATGATGGAGGTTTTGGATGGCGTTCGGGCTTTCCCCCGCAAACTTGCGATGATCGAACATGCCCTTGTCGGCAGTCAGGGCTGGCCCCACAAGGGCCGCCCTCTTCATGTGGCAACAAGCCTGCTCCAGCCACCGATGTCCGCTCAATCCAGCCGCTTGGCCGGATTGTCGCGATACCAGTCGACGATCATCGGCATCATCTCCTCGAACGGGCCGCCGACGAAAACATTGAGCAGGCCCATGCGCGACGTGCTCTCGTTGCGGAAGTCGTGCATCGTTCCGCGCGGGATGACACAGATCGATCCCTTCTCCATTTGGTGCCAGGTGTCGCCGACCAGGATGCTGGCGGTCCCCTCGATCACGTAGAAGATTTCGTCATTGTCGTCGTGCTTATGCGCCCCCGGCCCTTCGCGCCGCGCCTCCACCCACCATTCGGAAATCGAGAACCGACCTTGGGTCTCCGGGCCGTCGGCTTTGAACACGGCCTGTATCGCGCCCATGTCGTAGCGCCGGCCGCCGTCCGGCCCGTGCACGATCGATTGGCTTTCGCTCGGCATGGCATCCTCCTCATCGAGCGTTAAGACAGCAACCTTACCACGAAATCTGGAGACCGCGTCCACCCGCAAGCCGGAACGAAAAAGCCGCCCGCAACCGAAGTTGCAAGCGGCTTTCATTCCGGTTCGATGCCGCTTCCCATCAGCGATGGAAAGCGCTGTAGCCAGTCGCAGGCTTAGAGCTTGCCGCCCCGCTGCAGGATCATCATGAAGGTGTCGTAGTTGTATTCGGCGATCTGGGCGTTGAGGTAGTACTCGCCGCGGAATGCCTTGATCGAGTCCCAGATCTTCTTGAAGGTCGGGTTCGAAGCTTCCATTTCGGCATAGACTTCGTTCGCCTTTTCGAAGCACGCCGACAGGATTTCCGGGCTGAACGGGCTGAGCTTGGCGCCCGAAGCCACCAGGCGCTTGATCGCCGACGGGTTCAGGTAGTCGTACTTCTGCAGCATGTTTGCGTCGGTTGCGTGGCAGGCGGTGCGCAGCAGCGACTGGTAGTTCTTCGGCAGGCCGTCGAACGCCGCTTTGTTGAACATGGCGTGGACCGTCGGGCCACCTTCCCACCAGCCGGGATAGTAGTAGTAGGGCGCGACCTTGTAGAAGCCGAGTTTCTCGTCGTCATAGGGGCCGACCCATTCGGCAGCGTCGATGGTGCCCTTTTCGAGCGCCGGGTAGATGTCGCCGCCGGCGATCTGCTGCGGCACGACGCCGAGCTTTTCGACCACCTTGCCGGCGAAGCCGCCGATGCGCATCTTCAGGCCCTGCATGTCGGCAACGGTCTTGATTTCCTTGCGGAACCAGCCGCCCATCTGCACGCCGGTGTTGCCGCCGGGGTAGCCGACGAGACCCTGGGTCGCCAGGAACTCGTTGAATAGTTCGATGCCGCCGCCATGGTAGTGCCAGGCGTTCATGCCGCGCGCGTTGAGCGCGAAAGGAACGGCAGCGCCAAGCGCCCAGGTCGGGTCCTTGCCCCAGTAATAGTAGGCGACCGTGTGGCAGGCCTCGACCGTACCGGCAGCGGCAGCATCCGCAGCCTGCAGGCCGGGCACGATTTCACCGGCTGCAAAGACCTGGATCTGGAAATTGCCGTCGGTTGCTTCAGAGACATATTTCGAAAGGACTTCGCCGCCGCCATAGATCGTGTCCAGCGACTTGGGGAACGACGAGGCAAGGCGCCAGTTGATCTTGGGATTTGCCTGCGCGATCGCAGGCGATGCGAGCGCCGATGCGCCAGCCGCAGCCAGGCCACCGAGGCTTGCGTTTTTAATGAATGAACGGCGATCCATGGTTCCTCCCTATTTCCGCCGAGGCAGAATCCGGCGCAACCGTGGTCGCGCCTCCGCCCAATGGAACCTCACCGCCTTTGCGGCACGTGCGAGGCCCCGCTCCTCCTCCCAAAGCGTCGCGATCTCCAGGATTCGCTCGCTGCGCTTTAAGCTCTACTGCAGTTTCCTTAAATCCTATTCGATTTAAGAATAAAAACATGCAGCAATTCAAAGTGCTACAGCGACCTTTGCGTGTCTCATAAGACGCGCGGCGCTGTAGTTTCTGCAAAGCCGCTGCGCACGGCATGCTTTGGAGCCATCCGTGTCGCAGCGCGAACCGGTGGCATCGACGCACCTTACACGCTCACTTATGCATGTCCAGCGGACGCTTTCCGGCGCATATTCGACTTTTGTCTAATGCGCCGGAAAGTAATCGGAATTGCTCAAAATCGAGGCAAATCAATGTATTCGCAGGATCAGAGCTCGGCCGAAGAGGCCCAGAGATTGACGTCGGCTTCGCGCGCGTAAAGGTCGATCTCGGCCAGCTCTTCCGCCGTGAACGTGTCGTTTTCAAGCGCCTTGACGCAATCGACGATCTGCTCGGAACGGCTGGCACCGATCAGCGCCGAGGTGATGCGCCCGCCGCGCAGCACCCAGGCGAGCGCCATCTGCGCCAACGTCTGGCCGCGCTTTTCGGCAATGCCGTTGAGCTTGCGGATGTTGTCGATGATCGCCGGACGGATGAAGTCCTTCTTGAGGAAGTGGTTCTGTGCGGCGCGGCTGTCCTGCGGAATGCCGCCGAGATACTTCGTCGTCAGCATGCCCTGGGCGAGCGGCGAGAAGACGATCGAGCCGATGCCGAGATCTTCGAGCGTGTGCACGAGGCCGTCGTCCTCGATCCAGCGGTTGAGCATGGAATAGCTCGGCTGATGGATCACGCAGGGTGTGCCGAGTTCCTTCAGGATCGCGGCCGCCTCGCGGGTGCGCTGCGAGTTGTAGGAGGAAATCCCGACATAAAGCGCCCGGCCCGACCGCACGATATGGTCGAGGGCGCCGCAGGTCTCTTCCAGCGGCGTGTCCGGATCGAAGCGGTGCGAATAGAAGATATCGACATAGTCGAGCCCCATGCGCTTCAGGCTCTGGTCGCAGGACGCGATCAGATACTTGCGGCTGCCCCACTCGCCATAGGGACCCGGCCACATGTCGTAGCCGGCCTTGGATGAGATGATCAACTCGTCGCGCAGATGCGCGAAGTCCGTGCGCATGATCTCGCCAAAAGCGGTTTCGGCCGATCCCGGAGGCGGACCGTAATTGTTGGCGAGATCGAAATGGGTGATGCCCAGATCGAAGGCAGTACGGCACATGTCGACCTTGCGGTCGTGCGGGGTGTCGCCGCCGAAATTGTGCCAAAGCCCCAGCGAGATCGCCGGCAGCTTCAGGCCGGACCGTCCGACGCGGTTGTACTTCATGGTGTCGTAGCGGTTTTCCGCCGGTAGCCAGGTCATCGCAATTCCTCCGCGATCGGGTTTTGATGGCGAATAAGAGACCGCCATCCTGCAAATGAGAAAGGTTTCCGCGGCTGCGGAAACCTCTGTTCAGAAACGTCTAAACTGGTCCGATGCAGCTATGAAGCGGCAGCGGCACGATTTCCCGATATTTCTTCTTGAGGTTCGATGAGCAGCGCCCGCGCCTCCTCGATCCCGAGGGCTGCCGGCTGGGTGCAGGTGGTACTGAGTTCGATGAACCGCCCTTCCTCGCCCGACTTCAGGATCGATACCATCACGTCGACGCCGTGCAGCGCGCGGTCAAGCGAGCAGCGGGCATCGCGACCCTCGAGAATGGCGATCGCCATGTCGGCAAGGCCAGCCGTGCGGTAGTTCGCCATCGGGCCCTGCGGGTGCTCCTGGTTTTCGACGGCAAAGGGATGATCCCACATTTCCAGCGGCTGGATGTTCTTGTCCCGGCCGCTCGCTTCGACCTTGCCGCCGAAGAAGTTGGGATCAGGGACGAAAATCGAGCCCTCCGTGCCGTAGAGCTCCATATTGGCGTGGCGATGCGACCAGACATCCCAGCTCGCCGACAGGGTGATCGTTGCGCCGTTTGCGAACTCCAGCAGCGCATGGATGTTGGTCGGCGTCTTCACCGGGATGACCTCGCCGTTGCGCGGCTCGCTGGTAATGGTGCGTGTCGGATTGGCCATCGAAGACAGCGCTGCCACGCGCTTCACCGGACCGATGAGGTTGATCAGGTTGGCGATGTAGTAGGGCCCGAGATCGAGGATCGGACCGCCGCCGGGAAGAAAGAAGAAGTCCGGGTTCGGATGCCACATCTCCATGCCGGGGCTGAGCACGTGGCAGGTGCCCGACGTCACGCGGCCGATCTTGCCGGCGTCGATATAGCTGCGGGCAAGCTGGTGGGCGCCACCGAGGAAGGTGTCGGGGGCGCAACCGACCGTCAGGCCCTTGGCCTTGGCAAGGGCGCGGAGTTCCTCACCCTGCTCCAGCGAGAGCACCAGCGGCTTTTCCGAGTAGACGTGTTTTCCCGCTTCGAGAATACTCTTGGATACCGGGAAATGCGCATCAGGGATCGTCAGGTTGACGACGATATCGACATCCGGGTTGGCGAGAAGCGCTTCGATGCTCTGCGCTTTGACGCCATACTCAGTCGCCCGTGCTTCGGCTGCCGCCGGATTGATATCCGCGCAGGCGACGACTTTGATGCCCCTGAAAAGCGGGGCAAGCTTGAAATAGGTGGTGGAGATGTTGCCGCATCCGATGATGCCGACGCCAAGTTCCTTGGTCATGGATCTACCTGTTTTTCAGTAGGATTGGATGGAGGCGAGCGAGCGCTTGGCGAAGCGCTGGAAGTCACTCGGATTGTCGTGCTCGGCAATGAAATAGCGCGCCTTGGTGCCGGAGAGCGCCTGGAACAGGCCCTTCCAGTCGACCGTACCCTCGCCGACATCGGCCCAGCCGTCTTCGTCCTTTTTCTCGCCCGTCGGCGCGATGTCCTTCACATGCACGGCAGTGATCCGGTTGGCATATTTCTTGATCCAGGCGATCGGGTCGGCGCCGCCGCGGATGATCCAGGCGATGTCGGCCTCCCAGGAAAGATCCGGCCCACCCTCGAAGATCAGGTCCTGCGGAATGCTGCCATCCGGCAGGGCGAAGAATTCGAAGTCGTGGTTGTGCCAGCCGAAGATGAGGCCGGCATCGCGGTAGGGCTTGCCCGCCGCCTGCAGGCGCTCGCCGAAGGCGCGCCAGCCGGCCGCGTTCGTCGGGCGATGCTCGGGCAGGAGATAAGGGCAATAGATCGCCCGGATGCCGAGCGCCTTGGCGATTTCAAGCACCCGTGCCGGATCGCTTTCGAGCATATCCAGGCCGAAATGCGCCGTCGGCATGGCGAGGCCGTTCTCGTCGAGACCGTGCTTGAAGCTTGCGATCTCCGCATCGCTGAGCGCCGCATAGAGCGCGCCGTAACCTTCGACCTGGCTATATCCTGCCTCGCCGATCGCCTTCAGCACATCGGCGAAGGGCGGGAAGTTGCGGGCGCTATAGAGCTGAAAACTGACGTCTTTCATCGAAAATCCTCCTCGGGAAATCATCGTGATCGGTCTGATCGGCCAGGGGCGGGACGAGACCCGGCCGGGTTTTTCGTCATCCGGCCCTGAGCCAGGCGTCGTAATCCGACACCAGCAGATGGACGGGGGCTGTGTCCTCCTCGATCGCCGAGAAGCGACCAACGGGTTCGCGGAAGTAATTGTCGGTAAGGTCGTCGTTGACGGTCGAAACCTCGCCCATCAACACGTCTCCGTCTTCCGCCCAGAAGGCGTGCCAGTTGCCGGGCAAAAGCGTCACGCTTTCGCCGGGCATGAGTTTCAGGAGGTCGCCGGCCTTCAGCCGACGCAGGCGCGCATCGGTCGCTACCTCGACGTCGCTTTCGTCGTCGACAGAGCCGTCGGAGTGCGAATTGTACATCTGCAGCACCAGCGTGCCACCGCCACGGTTGATGATGTCCTCGGTCTTGGCGGCGTGGCGATGCAGCGGGTTGACCTGACCGTTGCGGGTGATCATCAGTTTCTCGGCATAGACCATGCCCTGCCCCGTCGTCAGGTTCGAGGCATCGCCATTGCGCAGCGTGAAGAGCACGAGACCGACCTCATCGAAGCGGCCCTTGCCGTAATCGGTGATGTCCCATCCGAGCCGGGCATCGAAGATCGTCGGGCAATCCGAAGCGACGCGCGACTTCATTTCTTCCGGCGACCAATAGGCAAAGGGCGGAAGCACGAAGCCGAAGCTGCGCATGAAGGCATCGCTGCTGGCGATGATGTCATTGACGTGGCTGCGTTTCACGGTGGGTCACCCCTTTCCCTGGCAGGATTCAAGATCGAAGGCGGCAAAGCGCGGCACCGTGCCTTCGGCAAGTGATGTCTTCGGCGTGAAGCGGATGACCTTCGTTTCACCTGATGTGAGATCGAAGGCATTGTCGGCGTAGCGCCCGGCGACGTCGGCCTCGATCATCACATGCAGCGCCAGGCCACTCGCCTTGATCGAGACGTCGTAGGCGCCGTCGCCGATTGGCAAGACCTCAAGCGACAGCTTGGAGGGCTGAAGATCGAGAGCCTTATAGGTGCCCGGCACGTGATGGCCTTCGCCACGCATGCCGTTCGACGCCTCGAACGACCAGAACAACAGTGCGTTTTCGGGAATGTCGCGCGCCGCGATGCTCACCAAGGTCGCCGCGCGGTCCGGCGAGCAGGTGCCTGCTGCCGCCATCAGCGGCGTGCGCGCACCGTCAAGCGTAACGACGAAGGCCTGCAGTTCCACAGTCACCGGCGCGGCGGTGTCGTTGACCATCGAAAAGGTGATTTCCTTGCCGTCGGCGGACGGAATGGCGGCAACGGCCACCGGCTGGAAGAAGCGGCGCACCATGTAATGCATGGCCTTCCAGCTGCCGCCGTAGTCGAGGCTCGACCAGGAAGCGACCGGCCAGGTGTCGTTGAGCTGCCAGTAGAGCGTGCCCATGCAATGGGGCTTGAGCGAGCGCCAGTAATCGACGGCCGTGCGGATCGCCAGGCCCTGCTGGATCTGGCTGAGATAGACGAAGCTTGGGAAGTCCTTGGGGAAGCGGAAATAGCGGAACATCGTGCCGGCAATGCGCTCGTTGCCGCCGACGTTCTTCTGGTGGCTCTCGATCACCGGCGACGCGATGTTGAGGTCCTTCTCGGCAGCAAACTGCCGGATGACGGGCATGGAGGTATAGGACTGGAAACCGAACTCCGAGCAGAAGCGCGGGCGCACGGACCGGTAATTGTCGAAGGATTTGTTCTCGTGCCAGACCGACCAATAGTGCATGTCGCCGGAACCGTCGGAATGCCAGGCGTCGCCGAAATCGAGATAGCCGGAGGCCGGGCTTGAGGGCCACCACAGTGCGTCCGGCAGCGCCGCCTTCAGCGCAACTTCGACCGTACGGTTCAGGCGGTCATAGGAGACGAGATAACGGTCGCGATCCTTGCGCGGCTCGTCGAACCAGGTGAGCGCGCCCACCAGCTCGTTGTCGCCGCACCAGAGCGCGATCGACGGATGGGACGACAGGCGCTTGACCTGGTAGTCGACCTCGGCCGCGACGTTGTCGAGGAAATCGGGCGTCGAGGGATAGAGGTTGCAGGCGAACATGAAGTCCTGCCAGACCATCAGGCCCAGCCGGTCGCAGAGATCGTAGAACCAGTCCGGCTCGTAGAAGCCGCCGCCCCAGACGCGGATCATGTTCATGTTGGCGTCAAACGCTGAGCGCAGCAGGTCCTCGACACCATCAGGCGTCACCCGTGACATCAGCGCGTCGGCCGGGATCCAGTTGGCGCCCCGACAGAAGATCTCGCGGCCATTGACGCGAAAGGCAAAGCGGCTTCCCGCCTCGTCCTTGTCGGTCAGAAGCTCGATCGTGCGAAAGCCGATCTGACGCGTCACCTGCTCCTGTGGCACTTCCACGGTCAGCATCGAAAGGTTCTGCTCGCCGCTGCCGGCCGGCCACCAGCGTTTCGGCTCACTGACGGTAAAGACGTGGGTGATGCGGGTCTCGCCGGTGCCGACGGCGCAATCGAGCCGCTCCCTTTGGCCGTCGAGAGAGAAATGAACCGGGACGATGCCCGGACCATCGGCAAAGAGCGTGACCGTTACCTGCAGATCGACCGAGCCGTCGCCGAGCCAGATCTGCTTTGTCGTCACATGCTCGATGCGGGCGATCTCCAGCCGGCGCAGCGCCAGCGTACCGTAGACACCGAGCGGCGCAATCGCGATGTTCCAGTCCCAGCCGAAATGGCACTGGGGCTTCCTCAGCATGTTGCCGTTGGCGATCGGCGAATTTCCGGGGTGGTAGGGCACGTAGAAGGGCTGCGCCCTCTGCCGGCGTGCACCCTCTGATATCGAGGACGGCAGCACGATGCGGATACGGTTTTCACCGGCGACCAGCGTACGGGAGACATCGGGCCGATGACGGCGGAAGCAATTGTCGGCCTCGAGCACGAGCCGGTCGTTGACGAAGACCGAGGCGACCGTGTCGATGCATTCGAGGTCGAGATACCAGTAGCCGCCGAGATCATCCGCATCGATCGACACTGTGCGCTCGATCACCCAATCCTCGTGCGCCACCCATTGCACGTCATCCTCGTTGCGACCCACATAAGGGTCGTCGATGATGCCGGCCCTTTGCAAAGCCGTGTGCACGTCGCCCGGCAGCGCCATGGTCGTCGCGTGGCTTTTATCGCTGGAAGCGAGCTGCCATTCTCCCGCGAGGTCGAGATAGCAAGCGGTTCGATTCGGGTCCTGGGAGAGCATTTCCATATTCCGTTGATTGCCGGCGAAACTGCCGGCATGCCAGTGTGTCGAAACGCGCCGGATGATGAAAGCCGGCGCGTTTCCCCGTTGTTCAGAGACGATTTTCGCTGACCGCGTCGAAGATCGAGGCGACCGCCATGTCGAAGGAAAGCGTCACCGCCGTTCCCGGCTTGTAGCGGCGCTGGCCGCCGATGCGCACCGACATCGACTGGCCGGCAAGTTTCAGCCAGAGCAGGTTGTCGGCGCCCATCGGCTCCTCGATATCGACGACCGCCTGGTGCGACGGCTGGCCGTTCGGTGCCTCGTCGACACGCACATGCTCCGGCCTCAGGCCAAGGACGACCTTTTGGCCAGATTTGAACGGCCCGCGCGACGGATAGGCCGACACGTCGAAATCGACGCCATTGGCGCGCACGAAGGCCCGCCCATCCTTCAATTGCAGCTCGCCGCGGAAGAAGTTCATCGACGGCGAGCCGATGAAGCCGGCGACGAACAGGTTTTCCGGCGCGTTGTAGATCGTCATCGGATCGGCAAGCTGCTGGATGACACCGCTCTTCATCACCGCGATGCGGTCGGCTAGCGTCAGCGCCTCGATCTGGTCGTGGGTGACGTAGATCATCGTGTTCTTCAGGGACTGATGCAGCCGCTTGATCTCGACGCGCAGTTCCGAACGCAGCTTGGCGTCGAGGTTCGACAGTGGCTCGTCGAACAGGAACACGTCGACATCGCGCACCAGTGCCCGGCCGATCGCCACGCGCTGGCGCTGGCCGCCGGAAAGCTCGGCGGGCTTGCGCTTCAACAGCGGCTGGATCTGCAGGATCTCGGCGGCGCGGCTGACGCGCTTGTCGATCTCGGCCTTTTCGACCTTGGCCACCTTGAGCCCGAAGGAGAGGTTCTTCTCCACCGACATCTGCGGATAGAGCGCGTAGGACTGGAACACCATGCCGATACCACGGTCCTTCGGCTCCTCCCAGGTGACGTTCTTGTTCTTGATGAAGATCTGGCCGTCGCTGACGTCCAGGAGCCCGGCGATGCAGTTGAGCAAGGTCGACTTGCCGCAGCCGGATGAGCCGAGCAGCACCAGGAATTCGCCATCCTTGATGTCGAGGTTGAGCGTGTCGAGCACAGTGACGGCACCGAAGCTCAACGACAGATCCTTGACCGATACGCTGACGTTTTCCATGCCCTTACCCTTTCACTGCGCCGGCGGCGATGCCGCGGACAAAAAGCCGCCCGGAGACGAAGTAGACGAAAAGCGGCACGGCACCGGTGAGGATGGTTGCCGCCATGTTGACGTTGTATTCCTTCACGCCCTGTACCGAATTGACGATGTTGTTGAGCTGGACGGTCATCGGGTAATATTCCGGCCGGGTGAACACCACGCCGAACAGGAAGTCGTTCCAGATGCCGGTCACCTGCAGGATCATCGCCACCACGAAGATCGGCATCGACATCGGCAGCATGATGCGGAAATAGATGGTCCAGAACCCAGCGCCGTCGACGCGCGCCGCCTTGAACAATTCTTCCGGCAGCCCGGCGAAATAGTTGCGGAACAGAAGCGTCAGGATCGGCATGCCGAAGATGGTGTGAACGATGATCAGGCCGGTCAGCGAGCCATAGACGCCGAGCTCGCGCAGCACGATGACGATCGGATAGATCATCACCTGATAGGGGATGAAGGCGCCGACGATCAGGATAGTGAAGAACAGGTCGGCGCCCTTGAAGCGCCAGTTGGCCAGCGCATAGCCGTTGATCGAGGCAATCGCGATCGAGACGATGGTCGAGGGAACGGTGATGCGCACCGAGTTCCAGAAGCCGCGCGAAAGGCCATCGCAGTTGAGGCCGGTGCAGGCGCTCGACCAGGCCTTCACCCAGGGCTCGAAGGTGATTTCGAGCGGCGGCGCGAAGATGTTGCCGAGTCGGATTTCCGGCATGCCCTTCAGCGAGGTCATGACCATGACGTAGAGTGGCAGCAGGTAGTAGAGTGCCACGACAATCAGGGTGCCGTAGACCATGATGTTGCGGCCCGAAAGCGCCCGGCGCGGCTTGCGGCCCCGCGGGCCTGAAAGGGCAACGGAGGTCTTTTCCGCCTCGGGGTCGATACCGGCGGCGATGGCGTTGAAAGCGACGATCTCAGGCACGCTTGCGCCCTCCCCCAAATTCGAGATAGGCCCAGGGCACGATGATGATGGCGACGGTGATGAGCATCATGGTCGAGGCGGCAAATCCCTGGCCGAGATTCTGCGCCTGGAACATGTAGTCGTAGACGTATTTGGCCGGCACTTCCGAGGCGATGCCCGGGCCGCCGCTCGTCTGCGCCACCACGAGATCGTAAACCTTGACGATGCCGCTTGCGATGATCACCAGCGTGGTGATGAAGACGCCGCGCATCATCGGGATGATGACGAAGACATAGGTCTTCCACATCGGAATGCCGTCAACGCGCGACGCCTTCCAGATATCCTCGTCGATCCCACGCAAGCCGGCGAGCATCAGGCACATGACGAGCCCGGTCCCTTGCCACAGCGCCGCGATCAGGATGCCGTAAATGACGATATTGGAATTGTAGAGCGGGTCGAAGGCAAAACTCGTCCAGCCGAGAGAGCGCACCACCGACTGGATGCCGTATTCCGGGTTGAGCAGCCATTGCCACACGAGGCCCGTCACGATGAAGGACAGGGCGAAGGGATAGAGCATGATCGTGCGGAACGTGTTCTCGAAGCGGATCTTTTGGTCCATCAGCGCCGCCAGCAGGAAGCCGATGACCAGGCTGAAAATCAGCGAAAACAAGCCGTAGATCGCCAGGTTCTGCACCGACATCAGCCAGCGCGGCGCGGCCCACAGCCGCTCATACTGGTCGAGGCCAACGAAGGAAAGCCGCGGCAAGAGCTTGGAATTGGTGAAGGAATAGACCACGGTCCAGACCGTGCCGCCGAGGAAAATGACCACGGCCGTCAGGATCATCGGGATCGAGGCCAGCTTCGCATTCAGATTCCGCAGCCACTGGTTCGGCCGACCCGAACCGCGTGTGTGACCCATGTTTCGTTCCTCCGGAACTGCATTGGATTGCCGATGGCAGGCGGCGTCGATGACGAACGGATGTGCCGTCGCTCGAAAACCGCCTCGCCACGTTGAAGCCGTTCTCCCAATACGCCTGCCAGGCAAAGGCACGCTGGTCCGCCTGAACGTGTCGTGCCGAATGGGAGCCTTGGCCGACCCCGCCGAGGGCGGGGCCGACGGATCAAGGAAGCTCCATCAGTCCGCCGAAGCGATGATGTCGGCAAAGCGCTTCTGCGCTTCCTCCGGCGTCATGGAGGGGTTGGCGAAGAACTCGGAGAAGAGATCTTCCTTCTGTTTCTGGCTGTCAGCCGACAGAAGCTGGTCGGTCCACTGGATGACGTTGCCCTTGGCGAGGATGTCCAGGCCCTTCTTCATGCAGTCGTTGGCGGCAGCCAGATCGACATCGCCGCGCACCGGCAGCGAACCCTTCTTCAGGTTGAACGCCACCTGCGTCGCCGGGTTCAGGAGCGTCGATGCCAGCACTTCCTGGGCCTTGGATTTCTCCTCATCCTTCAGCACCGGGAAATAGAAAGCGTCGCCGCCCGTCGCGATGACTTCGTTGACGCCGAGGCCCGGCAGGCAGGTGTAATCGGTTCCGGCCTTCTGGCCGGCGAGCTGGAATTCGCCTTGCGCCCAGTCGCCCATGATCTGGCCGCCGGCCTTGCCGGTGATGACCATGTTGGTCGCCTGGTTCCAGTCCTGGACATTGGTGCCCTTGGACATGCGACGCGCGTCATCCGCAGCCTTGAACACCTTGGCAATTTCAGGACCGGCGGCCACTTCCTCGTCCTTGTCGCCAAAGACCTTGAGGAACGTGTCCTTGCCGGCAAGAGCGACGATGAGAACGTCGAAGGCACCGGCCGACTGCCACGGCTGTCCGCCGACGGCGAGCGGCACGATGCCGGCTTTTTCAAGTGCCGGTGCCGCTGCGACAAACTCGTCCCAGTTCTTCGGCACATCGACGCCGGCCTTCTTGAAGGCAGCGTTCGACAGCCAGAGCCACTGCCAGGAATGAATGTTGACCGGCGCGCAATAGACCTTGCCGTCGATGGTGCAGGAATCGAGCAGGCTCGCCGGCCTGATGATCTCTTTCCAGTTCTCCTTGGAGGCGACATCGGTCAGGTCGCGCATCAGCCCAGCCTCGACCAGTTCCTCTGCCTGGCGTCCATGGTTGAATTGCGTGGCACCCATCGGATCGCCACCGGTCAGGCGGCTGACCATGATCGGCCGCGCCGTGCTGCCGGCGCCGGCAATGGCACCGTCAACCCAGTGATTTCCGGTGGCATCGAACGCTTTTGCAAGCTCGGCGACCGCAGCAGCCTCCCCGCCCGACGTCCACCAATGCGTCACCTCGAGATCGGTTGCGTTTGCTGCACCAAATGGCAGCGCCACCGTCACCGCCAAAGCGGCCGCGAAAGAACGTAAATTCATGAGTCTCCTCCCTCACTGTAACGTTACCGTAAAAAACTTAGAGGAAACGATCCCGGTCCGCAACTCCCACCCCAATGAATTTAAACAGAAACATTTTCTGCAATCTACAGGCGTACTTTCGGACATCAAAGAGACGTGAACTGATCACGGGCAAGACCATGAAGATCCGGCATAGCGGGTTGATAACGCGCTGATTTTGATATTTTTTGTGCAGAAATGCTGGTATTTTGCTGCATATGCTCTCTCGCAGACGCAAAAAGCCCGCTGCAACACAGCACACTCAACCAGAGTGTTTCATTCACCGCAGCGCAGCAACGAAAATGCTCGACAGCGCTACTGTATCGTTACAGATTTGCCTCGGTGCCGTACGCCCATAGCAGGATAGCTCCCCGTCACATTTCGTATATAAGGCGGGAAGTGACGCTAAATGGGGCGGCGGGCGGCAACGGCAAGGGCGAGCGGGTGACAGCGATGGACAGCAAGACGAAAAACAGACCGCTGACGCCGCCGCCGGATGGCGGCAGGCCCACGCTGAAGACGATCGCCTTCATGACCGGGCTCGGCATCACCACCGTCTCGCGCGCCTTGAAGGATGCGCCCGATATCGGCGCCGAAACCAAGGAGCGCGTGCGCCTCGTCGCCAAGCAGATCGGCTACCAGCCGAACCGCGCCGGGGTGCGCCTGAGAACCGGCAAGACCAATGTCATCAGCCTGGTACTGACATTGGAAGAAGAAATCATGGGCATCACCAGCCCCATGGTCGTCGGCATCACCGAGGTTCTCGCCGGCACCCCCTATCATCTGGTGGTCACGCCCTATAGCGCTACCAAGGATGCGCTGGCGCCGATCCGCTATATCCTCGACACCGGCGCGGCCGACGGCGTGATCATTTCGCGCACCGAGCCGCACGACCCGCGCGTGGCGCTTCTGACGGAGCGCGGCCTGCCCTTCGTCACCCACGGCCGCACCGAGATGGGCGTCGTCCACCCCTATCACGACTTCGACAACGAGCGTTTTGCCTATGAGGCCGTGCGCGAGCTGGTGGAGCGCGGCCGCAAGCGCCTGGTGCTGCTGGAGCCGCCGCCGCACCTGACCTTCTATTCGCACATGCGCGCCGGCTTCGAGCGCGGCCTTCGCGATTTCCAGGCGGATGCGGTCAGCTTCCACCACATCAATATCGATCACACGCTGGTCGAGATCCGCGACGCCTTCGAGACGCTGATGCGCTCGGACAATCCGCCTGACGGCATCGTGTCGGGCAGCGGCTCCGGCGCGATCGCACTGATCGCCGGCCTTGAGGCCGCCAACAGGACACTCGGCAAGGATGCCGACATGGTGTCCAAGGTGCCGAGCGATTTCCTGCGCTGGCTTCGCCCCGAAGTGGTGACCATGTACGAGGACATCCGGGTTGCCGGGCGCGAACTCGCCAAGGCGGTGATCGGCCATATCGACGGCCAGCCGTCCGAAACGCTGCAGAGCCTCAGTCAGCCGGAGCTTCAGTCCGCCGTGCCGGTATCGATCAAACGGTAGGAACAGGGCAGTCCAGGTCACCGTCGGTGCATTTCAGGTAAACCTTGAGGTTTTCGATACGGACTTTGGTCATGCCATCACGGCACGAGTTGAAAATGAACGAATACAAGCTGCCCGTGACCACGGAACTCGAAAAGTTGCATCGGCATCGCGGAACGCCACCCACGCCCTCTGCGCTGTTAGCAGCAGCCTTGTGGTGTCTGCGTCGTTCTTTAGTCGTGCCTCGATCTGCTTGTAGAGAGTGTTCAGTTCGGTGTCGGATTTGTCATAGGCCTTCCCGGCGCATATGTTCATGTCCGCTTGGTTCGTCAGGTCGCCGCAGCTTTGCTCCGCATATGCCGACGTGGACGTTGCCAAGACCAGGGCGGCAGTCAACAATGAAGCCTTCATGGAACTCAGTCTCCGTTTTTGAAACGACTCTGTTTCGCGCTTGGAACGAATAAATCCCTTACTGCAATTGGCCGTCTTATCAGCAACGGCGCACCGGGCGCGCTGCCGCCGCCGTTATCCGCAGCTCTCATGACAGTCTGATCATGGGCGCTCTCTTCGGTTTCATCGGCGATTCAATCACCGGTCGCACCAAGGACGGCCGTCTACTGCATACTGGTCTTCCTGCTCGATACAACCGTGTGAATAGATGGGGATCGATGACCAAACGAAACGGGGCGACCTACCGCATGTTGCCTTAAATCGCATTCGATTTAAGGATAAAAACATGCAGCAATTCAAAGTGCTACAGCGCCGCGCGTCTAATAAGACGCGCGGCGCTGTAGGCCGCCCCGTTCGAAATTCCGATTTTGCCCGCTCAGGCGTTGAGGCCGCTGCCCCACGGGCCGTGGTGGGCATCGGCGCCATCGACGCGGTCGAAGCCGTGGGCGCCGAAGAAGTCGCGCTGGGCCTGGATCACGTTGGCAGTGCCGCGGCCGCGGCGGTAGCTGTCGAAGTAGCCGAGTGCCGAGGCCAGCGCCGGCGCCGGCAGGCCACCGAGCATGGCCGCCGAAACGACACGGCGCAGTGCCCCGTCGGTTTCCTTGACCATGGCGGCAAAGGCCGGGGTGACGATCAGGTTGGCGGCATCGGGCGCCTTGGTGAAGGCGGTGGTGATTTCATCCAGGAACTGCGAGCGGATGATGCAGCCGGCGCGCCAGATCTTGGCAATCGTTGGCATCGGCAGCGACCAGTTGAATTCCTTCGAGGCGGCGGACATGACGGCAAAGCCTTGAGCATAGGCGCCGATCTTGGCGGCCAGCAGCGCGTTTTCCAGGTCCTTGATGAAGGCAGCCTTATCAGTGACCTTTAACTCGCCGACATCAGGCAGGCCGAGGATCTTCTCGGCGGCTTCGCGCTCATCCTTGGCGGACGAGATGCTGCGCGCGGCAACGGCCGCTTCGATCGCGGTTGCCGGAACGCCCATGTTCTGCGCTTCGATCACCGACCACTTGCCGGTGCCCTTCTGGCCGGCCTTGTCGAGGATCAGGTCGACGATCGGCTTGCCGGTCAGCGGATCCGCTGCCTTCAAGACCTTTTCGGTGATCTCGATCAGGTAGGAATTCAGGCGACCCTTGTTCCAGGCGCCAAAGACTTCGCCGATTTCGCCGGCCGTCATCTTCAAGCCGTCGCGCAGGATACCGTAGATTTCGGCGATCATCTGCATATCGGCATATTCGATGCCGTTGTGGATGGTCTTGACGAAGTGGCCGGCGCCGTTTTCGCCGAGCCAGGCAACGCACGGATCATTGTCGTATTTCGCGGCGATCGAGGTCAGCACCGTCTCGACGCGCTTGTAGGAATCTTCCGTGCCGCCGACCATGATCGACGGGCCATGGCGCGCGCCCTCTTCACCGCCGGAAACACCCATGCCGATGAAGGTCAGACCTGAGTCCTTCAGCGCATCGAAGCGGCGCATCGTGTCGCGGAAGTTGGCGTTGCCGGCATCGATCATGATGTCGCCCTTGGCGAGGTACGGCTTGAGGATTTCCATCTGCTGATCGACCGGCTCGCCGGCCTTGATCATGATGATGATCGGACGTGGCGGGCGGATGGCGGCGACGAACTCTTCGATGGTGTCGCAGGGCACGATCTGGCCCTGGAGTTCGCCGGCTTCCGCGTAGAATTTGTGCGTCGCTTCGACGGTGCGGTTGAAGACCGCTATCTTGTTGCCTTTTTCAGCGATGTTGAGCGCCAGGTTCGAGCCCATGACGCCGAGACCGATAAGGCCGATTTCCGCCTGTGACACGTGATTGCCTCCATTGGACAGGAGAGCCGGACGCGATCAGGATAAACGCGTGGGAGCCGGCCCCTCGAATTAAACTTCGCGCGCTCGCATTGCCCCTCGGGAAAGGGGCGGACGCGAGATGCGACGGCGGAGGCTGTTTTGGCATTCAAATCGATTAACGACAAGCGATTCTTGAGAAAATCACTCCTTTTCGGGCTTGCCGTCGCCATCGTCGAGCACGCGCCAGGAGGCGCCGTCGAGGTCTTCGTACTGGCCGCTCTTCAGCGCCCAGAGGAAGGCGACGAGACCGAGTCCCCCTAAGAACAATGCGATCGGAATGAGATAGATCAGCGTGTTCATGAGGCGCTTCCGATCGCGCCCAGCGTCGTCGGCGCCTGTCGCTCGATCGCTGCGGCAGACTTCGCCACCTTCGCGCGCAGCCGCAAAGCGTTGGCAACGACGATGATCGACGATGTCGACATGGCGATGGCTGCAATCAACGGCGTCGCGTAGCCCATGATGGCGATCGGGACGGCGATGACGTTGTAGCCGATCGCCAGCGCGAAGTTCTGGCGGATCAGCCGGCCTGCCCGGCGCGAGGTGTCGATCGCCATCGGCACGGCGTCGAGGCCCTGGTGCAGGAAGACGAAATCGGCAGCCTGCCGGCCGACGTCGGCAGCCGTTGCCGGCGCCATCGAGACGTGGGCTGCACGCAGCGCCGGCGCATCATTGATACCGTCGCCGACCATCAGCACGCGATGACCGCCTTCGGCCGCAGCCGCGCATTCGTCGACCTTGCCGCGCGGCGACAGTTCGGAACGCCAGCGGATGATGCCGAGCCTGCGGGCAAGCGCTGCCACGACCGGCTCGCGGTCGCCCGAGAGAATGCCGGTTGCAAAGCCCATGCGTGTCAGCTTGTCGACGCTTTCGCGCGCCTGTGGCCGCAGCCGGTCTTCAAAGCGGAAGCAGGCAAGCTCGCGTCCGTCGAGCGAGAGGATGACCTCCGACTGGCCGCTCGCCTCACCGGCGTCGCCACAGGCAAAGGCGCGGCTGCCGAGACGATAGATGCCGTCGGTCGTCTGTGCCTCGATGCCCGCGCCCGGGATTTCACGGATATCGCCGGAGAGAACCGGCGCGATCGCAGCCGCATCGTGGATGGCCATGGCCAGCGGGTGGCGCGAATGCACGGCAAGGCCGGCAGCGGTCGCCAGCACCGCCGGCTTGATCTCGGCCCCGTTGGTCAGGCGCGGTTCCCCGGCGGTCAGCGTGCCGGTCTTGTCGAACAGCACCGTGTCGATCTCGGCCAGCCGCTCCATGGCCGATCCGTCCTTTACCATGACGCCGTTCTGGAAGAGCCGGCCTGCGGCAATGACCTGCACCACCGGCACCGCCAGGCCAAGGGCGCATGGGCAGGTGATGATCAGCACAGCAACGGCCACCAGCATGGCGTGATGGAAATCGCCGTCGACGAACATCCAGCCGATAAAGCTCAGGAAGGCCAACAGGTGAACCGCTGGCGAATAATATTGCGCTGCCCGATCGGCGATGCGGCGATAACGCGCCCTGCCCCCTTCGGCCGCCTCCATCAGGCCCATGATTTCCGCGAGCAGCGAGTCGCGGGCAGCAGCCGTCGCCTCGATCGTCAGCGGTCCCGTCAGGTTGAGCGTGCCGGCCTCGACCGTGTCGCCAATATGCACCGGCGCGGGTGCGCTTTCGCCGTTGACGATCGAGCGGTCCAGGTCGCTCGAGCCGACGAGAATCCGGCCATCGACAGGAATACGCTCGCCGGCCGCAATCGCCAGCCGTTCGCCCGGCTTGATCTCGTCCACCGGACGGTATTCGCGGCTGCCGTCGGCATCGATGACCATCGCCCCGCGCGGCGACAGGCGCGCCAGGCTGCTGATCGCCGAGCGGGCGCGGCCGCGCATCATGTGGTCGAGCGTGCGGCCGATAAGCAGGAAGAACAGAAGCATCACCGTGCCGTCGAACCAGGCATGGGTGCCGTGAGTGATCGTCTCATAAAGCGAGATGCCGTAGGAGAGCGTGATCGCCAGGGCGATCGGCACGTCCATGTTCGTGCGGCCGTGCTTCAGCGCATTCCAGGCGGAGGCATAGAAGAACCGGCCGGCATAGATCAGCGTCGGCGCGGCGATCAGCGCCGAAATCCAATGGAAGAGATCGCGCGTTGCCGCCTCGGCGCCCGACCAGACCGAGACCGAGAGCAGCATGATGTTGGTCGAGGCAAAGCCGGCGACGGCAACGGCGCGGACCAGCTGCTTCAACAGCGTGTCGCCCTCTTCCTCGCCGGGTGCAAACAGATGCGTTTCGTAGCCGCGCTCGCGGATCGCGCGCGCCAGTTCGCGCGGATCGCTGCGCTGCCCCGCGACCTCTTCCTTCCAGACGACTGAGACCCGGCGCGAGGACAGGTTGACGCGGGCGCGCTCCACCTCCGGCCGGCTCTTCAGGGCAGCCTCGATCGTCGTGATGCAGGCGCCGCAGTGGATGCCGGGCACGCTGAGGTCGGTCTGGCGAAGGCCACTGCCGAGCGTGCGGCTGGTCAGCCACAGCTCTTCCGAACTCGGCAGGCCTTGCGCACTCCTGTCGATCTCCAGCGCGGTTTCGGCGCCGGCAGCGCAGCAACTCATGGACGCTCTCCCGGCGCGATGAAGCGAATGGCCTGGCGATAGACGACCTTGTCGCCCGACGTCGCGGTGATATCGGCAATCCATTGTCCGCGCTTAAGGTCGGTTGCGGCAACGAAGACGCCGTTGCCCTGATGCGCCATCTCGATCTGCACGTCCTCATGCTCCTCGACCGGACGCTTGAACACGGCAACGACCTTGTCGGCCGACGTTTCAGCCTTGCCTTGTCGCGTCAGCGTGTAGCGCACCGCGCCCGGCTCCAGGCTGAGCTTGCCGTCGAGGCCGCTCGCTGCAAAGGCGCGCGCCTCCTTCACCTTGCCGTTGAACTGCTGGCTGGCGACATAGGTGTTCTGGACGACGAGCCCGCTCCAGCTGTGGCTGGCGTTCCAGGCCATGATCAGGTTGACGGTGATGATGGTGCCGAAGAACAGCACCATCACGCCGAGCATGTGCCATCCGGTGAAGACACGGGGTTGCCTGCCTTGGTCAGCGGTCATTTCGCGGCTCCCGGTTGGTTGAAGTTGGCCTGGTATTCGTCGCGCTCATGGCTCGACGGGTCTTCTGCAATCAGGCTGAAGCCGTCTTCCGCTTCGCCGAGTTTATCCTTCGGCAGCGTCACGAACACTTTCAGCGCCGTCACCTTGTCCGGATCGACGCCGACGGCAAAGCTGCGGCCGTCGCCCGGTGCCTGGCCGGCAATGCGCATCATCGCCGACGGCATGCCGTCGATGGTGAGTGTGATCGTGCGCTGTTCGGGGATCATGTTCAAGAGCTTGACCATGTAGCCGTTGCGCACCGATCCATCCGATTCGAGCACGAATTGCGGGTTGCGATCGTGCAGCACGTTGAGCTCCAGCCGATCGCGCGCCAGGAGCGCATAGAGCAGGCCGATACCAACCAGCGTCCAGACGCCGAGATACACAAGCACGCGCGGCCGGAAGACGATCTTCCAGTTGAAATGCCTGACCTTGTCGACGAAGGTGCCGTCGGCGTCACGCACCCGGCCCGGGTCGATCGCCGTCGTGCCGCCGTCGGTGGCAAGCGCCATGTTGGAGGCATAATCGCTCAGCGTCGCATAGGCGATCAGCCCGCGCTCGCGCCCAAGCTTGTCCATGACGTTATCGCAGGCGTCGATGCAGAGCGCGCAGGTGATGCATTCGAGCTGCTGGCCGTCGCGGATGTCGATGCCCATCGGACAGACGACGACGCAGGCATTGCAATCGACGCAGTCGCCGACGCTCTCGCCCGCGGCTGCCGCCTTCTTCTGGTGGCGCGAGCGCGGTTCGCCACGCCAGTCGTTATAGGTGACGACCAGCGAGTTTTCGTCGAGCATCGCCGCCTGGATGCGCGGCCACGGGCACATATAGGTGCAGACCTGCTCCCGCATCAGCCCGCCGAACACATAGGTCGTGGCGGTGAGAATCGCGACGGTCATATAGGCGATCGTCGGCGCCTCGAGCGAGACGAAGCTCTTCAGCAAGGCCGGCGCGTCGGCAAAATAGAAGATCCAGGCGCCGCCGGTGGCAATGCCGATCAGAATCCAGATCGAATGTTTCGTCACCCGCTTGACGATCTTGGCCGCTGTCCATGGTCCGGCATCGAGCTTCATGCGCGCGTTGCGGTCGCCTTCAATGTAGCGCTCGACGACAAGGAACAGGTCGACCCAGACGGTCTGAGGACAGGTGTAGCCGCACCAGGCGCGCCCGACGGCTGACGTGACCAGGAAGAGGCCGAAACCCGCCATCACGAGAAGCCCGGCCACGAAGAAGAATTCCTGCGGCCAGATCTCGATGAAGAAGAAATAGAAGCGACGGGCGGCGATATCGACAAGCACCGCCTGGTCGGGCGCATGCTCGCCGCGGTCCCAGCGGATCCACGGCGTCAGATAGTAGATGCCGAGCGTGACCAGCATCACCAGCCACTTGAACTGGCGGAATCGTCCCTCGGCGCGCTTCGGGAAGATCTTCTTGCGCTTTTCGTAAAGCGGCTTGCGCACATGCGCCGCGTTGACCGCCTCGGCCTCGTGGCGTTCGACGATGGGGGCGTTTGTGGCGGATTGAGGCTGCATCTGTGGGATATCCCCGAATATATCGCGTATTGAACGCTGTTTTGCCCGATCTGGCGGCCGGAAACGTTGATCTGTGTCAAGTTTGCGGGCTAAAGCGGCCGCATGCGTCGAAACGTCCGGGCTTCATGCCGCGCGACTTGATGGCAATTGCCACACCACGACATCCCGCCAAACCTACGAGGACCGCATGGACACGATCATCGGCTTTTTGAACACGATCTTCTGGGGCTATGTGCTCATTTATGGCCTGCTCGCCGTCGGCATCTTCTTCACCATCCGGCTTGGCTTTCCTCAGATCGTGCATTTCGGCGAGATGTTTCGTGTGTTGAGCAGCGGCGGGTCGAAGGATGCGGCGGGCATCAGTCCGTTCCAGGCGCTGACCGTGAGCCTTGCCTCGCGCGTCGGCACCGGCAATCTCGCCGGCGTTGCCGTTGCGCTCTATCTCGGCGGACCGGGCGCCACCTTCTGGATGTGGATGGTCGCGCTCGTCGGCATGGCGACGGCCTATGCGGAAAGCGCGCTGGCCCAGATCTACAAGGTCAAGAACGAAAACGGCCAGTATCGCGGCGGTCCGGCCTTCTACATCGCCCGTGGCCTCAATGCGCCGTGGGCGGCAACGATCTTCTCCGTCTGCCTCATCCTTTCCTTCGGTCTCGTCTTCAATGCGGTTCAGGCCAATTCGATCGCCGATGCCGTACAGGGCGCCTTCGGCATTCCGAAGATCGTGGTCGGCATCGCCGTTGCAGCGCTCTCGGGCATCGTCATCTTCGGCGGTATCCGCCAGATTGCGCGCGTTGCCGAAATCGTCGTGCCGTTCATGGCCGTCGCCTATCTGCTGATGGCGATCTATGTGCTGATCGCCAACGCCTCGCTGGTGCCAACGGTGCTCTGGACCATCATTTCCAGCGCCTTCGGCCTGCAGGAAGCGGCAGGCGGCATCACCGGCGGGGTCGCTGCCGCCATGCTCAACGGCGTCAAGCGCGGCCTGTTCTCCAACGAAGCCGGCATGGGCTCCGCCCCGAATATCGCAGCCGTCGCCACCCCGGTTCCGCATCACCCGGCCTCGCAAGGGTTCGTACAATCGCTCGGCGTCTTCATCGACACGATCCTGATCTGCACCGCGACATCGGTGATGATCCTCTTGTCCGGCACGCTGGAGCCCGGCTCCGGCATCACCGGCACGCAACTGACCCAGGCCGCCATGAACGTCCATATCGGCTGGGCGGGCAGCTATTTCATCGCCATTGCGATCTTCTTCTTCGCCTTCACCTCGATCATCGGCAACTATTCCTACGCGGAGAACGCGCTGACCTATCTCGGCGGCGCCAACCGTCTCGGCATCACCCTCATGCGATGCGCCGTTCTCGCCATGGTCGTCTGGGGCGCCTATGAGAGCATCGCCACCGTGTTCGACGCCGCCGACGCCTCGATGGGCCTGATGGCGACGATCAACCTGATTGCCATCCTGCTCCTGTCGGGTACCATTGCCAAGCTGACGAAGGACTATTTCGCCCAGCGCAAGCAGGGTGTCGAGCCGGTCTTCCACGCCGCCGACTACCCGGAACTGCAAGGGCAGATCGACGGCAAGATCTGGTCGCGCGATTAGGGCGGCAAGAGACAGGTAACCGGAAGCGGGAGACCTCGGAGGGCAAGGCATGCATGGTACCTTGCGGCCACTGACGCTTGCCAAGCGCTGCGGCATCTACCGCGAGCGCTCGGCGCCTGCCTCGCTTGCGGGCCATGTGGAGTGCCTTTGGAGCCATACCATGCCCGAGGGCCCGCCCTCGCCCATGGCTGTCGTTCCCGATGGCTGCGTCGATATCATCTGGTCGAGCCGGGGTCTGGCTGTTGCCGGCCCAGACAGGGTCGCAGCCTTTCCGGTCATCGGCCCCGGCGAGACCGTGGTCGGCCTGCGCTTTCGGGCCGGTATTGCCGCCTCCTGGCTGCGCACGCCGCTTTGCGAGCTGACCGGTACGGTCGTGCCGCTCGATGCCTTCTGGGGTGCCGCCGCCGATGAACTCCATGCGCGGATGACTGAGGCCGGTAGCGCAGCAGCGCGTGCCGCGATGCTTGCTCACGCGGTTGAGAAAAGGCTGGCGGCGGTCGCAGCCCCGCCTGCCGACATCGCCGCTTGCCTGGCTGAGTTGCGCCAGAGGCAACCGATGTCTGACAACCCGATCCGGCTGCTGGCGCAGACGACAGGAACCAGCGAGCGCACGCTGCGCCGCCGCTGCCACGAACATTTCGGCTATGGCGCCAAGACGCTCGACCGCATCCTCCGCCTGCAGCGTTTTCTCGCCACCTGCCGAAGCGACGTTGAGGCGAGCCTGAGCGCGCTTGCGCTTGATACCGGCTACGCCGACCAAGCCCACCTGACGCGCGAGACCAGGGAGCTGACCTCGCTCTCGCCGCGCGAAATCCGGCGCCAGCTCGCGAACTGACTGGCCGTTTCATTCAAGACGGCGACGCCCTGTGGTGCTACCCCTTGATTGCAACGGCAATGGCAAGGCGACGAAACGCATGACGACACTGGCAGCGAAAATCATCCACATCTCGATCGAGCGCGACTGGCACGAGGTCTATGTTTTCATGGCCAAGCCTGAAAACATGCCGCTCTGGGCATCGGGCCTTTCGTCCGGCCTGACGCGCGACGGGGAAGAATGGGTCGCTCCGGGACCGCTCGGCAACGCGCGCGTGCGTTTTGCCCCCGACAATGCCTTCGGCGTCGTCGATCATCTGGTGACGCTGGAAAACGGCGTGAAGGTGCACAACGCCCTGCGCGTCGTGTCGAACGACGATGGCGCCGAGGTGATGTTCACGCTGCTGCGGCAGGCCGACATGAGCGACGAGCAATTCGCCGGCGATGCCGAATGGGTGGCGAAGGATCTCGCCGCCCTTAAGTCAATCTTGGAATCAGAAAGCGACAGGACACATCATGGGTAACAAGGGCAACGATCGCCGCATCGACTATGTCGAGTTCAACGTCTCCGACATCGCCGCCAGTAAGGCGTTCTATGGCGGCGCCTTCGGCTGGACCTTCACGGATTACGGCCCCGAATATTGCGAGTTCCAGGACGGAAGATTGACCGGCGGCTTCACCACGACAGGGCCAGTCCGGGCCGGAGGGCCGCTGATCATCATCTATGCCGACAATCTGGAAGAGAGCTTGACGAAGGTCGAGGCGGCCGGCGGAAAAATCCTGCAACCGATCTTCCCCTTCCCCGGCGGCCGGCGCTTCCACTTCGCCGATCCTGACGGCTACGAGCTGGCGGTTTGGTCGGCGCAATAACCATCCCTCGCGCCGGTTTCCGCCACCTGTGGACAACCGGCGTCTGCGCCTGCAGATTTTACCCAGACTTAATCTTTGCATCCCAAGATTGCGCGCGAAAACAAGAAGCGGCAAAGGGCGCTGGGCAATGTCAGACGATCACGAGTTTCTGCTGAATTCCGTCATCATCGGCGCCCACCCCGACGACGAACTGCTGTGGTTCACCTCGATCCTGAAAAAGGTCGACGAGGTCATCATCCTTTATCGCGATATCTGGTCGGAGCCGCAGATGGGCGACGCCCGCGTTGCCGCCATCAAGGCCTATCCCCGCGGCAACGTCCGGTTCCTCGAGATGGAGGAGACCGGCTCCTTCGACTGCGCCGATTGGACGAGCCCGAAGCCTGGCCCCTACGGCATGGAGTTCGGAACCGAAGGCACGCGTCGCGAGGCCAAGCGCGTGGTGAAGAAATCGCTGTCGCAACTGATGCCCGGCAGCTTCCGCCACTCGACGCGGCCGATCGCCCAGGCCTACCGTGAAAACTACGAAACGCTCTATCGCACGCTGCAGCCGCGGTTGAAGCCCGACATGAACGTCTTCACCCACAATCCCTGGGGCGAGTACGGTCACGAGGATCATGTGCAGGTGTTTCGCGTGCTCGACCGGCTTCGCGACGAAATCGGCTTCAAGCTCTGGATGTCGAACTATTGCACCGAACGCTCGATGCCGCTGGCGATGCAGTATTTTAGCCGCAAGCCGGTCAACTACATCAGGCTGCCGGCCGATAAGGCCTTCGCCGAGGAGGTTGCCGCCGTCTATCGCGACAAGGGCTGCTGGACCTGGCGCAATGACTGGATCTGGTTCGACGACGAATGTTTCATGGAAGCCCCACGCAGCAAACCCGAGGGCGGCGGCTTTCACCTGTTGCCGATGAACCTGTTCAATTTCGGCACCGTCGTGCGCCGACCGGTCAACGCGCCGCTGCTTTTGGGCGCCGCCCTTTCAAGCGTCATGGTCGGCGCCACCATCGCCGCTGCGCTGGAATGAAGATAGGCCGCGTCTTTCGACGCGGCCATTTTCTTAACTTGACGATTGGTACCGCCCCTCATCCGCCTGCCAGCACCTTCTCCCCGCCAGCGGGGCGAAGGTAGCAAGCCGGGCCGGCACCGCACCCATCAACGCCGATGTTCGGCGAAAGCGTCGCTCCCAACGGCTCTCTCCCCGCTGGCGGGGAGAGATGTCCGGCAGGACAGTGAGGGGCAAACCTTAGCTCGGGGCGCGAGCGTTCCCCTACTCGCCGCCGCCGAGCGAATGCACGAACACGGCAAGCTGCTTGACTGTGGTGTCGCCGAGGCGTGGCAGCCAGGCCGGCATGACGCCGTGCTTGGGCGCCTTCATCTGCGCGACGATTGCCTGCTCGCTTGAGCCATTGAGCCAGAGCGCATCGGCAAGATCCGGCGCGCCGAACTCGCGATTGCCCTTGGCGTCGGCGCCGTGGCACGAGGCGCAATTGGCCTCGAACAGCGCCTTGCCCGGTTCGACCAGCGCCGCATCCGAAGGCGTGCCGGTGAGGCTGACGACATAGGCGGCGGTCTGCTTGATCTCTTCCGGCTTGAGGATCTCGGCAAAGGACGGCATTTCGGAGACGCGCGTCTCGTCGTCGCCGGTATAGCGGATGCCGTGCGCCACCGTCTGGTAGATCTCCTCAGGTTTGCCGCCCCACAGCCAGTCGTCGTCGTTGAGGTTGGGGAAGCCGGCCGAACCGGCGGCACCCGAACCGTGGCACTGGGCGCAGTTGACCTTGAAGGCCGAGGCGCCGGCCGCAACTGCGAACTGGTGAAGCTGCGGATCGGCGATGATCTGGTCGAGTGAGCTCGCGGCGATCTTTTCCAGATTGCCGGCCTGCGCCGCCTTGGCATCGGCAAGCTCGACGCTGAGTTCCGCACGGCTGGAGTAGCCGAGCACGCCCTTGGTCGCATCGGTTAGCAGCGGCACGGCCGGATAGACGATCATGTAACCGATCGCCCAGACGATGGTGGCGTAGAAGGTATAGACCCACCAGCGCGGCATCGGGTTGTTGAGCTCGCGGATCCCGTCCCATTCGTGGCCGGTTGTCTCGACGCCGCTGATCTCGTCGACATGTTTGTCCGACATGGATCAATCCTCCTTACGAGCGGAATGAGGAAAAGTGTTTTGCGGTTTTCCGCCCGCATTCCGCTCTGATTTCTGAGTCTCGATCACATCGTGATCGAAGGGGATGGCTGCGGCCCGATCGGCGGCCTTCTTGGCGCCGGGCCTAAAGATGAAGGCGACGACGCCGAGGAAGAAGAGCGTCATGGCAAGCAGCGCCCAGCTGTCGGCGAACTGGCGCATGGCCGTGTAGGTTTCCATGTCCGTGCCCTCCCTTAGCGATAGCCCGTGGTGTCGTCGTAGGTGGAGAAGTCGACCAGCGTGCCGAGCATCTGGAGATAGGCGACGAGCGCGTCCATCTCCGTCAGCTTCTGCGGATCGCCGTCGAAATCGCCGAGCTTGGCCTTGGGATAGCGCGCCTCGACACCCGACGTGTCCGCATTCGGGTCGGCCTGCGCCTTGATGTCGGCGGCGGCGTTCTCGATCATCTCGTCCGAATAGGGCACGCCGACGGCCCTGTTGGCCTTCAGCTGTCCGGCGACGTTCCTCACGTCGAGCGGCGTCGACTTCAGGAACGCATAGCTCGGCATCACCGATTCCGGCACCACCGAGCGCGGCTCGGTCATATGCTGCACGTGCCACTCGTTCGAATAGCGGTCGCCGACGCGGGCGAGATCCGGCCCGGTGCGCTTCGATCCCCACTGGAACGGATGGTCGTACATGGATTCTGCCGCCAGCGAGTAGTGCCCGTAGCGCTCCACCTCGTCGCGGAACGGCCGGATCATCTGGCTGTGACAGACGTAGCAGCCTTCGCGAACGTAGATGTCGCGGCCCGCGAGTTCCAGCGGCGAATAGGGCCGCATGCCTTCGACCTTCTCGATGGTGTTTTCGAGATAGAACAGCGGCGCGATTTCAACGATGCCGCCGATCGAGACGACGAGAAGCGAGCCGACGAGCAGCAGCGTTGCGTTGCGTTCCAGGGTGGCGTGTTTGTCGAGAATGGACATGGGTACTGCCCTCCTATTCCGCAGCCTTGAGCACGGGCGTCGAACCGAAGATCGGGGCTTCGTCACGCACGCGGCCGAGGATGGTCATTGTTACGTTGAAGGCCATGAGCAGAGCGCCGGCGAGGAACAGGGCACCGCCCAGCGCACGCAGCACGTAGTAGGGCAGCATGGCCGCGACCGATTCCGCGAAGGAATAGACGAGGAAACCCTGGTCGTCGTATTCGCGCCACATCAGGCCCTGCTGGATACCGGCAACCCACATGACAGCGGCGTAGACGACGATGCCGAGCGTGGCGAGCCAGAAGTGCCAGTTGACCATGCGCACGCTATAGAGCCGCTCGCGGTTCCACAGCTTCGGCGTGAGGTAGTAGATGGCGCCGAAGGTGATCAGTCCGTTCCAGCCGAGCGCACCCGAATGCACGTGGCCGATCGTCCAGTCGGTATAGTGACTGAGCGAGTTGACCGTCTTGATCGACATCATCGGACCCTCGAAGGTCGCCATGCCGTAGAAGGCGACGGCCATGACCATCATGCGGATGATCGGGTCGGTGCGGATCTTGTCCCAGGCGCCCGAGAGCGTCATCAGGCCGTTGATCATGCCGCCCCAGGACGGCATCCACAGCATGATGGAGAAGACCATGCCGAGCGTCTGCGCCCAGTCCGGCAGAGCCGTATAGTGCAGGTGGTGCGGACCGGCCCAGATGTACATGAAGATCAGCGACCAGAAGTGAATGATCGACAGGCGGTAGGAATAGACGGGGCGGTTGGCCTGTTTCGGAATGAAGTAATACATCATGCCGAGGAAGCCGGCCGTCAGGAAGAAGCCGACGGCGTTGTGGCCGTACCACCATTGCGTCAGCGCGTCCTGCACGCCGGCAAAGGCCGAATAGCTCTTGGAGCCCAGGAACGACACCGGAACCGCCAGGTTGTTGACGATGTGCAGCATCGCGATGGTGACGATGAAGGCGAGATAGAACCAGTTCGCCACATAGATATGCGGCTCCTTGCGCACCAGCAGCGTGCCGAGGAACACGGCGAGATAGGCGACCCAGACGATCGTCAGCCACAGGTCGACATACCATTCCGGCTCCGCATATTCCTTCGACTGGGTGATCCCCAGCAGATAGCCGGTGGCGGCCAGGACGATGAAGAGCTGGTAGCCCCAGAACACGAACCAGGCGAGATTGCCGCCGAACAGGCGCGCACGGCTGGTGCGCTGGACGATGTAGAACGAGGTCGCGATCAGCGCGTTGCCGCCGAAGGCGAAGATCACCGCCGAGGTGTGCAGCGGCCGCATGCGACCGAAGTTGAACCACGGCTCGATGTTGAGATCCGGAAAGCCCAGTTGGAGCGCAACCACGACGCCCACGAGGAAGCCGACGACACCCCAGAAGACGGTGGCGATGACGCCATACTTCACGACTTCGTCGAAATATTCCGACTGCGGTGCGGCCGCCTTGCCTGCTGACGCCGTGCTGAAGTCGAGGCGCCGCATCATAACGATCGTGCCGCCGAGCAGCACGAAGAACAGCACCCACATATGGGCTTCGAACTGCCGGTCCTGTGCGAATCCGGCGCCTAGAAGCGCCAGGAAAGCACCGACCCCGAGCAGGATCGTCTCGAAAGTGTATTTCATGGTTGGGTCCCCAACTTTATCCAGATGCAGACGCGTGCACACGCCTAAAGGCGGCATGCCCAGCGCAGCTTGCCGGAAAGTGTCAGAATCGGGGCACCCTCACCTTGATTCAGATCAAGGCCGGGGGCCTCCACTTGCTTCACCCTCAGGAAACAATGAGGGAGCGCCATAGGAGCTGGCGTCAGAACAGCATGAAGAGAACGAATGATAGTGGAATGATCCGGGTGTGGACGGGTTTGCGAGCGCGCCCTGCCCCGATGGGCGAACCGCGGGCCTGGCTGGCACGTGCGCATCAGGAACAGCTTGCGCTCTGCAACAGCCTGGAGGAAATCGCCGACAGCCTGCCGGCTGAAATCGACCGGCAGAAATGCGCCTATGCCGCCAAGATGCTGGAGCCGCTCATACGCGAACTGCATTCGGGCGAAGAGAGCGCGGTGTTTCGCTGGGTCGAGCAGAATTTCGGCGACGACCCGTCGATCGCGGCAACGCTCGCGCGGCTCAAATACGAACATTGCGAAGATGAGTGCTTTGCCGAAGAGCTCACGGAGATGCTGGTGAAGCTCGGCGCTGCCGACGAGAGCGTCAATGCGGAGACAGCCGGCTACATGCTGCGCGGCTTCTTCACCAATCTGCGAAGGCACATCGGCTTCGAGCAGGAATGTCTTCGCACGCTGCTTCCAGTCGACCCGGACATCAATTGAACGAACGGCGGCTCGAAAGGGCCGCCGTTTCTGTATCCGGCTCAACTGCATGTTTTCTTAAATCCTATTCGATTTAAGGAAACATGCAGCAATTCAAAGTGCTACAGCGACCTTTGTGCGTCCAATAAGACGCGCGGCGCTCTAGGCGACAGGGATCAGGCGGCGATGGCGCGGCGTCGGTCCGCATGCTCCTGGATCACCAGGATCGCACCGATGAGCTTGCCGTTGCTCGACATGCACGGCGTCAGCCGGCAGCGCACCACGACGGTTCGCGCGTCGACGGTCTTGGCGAAGGTATAGTCGACCACCTCGCCCGCAAAACAGCGATCGAGATAGCTCTTCACGCGCAGCTCGAAGCGCTGGATGCCAATGAATTCGACGATATGCCGACCGATGAGATCCATCGGGCGGCTTTCGAGATGGTTGGCGTTGAGCGGATTGGTATAGAGATACCGATAATCCGGCGTGATCACGGCGATGCGGTCAGGGAAGCTGTCGAGAATCGCCTCGTTGAGAAGCCCCTCGTCCGCCCGCCCCTTGTGTGGTGCAGCCGGCGTGCGCTCCAGTCGCAAGTCGGCAGCGTTGACCGCGCCCGTGGCTGCGAAATAGCGATTGATCAGCGACTGCAAAAGCTGCGAATGGCGCAGCACGCAGGAAATATCGTCGGCCTCGACGCGCAGAATATCGATCAGAAACTGGAACTGAAGGCGGGCATCTTCGACGCTCACGGCCTTCTCATCATAGACCGACTTCAAGATGGGATCGAGCTCGCGATCCAGAAGTCCGATCAGATGTTCGTCTGCTGTACGTACTGCATACTGCAGTTGTGAATACTTGAACCAGAACAGCTCAATCAGTGCGTTCAATTCGAAACCCCAATCCCCCACGGCCGAGGCCGCGCCGATGCACTTATATGACAGGCTTTGATGATGTAGATGCTGATCTACAGCGCCGCGCGTCTTATTAGACGCGCAAAGGTCGCTGTAGCACTTCGAATTACTGCATGTTTTTATTCCTAAATCGAATAGGATTTAAGGAAACATGCAGGCGTTGACGTTTCCCCCACATCCTCAGCGAAAACCACAAAGACTTGGCCACCCAAAGCGCTTGCAGTCTGCCCCTCGCAATACAACGGTGAGTTTACACTCATTACCGCCCCGTTCAACATCAGAAAGGGAAGCTTGCGGTTTCGAAACGACTTCAACGGCGCAAAGACGGCGATTTTCTCCAGCAAATGCCTTAGGCATAGACAAAAAGGGCGTTAATGCCTGCGGCGGCAACGCCTTTTGCGGTTCGAAGAGAATCAGTCTTACAGGTAGCGCTTGATGTGCCAGCGGTCGTGGTACCACAACCATTGCCCGGGATACTCCCTCACCCAGCTCTCCACCTTGTCGTTGAGAACCTGTGCCGTGGCGTTGACGTCGACAGCGCCATCGGGCTTGCGCGGAATGTCGATCGCCGGCTCCAGCTCCAGCCGAAAACGGTTGCCGGGCAGCCGGATGCAGCGGGCGGGATAGACCTCGCAATTGAACTGCCGCACGAGCTTGGCGAGCAGCGGGTTGGTCTGCACGTCCTGGCCGAAGAATTTGGTCTTCAGGCCCTTGCGGAATTTCTGGTCGACCAGAACGCCGACGCCGTTGCCGCGCTCTAGCTGGCGGGCGAGTGCGAAGGACGAACCCGCATGCGACGGCACGAGATTGCCCATGCGCTCCTTGCGGAACTCGAAGACCTTCTCGGCGACGTAAGGGTTGTTCGGCGGACGGAAGAGCACCGTCACCTCCAGCCCGAAGGCGGAGCCAGCGACCGGCAGCATCTCGAAATTGCCGCTGTGGGCGGTAAAGACGATAAAGGGTCGCGGGTTGTCGCGCAGCTCGAGAAAGAGCGGAACGCCGGAGACTTCGACGCGGCCGGGCTTGGTCGCCTCGGGATCGAAATCGAACAGCCGGTCGAGGAAGACATATTCCGCCGCCATGCGGCCCATATTGCCCCAGCTCTCCATGGCGATCGCTTCGATCTCGGCCTCCCGCTTCTCGGGAAAGGCGTTGCGCAGATTGGTCAGCGTCAGCTTGTGCCGGCTGGTCTTCGGGCCGATGAAGCGTGCGGCGCGATCCATGAAGCGGATCGCGCCGTCAGCCGGAAACAGCTTCAGGATCGTCAGAAGCAGAAAGACGAGTTGCGCAATCAGCCACTGCCGGAAATGATCCGCCGTCAGAACCAGCCGTGTGATCAGCATGCGCACGTGGATCAATCCATCTTCAGGATGATCTTGCCGAAGATCTGGCGCGATTCCATCCGCTCCAGTGCCCGGTCGATCTCGTCGAAACCGACCTGCGTATCGATGACCGGATGCACCAGGCCGCGCGCCATCTTCTGCATGGCGTTGGCCATGTTTTCCATGCGGCAGCCGAAGGAGCCGAGCAGCTTCAGCTGCTGCTGGAACAGCATCATCAGGTTCATGTCGGTCGACACACCGGAGGTCGAGCCGCAGGTGACCAGGCGGCCTCCCCGCTTCATGCAGAGCATTGAGCCGGCCCAGGTGTCCTTGCCGACGTGTTCGAACACGACGTCGACGCCCTTCTTCTTGGTGAGCTTGCGCACGACACCTTCGAAGCGGTCGGTGCGGTAGTTGATGACGTGATCGGCGCCGAGCGCCTTGGCCTTCTCGATCTTGTCGTCGGATCCGACGGTAGTGATAACCGTGCAGCCGATCTTCTTGGCAAGCTGGATTGCCGCCGAGCCGATGCCGGAGCCGCCGGCATGGACGAGAATGGTTTCGCCTGGCTCAAGCTTGGCGTTGTCGAACAGCATGTGCTCGACCGTGCCGAAGGTGACCGGTGCAAGCGCTGCGGCCACGGCATCGATGCCCGGAGGTGCCGGCACCAGCAGGCGTGCGGGAAGATTGATCTTCTCCTGCGCGAAGCCGTCGAGGTGGAAGCCATGCACGCCGCCCACATGTTCGCAGAGATTGTCGCGACCTTCGCGGCACGGGCGGCAGAGGCCGCAGGTGCGCGCGCCATAGATCGAAACGAGCTGCCCCGGAAGCACGCTTGAAACGCCCGGGCCGATGCTTTCGACCACACCGGCCGCCTCGGCGCCGATGACGAGCGGCATCTTGCGCTTGGCAAAGGCCATGCCGCGCCAGCCCCACACGTCGATGTGGTTGAGTGCGACGGCCTTGACCCGGAGCGTCACTTCGCCCGGGCCTGGCGCTTCCGGCTCGGGAACGTCGGTGATTTCGAGCTTGCGGTCATCGAGCAGTTGCAGGGCGCGCATGATCTTTCCTCTGCCTTGAGCGGCATCATTTCGTCTGAAGTTTCTGCGGCGTGCTTCCTTAGATCGGATCCGGTTCAAGGAAGCGTGCAGCAGGCTTAAAGCGTTCAGCGTCGCTTGCGCGTCATGTTCGACGCGCGGCGCTGTGACCGCCGACTTAGGCCGGCTCGGCGGTCATGACAAGGCTGGCGTTCTGTCCGCCGAAGCCGAAGGAGTTCGACAGCACGGCAGAGACCTGCTGGCTGCGCTTCACGTTCGGCACGACGTCGAGCACGATGGCCGGGTCGGGATTCTGGTAGTTGATCGTCGGCGGCAAGGTGCCGGTCAGCATCGTCTGGATCGAGAACACTGCCTCGACTGCGCCTGCAGCCGTCAGCGTGTGGCCGATCATCGACTTGTTCGACGAAACCGGGATCGACGGCAGATGTTCGCCGAAGACGGCCGACATCGACAGATATTCCATCTTGTCGTTTTCCGGCGTCGAAGTGCCATGGGCGTTGATGTAGCCGATGCCACCTTCGTCGATGCCGGCGTCGGCAAGGGCCGCGCGGATCGTCGCGATCGCCGGGCCGCCATCGGGCGACGAGCGCGTGCGGTGGAAGAGATCGGCCTTCTCGCCGCACCCCTTCAGGATGCCGTAGACACGGGCGCCACGAGCGACCGCTGCTTCCAGCGATTCCAGCACCAGGGTTGCCGCGCCTTCGGCGATGACGAAGCCGTCACGGTCCTTGGTGAAGGGCTTGGAGGCCTTTTCCGGCGGGTCGTTCTGGGTCGACAGCGCCGAGAGCAGCGCAAAGCGGATCAGCGCCTCGGCACTGACCGAACCGTCGGTCGCGACTGTCAGCGCGCGATCGGTGCGGCCCTGGCGAATGGCCTCGACGCCGAGCTGGATTGCAGTTGCGCCCGAGGCGCAGGCCGTCGACAGCGTCACCGGCAGGCCGCGGGTGCCGAAGCGATCGGCAAGGCGTTCGGAGATCGCGCCGAAAAGCACGGCCTCGTGAAACACCGGATCGGCCTTCTCGCGCATCGCGGCAAGGAAGCGATTGTAGGCGTCGCCCGGCTGGGTCGACGGTGGCGAGCGGTCGGCCAGTTCAAAGCGCGCGCTCCATTCCGGCTCGATCGGCGGAGCGGCGAGAAACAGCGGGCCGTTGAAATCGCCGGAAAGACCGGCCTGCGCCAACGCCTCAAGCGTCGTTTCGCGCGCCATGGCGTAGGAGCGCTCGACCGAATTGGCCGCCGGGACCTCGATGAAATCGACCATGCCCGAAATGCGCGTGTTCAGGCCTTCCGTCGGGAAACGGGTGATCTTGCGGATGCCGGAGACGCCGCCGGTCAGCGCCGCCCAGTTGTCTTCGAGACCCTGGCCGAGCGAGGTGATGACGCCCATGCCGGTGACGGCGACGATCGGACGACCGAGATGATCCTTGTAAGCGTTGCTCATCAATCGTTCCTCTTATTCGGCCGAAAGGACCGCGACGCCTTCGCCGCGTGAATGACCAATGGTCGTCACGACCGCCGTTCTGGCGCCCGCCGTCATCGGTTTTTCGAAGCTTGCGTCGAAAGCCGGAACCTTGGCGCCGTGGCCGAGCGCCAGTGCGGCAAGCGCGAGGCCCGCCGGAAACTGCGCTTCGATGCTGTGGCCGACAAGCCCGCCATAGGCGCGCACCGGCGCGCCGGCGAGCTTTGCTTCCAGAAAGGTCTTTTCGTGGGCAACGAGATCATGCAGGCCCGAGGTGCCGGAGAAGACCACTGTCTGCGCCGGATCGAGCGTTTCGGCCGGTTTTGCCAGATCGGCAAGGCGCGCCTCCAGCTTGCCGTCGCTGCGGCTGCCACGGTCGCTGCCGATCGCGTCGATCGTGGCATAGATGCGGGCGCCTCGGGCTTCGGCATATTCGCGCGATTCCAGCATCAGGAAGGCGCCGACGGAACCGAGGATCATTCCGCCGCCATCCTGGCGCTTGCGCGACCAGATCGGCTGCCAGTCGCCGACCGTCTGCGCCTGGATGGCCTCCGTCATCAGCATGATGTCGAGACGTTCGGCCGAAAATGCGCCGCCCGCCAGCGTATGTGTCGACTGTCCCGCCTTGATGCGGAAGAACGCCGTTTCGATCGCCGAAATGCCGGCCGCCTCTTCGCCCATGAAGGTGCGCGACGATCCCGTCACCTTGTGCACGATCGAGATGTTACCGGCGAGAAGGTTGGAGAGCTGGGCGAGGAACAGCGTCGGGCGCAGTTCGGTCGTCAGCTTCTCGTTCAGCAGCTGCTCGCGGTCGTTGCGCTTCAGCGCCTCGTCGACGATCAGCGAATCGACATTGATGTCGCGCTCGCCGCCGCCGGCGGCCACGATCATGTCCATGCTGCCGCAGGCGTCGAGATTGTCCTTGAGGCCGGCGTCGTCGAGCGCCAGGCCTGCTGCAAACACGCCGAGGCGCTGCCAGTTTTCCATCTGGCGCTGGTCGCCACGCTTGGCGATCTGCTGCGACCAGTCGATCTGCGGCAGCGGATGCACCGGATAGGGCTTGAACTTTTCGGCCTCGACGCGTGGCTCCGGCGCCTCGGCCGCGTTCAGAAACGCCACATGCGGCTCGACGCCGACACCCTGGCTTGTGACGATACCGACGCCGGTGATCACCACGTCGTTTGCGGATTTGCTCATCTTCACTTCTCCGAAGCGGCATCCGCCGCAAGTGCCGTCATCAGGCCCACCTCGCCGGCGCGCCTGCGCACGATATCGCCGAGCGGCACCTGATCGAACGGCATCGTTCTGAGTTTCAATTGTGCGTCACAGACCTTCTTGCCCGCAGACGTGATCTTCGCCTTGGTGACGGCGAAACCGGAGCCATCGTGCTCGAGGAAGGCTTCGATATCGAGTTCTGCCGACGGCTCGACGAAGGCCCGCATCTTGGCGCCATCGACCGACATCAGAAACGGCATTGCCGCGAAATTGGTCGCGGCCAGCACCAGAAATCCCGAAGCCTGCGCCATCGTCTCGATCAGAAGCACACCCGGCACCAGCGGATAGCCTGGAAAGTGGCCCTCGAATACCGGGCTCTTTTCGGGAACGACGGATCGCGCCGTCAGCCGGCCAGCCGACAGATCGACCGTTTCGACACGATCGATCATCTGGAAGTATTCAAGGAGCATGGAGGCTCACCCCGTTTGGTTTCGGGCTCAAGTAAAAACGCCAATGCCGCCTGTCAAGCGCGAGGCGCGACCGGCGGCATTGGAAATCGAGTGGAAAGGCTTGAACCTTGGCCCGATCAGGCCTTGGCAGCCCGCAGCTCGTCGATCTTGGCGCAGAGGTTCTTGAGCACGAAGTATTCTTCGGTCGAAACCTTGCCTTCGTTGACTTCCTGCGTCCACTGTTCCAGCGGAATCTTGATACCGAAATCCTTGTCGATCGCAAAGACGATGTCCAGGAAGTCCAGGCTGTCGATGCCGAGATCGTCGATCGTGTGGCTTTCCGGCGTAATCGTCTCGCGATCGATCTCGCTCGTTTCAGCGATGATGTCGGCAACCTTGTCGAATGTAGCAGTCACGCGCATACCTCTTTATTATTTTATTCCGAGTCTCGGCGATCCTATAGGTAAATGCGCCGCAAAAGCCAATGGCCTTGATGGCAACCTCTGCGATTTGAAATGCGGTGTTGCTAAACGGCGACCGAATGGCGCCCCCGTCCTGACTGAAGATGAGTGTCGAAAATGGCCGCCACCGACCGGGCAAACGGCCGGCCGCGTTCGGTAAGGCTGAAGACGCCGTCCTCGATCGTCGTCAGCCCGTCCACATCCCTTGCGCGCCAGAGCTTTGCCTCCTCGACGACCGCTCCGGCGAGTTCAGGAAACTCCGCCTTGATTCGCGAGAACGAGAAGGCGAAATCGCACATGATGGATGCGATCACCCGCGCCCGCAGGCGATCATCAGGCGTCAGCATGTAGCCGCGCACCGCGGCCAGGCCTGCGTTCTCCACCTGGCGCAGATATTCGCCGGTTGCCGGCATATTCTGCACATAACCTTGACGGAACTGGCCGATCGCCGAGGCGCCAAGACCGATCAGGGTTTCGGCGCTGTCACATGTATAGCCCTGGAAATTCCGGCGCAGGCGCCCTTCCCGGTTGGCAACGGCCAGACTGTCGCCGGGCCTGGCGAAATGGTCGATGCCGATCGCCTCGTAGCCGGCGGCAACAAGCATGTCGGCCGCCCGGCTCATCTGGGCAAAACGTTCGACGATACCTGGCAGGCTCTCGTCTGATATCATCGACTGGTGCTTCTTCATCCACGGCACATGGGCATAGCCGAAGAGCGCGACGCGATCCGGCGCCAGCGACACGACGGCGTCGATCGTTGCCTCCAGCGACGACAGGCTCTGGTAGGGCAAGCCGTAAAGCACGTCGCAATTGACCGAACCCACGCCGCGGGCTCGCGAAGCCTCGATCGCATCACGCGTCTGCTCATAGGTCTGGATGCGGTTGATCGCCTTCTGTACCACGGGGTCGAAATCCTGGACGCCGAAGCTCGCCCGCGTCATGCCGATCGCTGCCAGCGCGTCGTGGCGCGCCGCGTCGAGGTCGTTCGGGTCCATCTCGATGCTGATTTCGCAATCGCTGGAAAATTCGAAGTGACTGCTGAAGGCGCGCTTGAGCGCGATCAGATCGTCCGGCCTGACCAGTGTCGGCGATCCGCCGCCCAGATGCAGCGCCGTGACCTTCGCTTGGCGGTTCACCCGCCCGCCGATCGTGGCGATTTCGCGGTGCAGTCCGTTCAGGTAGCTCGCCACCGGCTCGTAGCGTAACGTCTGCTTGGTGTGACAGGCACAGAACCAGCACAGCCGGTCGCAATAGGGCACATGGGCGTAAAGCGACAGCGCCTCACCCGGCCCGATGGCCTCTAGCCAGGACTGGTACTCAGCCTGACCGACCGCCTCCGAAAAATGCGGCGCGGTGGGGTAACTGGTATAGCGCGGCACGGGGCTCGCATATTTCAGGATCAGAGCGTCGTCCATCGGTCTCTCCGTCAAGATGGCAAACGCATAGGACGGATGGGAAAGCACGCCGTTGATTTTGATCAAGCCGTCGAATTAACACGTTAAAATTGACAATGCTCAATTCAACATGAGACATTGTTTCGCGCTTCCGGAATTAGCACCTGTCAACTCTTGATTTAACCGCCCGCATCCTCTTTGGTCCCTCGAACAAACCCGATGCAGGGAAGAAAGATTTGCAGATCGTGACCGAACATCGCCGCAAGGATATCCACAATTCGGACATTCCAGCCGTCTGTGCTGCCTGCGAGGCGCGCCACGGCGGCGTCTGCGGCACGCTGACTGCTGACCAGCTTCTCGACCTCAGCCGGCATTCGACCCGCAGGCGTGTCGAACCCGGTCGCGAGGTCGTCGGCCAGGGCGAAATGACTGACAGCTACGCCAACATCATCAGCGGCGTCGTCAAGCTGAGCAAGGTTCTCTCCGACGGACGCCAGCAGATCGTCGGCCTGCAGTTCGCTCCCGATTTCATGGGCCGGCCGTTCACGCGTGAAAGCGCGCTGACCGCCGAAGCGGCGATCGACACCGACATCTGTTCGTTCCCGCGCAATGTCATCGAGCGGCTCGTTGCCGATGCGCCGGGCCTTGAACACCGCCTGCACGAACAGGCGCTGAAGGAACTGGACGAAGCGCGCGACTGGATGCTGACGCTCGGCCGCAAGACCGCGCAGGAAAAGGTGGCGAGCTTTCTCTATATCATCGCCACTCACATCGATCCGGAAAACGGCACGGCAACAGCATTCGATCTGCCACTGTCGCGCGCCGATATCGCCGACTATCTCGGCCTGACGATCGAGACCGTCAGCCGGCAGGTGACCAAGCTGCGCAAGGACAATGTCATCCACATCGAAAACAGCCGTCACGTCACCGTGCCAAGCATGGACCGGTTGATGCAGGTGGCCGGCATCGACTGAGTCCGCCGTCCAAGGTTCAGCGCGTTTCCGCTTTAAAGAAGTCGCGGAAAACCGCTGCGCACTTCTCCGGGAAATGCTCTATCTCTTTGTTTTATGCATTCTCCGACGGAAAACCGCTCCGCACTTTTCCTGGAAATGCTTTTAACGCGTGATGACGATGCGCGTGTTTTTCAGCCCGTGTTCACGGGCAAGCGCGAAGAACTCCGCGGCATTGTTGGGATGCAACCGCACGCATCCGTGTGAGGCAGGGCGGCCCAGGCGCTTGACATCATAGGTCGCGTGAACAGCATAGCCACCGTTGAAGAACACGGCGTAAGGCATTGGCGCATCATCATATTTTTTCGAGCGATGATTGCGCGAAAGCCACTTGGCCTTCCAGCTCCCCTTCGGCGTGACATAGCCCTTGCGCGCGGTGGAAACCTTCCAGCGATACATCACGACGCCGTTCTGCTTTACCACCATCGTCTGGGAGGAGAGGCTGATCTTGGCAACGAGATTGGCGGCGTTCAGCGGCTGAACGGAAAACTGCATCAGAACGGCAATCACCACAATCAGGGATGTGTGTCGCATGCTTCACTCCCCGCGTGTGAAACCTCGACTGCATGCCTCCGATCAGCGGAGAAAATCCCGCAGCAGGCTTCAGGCGCGTTGCAGCATCCTTTGCGCGTCATATTTGACCCGCAAGGCCGCAATCAGTGGAACCAAACGTCCGCAGAGAATAACCGGCCCGTAATGTTGCAAGTTTAATACATATGGAAAGAAAAGTCTTAATGCCAAGATCAACTTGCCGTGGATACGCGGTAGAAACCGATCAAATCATGGCGATCAGAAGAACAGCCAAGGTCATTGCCGAACAAGCACCATAGAATACAGCGATACCGGCGTCGATGTCTTCGCTTTCGGCAACGGCGCGGCCAGGCCCATTGATCATCGGTTCGCTGACCATGACCCCGCCATAGACGCGCGGACCCGCTAGCTGCAGGTCCAGCGCGCCGGCCATCGCCGCTTCCGGCCAACCTGAGTTGGGGGAGCGGTGCAGGCCGTGATCGCGAAACGCCACTCCGATCGCATCGGCCGCCGCGGGGCGCCCACGATGCAGCCAGGCGCCGGCAGCGATCAACAGGACGGATAGTCTCGCTGCCGGCAGGTTGGCGACATCGTCGAGCCGGGCGGAGGCCCAGCCGAAATTGAGGTATTTCGGCGATTTGTGGCCGATCATCGAATCGGCGGTGTTCAGCATCTTGTAGGCGAGCAGCCCGGGAAGACCGGCAACCGCATACCAGAAGGCAGGCGCCACCACCCCATCGGAAAAGTTCTCGGCAAGGCTTTCGATCGCGGCGCGGCAGACGGCGGGCGCATCGAGCGTCTTCGGGTCGCGCCCGACGATCATCGACACGGCGTTTCGGCCGCCTTCCAGCCCCCCCAACCGCAAGCCTTCGGCAACGCGCCGGACATGATCGCCAAGGCTCTTCTGCGCCAGGAACACCGCAACGACGACAGCCTCGAGCAGGTAGCCGATGGGGGCCATCACCGAGAACAAGCGGTGCAGGATGCTGCCGGCAAGCACGCTGGCAAGCAGCAGCACGCCGATCGTCAGGATACCGCGTATTTTCAGGGCGCCGGCACCGAGGCTCTCATGCCTGTTCAGCGCCCCATCAAAAACCGCGATCGCCTTGCCGAAAAACACCACGGGATGCGGCAGGCGTGACCAGAGCCAGTCCGGATCACCGACGACACGATCAAGCAGCAGGGCAGCCACAAGGATGAGAAGAATCTCGCTCGACACTCAGCACTCCCCTGGGCGCAACGCGTCCCCAGGGCGCAACGCGTCCCCACGGCGCAGGGCGTCCGCCAGTCGCCGGTCACCTTCCGCATCGGGCGCAAGCCCGATCCTGAGCCAGCGAGAATCGTAGTCGAATTTGCGCGTCAGGATCTGCGCCTCGCAGAGATGACGGTGCAAGGCATGGGCATCGGCATGTTCCACCAGCACGAACAGCCCGGTTCCACCGATGCGCTTGAGACCGGCCTCATCAAGAACCGCATCGAGCCCGGCGCGACGCTCAAGAATGCCCGCGGCGATCGCTTGCGTATCGCCGGACATCAATGCCTTGGAGATAACCAGCGCCGGCCCGGACACTGCCCAGGGGCCGAGCCACTCACGAAATGCATCGAGCACGGTATCGGCTGCCACGACGAAGCCCAGGCGCAGGCCAGCCAGACCGAAAAATTTCCCGAAGGAGCGGAAGACGATGAGATTGTCGTGGGCGCCGACTTGGCCGGCGACACTGAAGTCCGGCTCCAGATCGCCGAAGGCCTCGTCGACGACCAGCACGCCGCCATTCGCCGCCATCGTCGCCGCCATCGCCAGGATTCCTGCCGGCTGGAAGGCGCGGCCGGTCGGGTTGTTGGGGTTGACCACAACTGCAAGGCCGTGGTCGACGCCAAGATCCTCGGCACGCTCCACCCGATCGACGGCAAAGCCTGCCGCGGCCAGCACGCGTGCGTATTCGCCATAGGTCGGGCCGAAGACCGCGACGCGGCGACCGGTAGGAACCAGCCGCGGCAACAGCTGGATCACCGACTGGGTGCCGGGAACCGGCAAGGGCTGGATACCATCGGTTCGGTAGTAGCTGGCGGCGGCAGCGCGCGCGCCATCGATCGTCAGTTTGTCGGGCAGCCGGTGCCAGGCCTGCTGCGGCACCGGCGGCAATTCGACCGGGCGCGGATTGATGCCGGTCGACAGGTCAAGCCAGTCCTCGAAGCGGCCGCCGAAACGGGCAGCGGCTTCGGTGACGCCGCCGCCATGCACGATCGGCGCGCTCATGGCCTGCCCGCAATATCGATGAGATGCATGAACGAGCCGGCGACATTATCGCGCTTCAAACCCGCCTGCCCCAGATCTACGCTGGCGGCATCGCTGACGGAAAACAGCCGATCGGCTGCCCCTTCCGAGACGATGGTCGCATAGTGGAATTCGTGCGCCGTCATGGGTCCATCGAAGAATGTGTTGTCGAGGGGCACGACGCGGCGGTAGCCGAGGTGCCGCCTGCGCTCGGCAAAACTTGTGGTGAGCGGCAGCAGGCCGAGCATTTCGTAGCGCGCACCGTCGGCCGCGACAAGCCCCTCGCCCAGCACCATGTAGCCGCCGCACTCGCCGAAGATCCGCGCGCCACGCCTGGCCGCCGTCCCGATACCGGATCGGAAGGCTGCCGCCGCCTGCAGGCGTCCAGCATGAAGCTCGGGATAGCCGCCCGGCAGATAGACCGCATCGGCCGCCACGTCCGGGCCTTCGTCGGCAAGTGGCGAAAAGAAGGAGATTTCCGCCCCGGCGCGGCGCCAGCCGAAGAGCAGGTGTTCGTAGCAGAAGGCGAAGGCCACATCCCGTGCCACGGCGATATGCTGGCCGAGCGGTTTGAACCGGGTGACCTCGGCCATCACCCGCTCTTCCGGTGAAAGTGCTGACGCAGCGCGGATCGCGTCGAGATCGCAGGTCGCCTCGACCCGGTCCGCCGCATAGTCGATGAAAGTTTCAAGCGTGCCGTGTTCTCCTGCCTGCACCAGGCCGAGGTGCCGCTCGGGCAGCTTCAGGGCACCATCCTGCCGCAGCACGCCGAAGACAGGCATGGCCACGCGCGTCAGCGCATCGCGCAGCATCATCTCATGCCGATCGCTGCCGACCTTGTTGAGAATGACGCCGGCAACGCGGATATCTTTGCGGTGATCGGCATAACCGCGCACCAGTGCCGCCACCGAATGCGACATGCGGGCACAATCGACCACCAGGATGACGGCGAGATCGAGTGCCGCGGCAAGATCGGCCGGCGCACCGCTGCCGTCGGCGGCACCGTCATGCAGGCCCATCATCGCCTCGACGACGAGCGTGCGCCCATCGGCGGCGTAGGCCGCATTTGTCGCGAGAAGCGCGGGGCGCATGGCCCAAGGGTCATAGTTGAGGCAGGGCTCGCCGCTCGCCGCGGTATGAAATGCCGGGTCGATATAATCAGGACCTGCCTTTCCCGGCGCGATCGCCATGCCGCGCCGTCGCATGGCGCGCATCAGCCCGAGTGTCACCGTGGTCTTGCCGGAGCCCGAACAGGGCGCGGCGATCAGCAATCCGCTCATGCGGGATCCCTGAGCCCGCGGCTTGCAAGAGGATCGGCCACAAGCTGCCGCCCATCAAGCGCCCCGATCCAGTCGAGCGACGCCCGCAGGCGCACGACCTCGCCGACGACGACGATCGCCGGCGGCTCCAGACCGGAAGCGATAACATCGGCTTCGGCGCGCGCCAGCGTCGTTTCGAGCACCGTCTGCTCCGGCGTTGCCGCATTGCAGACGAAGGCCACCGGCTCTTCCGGCGAGCGCCCGGCACCAATGAGATTGGCGGCGATGGCGCCGATATGTTTCATCGCCATGTACATCACGATCACGGGCGAGCCCGAGGCAATGCCTTGCCAATTGATGCGGTCCGGCACTAGGCCGGAGGAGTCGTGACCGGTCAGGAACGTGACGGCGTGGTTGACCTCGCGGTGGGTGACGGGAATGCCGGCATAGGCAAGCCCACCAATCCCGGCAGTAATGCCCGGCACGATGCGAAACGGGATGCGGTTTTCGACCAGCGTCAGCGCCTCCTCGCCACCCCGCCCGAAGACGAAGGGATCGCCGCCCTTGAGACGCAGGACGCGCTGGCCGGCGCGCGCCAGCTCGACGAGCCGGAGAGAAATATCGCGCTGTTTCGGCGAAGGCTTGCCACCGCGCTTGCCGGCAAACTCCAGCACGGCGCCCGGCCGGGCGAGCTTCAGGCAGTCCTCGTTGACCAGCGCGTCGTGAACGATGACATCCGCCTGCCGCAGCGCATTGGCGGCATGAAGCGTCAGCAGGCCGGGGTCGCCCGGGCCAGCGCCGACGAGCCAGACGGTACCGGGCTCAAGCGCAGGCAGGCCGGAAAAAATCGTGTCGTTCATGCCGTTTCTCCCGCCACGCGCTTAAAGCCTACCGCTGAACTGCCTTGGCACCGAGCGGATTCAGATTCACAGGAATTCCGCATAGTTATTTGAAATATCTTGCATATCTTTACCAAAACGCGATCCGAGAAATAGCTCATGATGCGGCCGCCAGGGTTGCCGGCATGATTGCCAGACGGTGATCGGCAGGCCCGGCAATCGCTGCCGTTGCATGTGAAGACGTGAGCTTGGCAACCAGCAACACGCTTGCCGAGCCGGCGCCGACAAGAGCGGCGCCCTCGGCAACACCGTGGCAGCCGGTATGGGCAAAGACAATCGCCGAGGGATTTTGCAGCCGGGGCGCTTCGGCTTCAAGCGTCGCCGCATCGAAGAAGCGTGCGGCCACGGCAAAGTGCTCGGCGGCAGCGTGGATCGCCGGCTCGCCGCGCCTCGCGTCGAGCGAGGCGACGAAGCCGATATCGGCTTTGTCAGCGCCGGCCTGCGCCAACGCCTTTTCGGCAAGCGCAATCACTTCATCAATCGGCGTGCCGCGCTCGCAGCCAAGACCGAGGACGAGTGGTCCCGGCGGTCGCCGCGCTATGCTGGATGATTTCATGGTCGACCTCGGCCCCCTTCGCGGCAATCCACACGAAGCGCCGCCCGGCTCAAATCCCGGGTCGGTCTGGACAGCACCGATTCCAGCCCCCTGCCTGGGTCGGCCGCATCGGACGCTCTTTCAGTCCGCCAGAAGCGGACGCCGTCGCACATCCGTCATTTTTACCGGAGGCAACCGCACGGGTCAAACCGGATTGCGCCATCGCCATGTCGCGTTTGACGAAACCCACCACTCGCCTTCGGCGCGCGCATACCGCCAGAACCGGCAATCGACGGAAGACAGCAAACGCCCATCCGAGTACCCATAGTCTCAGAATAAGGCACTGATTTCTTGAGAGAATTCTCATCTTGCGACGAGCATCGCAGATGCACCACGACAGAAGGCTTTGCATTTCGCCGCGGCCTCTGACACAAGGCGAGAAAGGCCTGCATACTCCTCCCTCCTCGAGTCTCTCCCGTGCAAGATCTCGCTTTCCACCTGCTCGTGTTCCTGTTCGTTGCCGCCTTCATTGCCGGCTTCATCGATTCGATCGCCGGCGGTGGCGGCATGATTACCATTCCCGCCATGCTGATTGCCGGCATCCCGCCGCTCCAGACGCTGGGCACCAACAAGCTGCAGGGGCTGTTCGGCTCGGGCTCGGCAACCCTTTCCTATGCCCGGCGCGGTCACGTGAACCTGAAAGAGCAATTGCCGATGGCGCTGATGTCGGCGGCGGGCTCCGTGTTGGGCGCGCTGCTCGCGACCGTCGTTCCCGGAGACGTTCTGAAGGCGATCCTACCCTTCCTGCTGATTGCCATCGCGCTCTATTTCGGCCTCAAGCCGAACATGGGCGACGTCGACCAGCACCGCCGCATCACGCCGTTCGTGTTCACGCTGACGCTCGTGCCGCTGATCGGCTTCTACGACGGCGTCTTCGGTCCCGGCACCGGCTCGTTCTTCATGCTCGGCTTCGTCACGCTTGCCGGATTCGGCGTCTTGAAGGCGACGGCACATACGAAATTCCTGAACTTCGGCTCGAATGTCGGCGCCTTCGCCGTCTTCCTGTTCTTCGGCGCCATCCTGTGGAAGATCGGCCTGATGATGGGCGTCGCCCAGTTCCTCGGCGCCCAGGTCGGCTCGCGCTATGCCATGGCCAAAGGCGCCAAGATCATCAAGCCGCTGCTCGTCGTCGTCTCGATCGCGCTGGCCGCCCGGTTGCTGGCCGACCCGACACATCCGCTGCGCATCTGGCTGGGGCTCTGAGGCGGGACCCACCTACGCGCTGTTTGCCTGTGCTGCCGAGCGCAGGCGGCCAACGTCATCCTCACGCGACCGGTCAAAGGCTCGGATCTGAAGAGCTGGGCGTTGGCGGTCGCCTGACGTGCGGGTCCCAGAAAGGCGCGTGTCGCACTGGCCCGCAAGCTGGCGGTGGTGTTGCACCACATGCTCATGGACAGAACCAACTTCATTCCCCACAAGGTGACGCCAGCCATGGCCGCTTGAGCCGGAAGGAGACAACAACACAGGTTTCGGGTGGGCACTGCCATCAGCCCCCCCGAGCGAGGTCCCTTCGCCGGGACGATGGATGGGTTAGGCCGCAGACTTGGGCGCAGCACTCAGGTGACTGCGCGCCCCTAGATTGGCCAGCCGGTCCTCAGCAGACCCCATAGAGCAGCGGCCCAGCGTCGACTGCGAACAGAAGCAAGCACTCGGCGAGGGATTAAGCTCACAAGGGATTGACTCAAGGCCCGTTACAGAAGGCCAAGTCTCCCGCACTCCTTGGCGGGAGGTTCGAACTTAGGAGATTACAATGAAAATTATTATCGCCGCAGTGGCATCACTCGCGTTTGCGACTTCCGCTATTGCTGCTGTGCCGTCGACGCCAACCGAGAAGAAGCCCACTGTCAAAACTGCAGGCCAAGTTGAACTGGCATGGGGCAAAAACCGCTCGGGCCAAACCACGACATCGTCCGACAAGTACTCGAACGGCAGGACCTTTCGCTGATCCAGCCTAATGCAAAAAGGGCGGCTGCGGCCGCCCTGAATTTTGGCAATATGCGGCTATGGCGGGAAGCGGTGACGTCCTCCCCAAGGCCCCCGCGGGTGTCACCTCTCACCGTCGGCTCGCCGGTGAAATTCCCGTAACCAAGACGAAAGTCGAGCAAGGCCGCACCTTGAGCCTCTAGTCGCTAGAGATTTCAGAGTGCCACTCATGCTTCGCCAGTCAGGGGCCGCATGGGGCCGCCTGCCCGCGAAGCGTCGTGCTGTCCTTCGCTCGCCTTGAGGTTCCAATGTTTACCACCCTGCCCGCCATCCTGATGCTTGTCGTCGGCCTGTTCACCCTGGCGCTGGCGATCCTGCGCCGCGTGCAGTCTGGCCGCTCGCCCGTTGTGCTGACCTATGGCAACGACGCGGAAGGTTTTGCCGGCAAGCTCTTTCGGATGATCGTGGCGGCGCTGGTGGTTCATCTCCTGGCGATCGCCGCCTTTCCCGATGCGGTCGGCGCCACGCTCGGCCGGATCCCGATGCTCGACAAGCCGCTCCTTCACGCCGTTGGCCTCGTGCTCATGACGCTCGGCGGCGGGTTGACGATGCTGTCGCAATGGGCGATGCGCCACTCGTGGAAGATCGGCATACCGGAGGAGCAGGACGCGCCGCTGGTCACCTCCGGCCTCTACGCGTTTTCCCGCAACCCGATTTATGTCGGCATGGTCACGGCGCTGACCGGCACCGTGCTGGCCGTGCCGAACGTCGCCTCGGTGGCGCTCACTCTCTCAGCCTGGATATCGATCTCCTATCAGATCCGCATGGAGGAAACGTACCTCTCCCGCGCTTTTGGCGAGGCGTATGGCGCCTATTGCAAGCGCGTCCGGCGGTGGATCTGAAATCACGCGGATTGCGCGCCAATGGAACCTGCGGCGGCTGGACCCGCACCCGACCTCAAAACACCGCCAGCAGCAGCGCGCCGGCGGCAATGAAAACGACACCGAGCCAGTTCATCAGGTTGAGCTTTTCGCCGAGGAACAGCACGCCGAAGATGGCGACCATGACGATCGACAGCTTGTCGATCGGCGCCACCCGCGCCGCATCGCCGAGCTTCAGGGCGCGGAAATAGGCAAGCCAGGAGGCGCCGGTGGCAAGGCCGGAAAGTGCCAGAAACAGCCATGTCCGCCCCGGGATTTCCGAAGGCTTCTGCCATTGCCCCGTTGCCGCGACGATGCCGGCCAACACGAGGAGGATGACGACGGTGCGGATCAGCGTGGCGAAGTCGGAGTTGATCTGGGCAACCCCGACCTTGGCAAACACTGCCGTGAGCGCCGCAAAGGCAGCCGAAAGCAGAGCCCAGAACTGCCAGCTCTGGCTCATCAGAACTCGACGCCCTTCTGCGCCTTGATGCCGGAGCGGAACGGATGCTTGATCAATTCCATCTCGGTCACCAGATCGGCGGCTTCGATCAGGTCTTCCTTGGCGTTGCGGCCGGTCAGGACCACATGGGTCATGTGCGGCTTTTCTTCCTTCAGGAAGCGCACGACTTCGGCCACGTCGATATAGTCGTAGCGCAGCGCGATGTTGATTTCGTCGAGCAGCACCATCGAGTTGCGCTCGTCGCGGATCAGTTCCTTGGCCTTCTCCCAGGCCTTTTCCGCCATCGCCACGTCGCGGGCGCGGTCCTGCGTTTCCCAGGTAAAACCCTCGCCGAGCGTATAGAACTGGCAGACATCGCCGAAATGCTTCTCGATCAGGTCGCGCTCTCCGGTTTCCCAGGCGCCCTTGATGAACTGCACGACGGCGCAGGGCATGCCATGGGCGATATGGCGGAAGATCATGCCGAAGCCGGCGGTCGACTTGCCCTTGCCCTTGCCGGTGTTGACAATGATCAGACCCTTCTCGTCGGTCTTCGTCGCCATGATCTTTTCGCGTGCGGTCTTCTTCTTCGCCATCTTCATCGCATGGCGGGCATCATCCTTTTCGGCGACACCTTCACCCGTGCTCACCACTTCTTCGCTCATGACGTTCTCCTCAATCATATGAATCTATCGTGGGATGCGGACGTAGTACCGCCCGCGATCTCACTCTTTGCAATTGCGCAACTCCGGACGGAAAACCGTTTCAAGCTTTCCCCGGAGCTGCTCTATTCGTTTCCGGCGCGAAGCCGCACCGCAGCCGTTGTGCGGCCGCTCAGTTCAAAGCGTGCCGAGTTGGAGCGCGGGATCCAGAGATTACGGTCGATCGCCTCCAGCAACCGCTCCGAGAGCTCGGCGAGTGCCGCCGGGTTCTTGTCGCGCAGGAAGCCTGACACCCGCTCGTCGACGATGAAAGCCTGGTAGGCAGCCTCGAAATGATGGTCGCGCACGGCACCCGTGGTTGCGGCAAAGGCAAACATGTAGTCGACCGTCGCGGCGATCTCGAAGGCGCCCTTGTAGCCGTGGCGCATGACGCCATCGATCCACTTGGGGTTGACGACGCGCGCGCGCACCACACGGCCGATCTCTTCCTCCAGCGAGCGGATGACCGGCTTTTCCGGCCGGGAGTGGTCATTGTGGTAAATCGCCGGCCGGGCGCCGCTCAGGTGCTCGGCGGCAAGGCTCATGCCGCCTTCGAACTGGTAGTAGTCGTCGCTGTCGAGCAGGTCGTGTTCGCGGTTGTCCTGGTTCTGGACCACCGCTTCGATCGTGCGCAGCCGCTCCTCGAAGAGCTCCCGTCCCGCCTTGCCCTCCTCGCCGGCGCCATAGGCATAGGCGCCCCAGGTGAGATAGGCATCGGCGAGATCGGCTTTGCTGTCCCAGCCCTTCTCGTCGATCAGCGCCTGCAGGCCGGCGCCGTAGGCTCCGGGCTTGGCACCGAAGACGCGGTAGGAGGCGCGGCGCGCGGCTTCCGCCGGCTCGACGCCCGACGCCTCCAGCCGCTGCGTCTCGGCGCGCATGCGCGCGGCGATCATATTGTCGGCATCGTCTTCCTCAAGCGCCCCGACGGCACGGATCGCCTTGTCGAACAGCGCGATCTGGTCCGGGAAGGCATCGCGGAAGAAGCCTGATATCCGCAGCGTCACGTCGACGCGCGGGCGGCCAAGCATCGCCAGAGGCACGATTTCATAGCCCATCACCCGGCGCGAGACCATGTCCCAGGTGGGCTTGGTGCCGATCAGCGCCAGGGCCTGGGCGATGTCGTCACCGCCGGTGCGCATGTTCGCCGTGCCCCAGGCCGTCAGGCCGAATGAGGACGGCCATTCGCCGTGATCCTGCAGATAGCGGCGGATCAGCAGTTCGGCGGATTTCTTGCCAAGTTCAAAGGCCGCCGGCGTCGGCACCGAGCGGCTGTCGACGGAGTAGAAATTGCGGCCGGTCGGCAGCACGTCGGGACGGCCGCGGGTCGGCGCGCCGGAAGGCCCCGGCGCCACGAAGCGGCCATCAAGGCCGGTGAGAAAGCCGGCCATCTCGGCAGCGCCGGAGTTGATGATCGATGGCTTCAGTCGCGCCTCGATCTCGCCAAGCACGGTGCGGGTGGCAGGCCAGTCCTCGGGCGCGAGCGTCTCGCCAGAAACGAACGCCGCCGCCAGCAGCTCGATGCGCTCGACAGTATCGCCGGCCGTCCGCCACGGTGCATCGGAAATGGAGGAAAGCATGTCCGGCCGTGCGCCTTCCCAGGGATCGGACATCACGCAATCGAGCGGATCGAAGCCGAGCCCGGCATCCGCGGCCATCGCCCGCTGCAGGCTCTGGTCGGCGCCTTCGCCAAGGCTGCGCGGCACCCGCGCCAGCGCCACGGTCAGGTCGGTCAGCAACCGCCCCTCCGGTGCAACGCCAAAAATGTGCAGGCCATCGCGGATCTGCATTTCCTTGAGGTCGCAGAGATAGGCGTCGAGCTTCTCCAGCGCCTTGTCGTCGCTGTCGCCCTTGTCGATACCGGCATCGTGGTCGAGGCCGATGTCACGCACGAGGTCGAGGATCTGCCGGCTGAGCAGCCTGAGCCGGCGCGGATCGCCGCCGGCCGCGTCGTAATATTCGTCGACCAGCGCTTCGAGATCCTTCAGCGGCCCATAGGATTCCGCCCTCGTCAGCGGCGGCGTCAAATGGTCGATGATGACGGCGCTGGTGCGGCGCTTGGCTTGCGTGCCCTCGCCGGGATCGTTGACGATGAAGGGGTAGACATGCGGTAGCGGCCCAAAGATCGCCTCGGGATAACAGGTCTCCGACAGCGCTAAGGCCTTGCCGGGCAGCCATTCCAGATTGCCGTGCTTGCCCATATGCACAATGGCCTGCGCGCCGAACTGGTTGCGCAGGAAAGCGTAGAAGGCGAGATATCCGTGCGGCGGCACCAGATCCGGCGAATGGTAGCTTTCCTTCGGATCGATGTTGTAGCCGCGCGCCGGCTGGATGCCGACGACAATCTCGCCGAAGCGGGCAAGCGGCAGCGCGAAGGCGCCATCGAGGAAGAACGGGTCGGTTTCCGGCGCACCCCAGCGGTCGCTGACCTCATCCTGAATCTGTTTCGGAAGCGAATCGAAGAACGTATTGTAATCGCTGAACGAAAGAACTTCGCGGATCTCGCGATCGCGGCTCGCCGCGTTGGTCGGCCCAGCCATCAGGTAGCCGATCAGTGCATCGCCATCCTCAGGCACGCCGGCGACGGGATAACCTTCGCTCGCCATGGCGCGCAGCACTTCAACCGTGCCCGCCGGCGTATCGAGCCCGACGCCATTGCCGAGTCGGCCATCGCGATTGGGGTAATTGGCCATGATGATGGCGATCCGCCGTTCGGCCGGACAGGCGCGGCGCAGTTTTGCCCAATTGACCGCAAGCCTGGCGGCAAAGCGGACCCGGTCGGAAAGCGGTTCGTGCCCGACGATGTTGGCTTCGACCTTGGGATCGTAGATCGAGGCCGCCTTGAAGGAGACGGCGCGCGCCAGAATGCGGCCATCGACCTCCGGCAAGGCAACGTTCATGGCGAGATCGCGCGCCATCAGCCCCTGCGGCGAGGCCTGCCATTGCGCGCGCGACGATCCGGAGAAGATCACCTGCAGCACCGGCGCGCCGGTTGATTCCAACACGGTCGGCTGCCTGTCGGCACCGGGCGAGGAAACGGCAAAGCCGGTGGCGTTCATCACCACGTCGGGTGCCGCCTCGGAAAAAATCGATTGCAGCGTGCCGACCGAAACGGCATCCTTGAGGCTGGAGACAAACAGCGGCAACACGCGCATGCCTTCGGCGGCAAGCGCCTCGATCAGCGCTTCGACCGGCCGGGTCTCGCCGCTCTGGACCAGGGCGCGATAAAAGCAGATCCCGACTGTCGGGGGTTCGAATCCCTCCCCCGCGACCATCCGCTCTTGGACACGTGCCTTCCATTCGCTGACGCCGATGACGCCCGCGCCCGGCCACCAGATGCCGGCCTTGAGCAGCGGTTTTGCCGGCTGCGGCTTTTCCGCGTCTGAGATCAACGCCTCGGCGTAGTCGAGGAACAGGCCGGCATTGTCAGCGCCGCCCTCGGTGAAATAGGCCCAGAGGCGCTGGCGGTCGTCGGCCTCAACGGTCGAAAACGGCTCGAGGCCGGGATCGGGCTTGTCGTCGCCGGGCAGCACCGCGATCTGGAAGCGGTGGGTGACGGCGGCGGCATGCAATGCTTCCAGCACATAACGGAAATAGCTGGCGCCACCGAGCGGCCTGACCACGATGAGTTTTGCATGCCTTGCCGTGCGCTCGACATAGGTGTCGACCGACATCGGGTGCATCAGGTTCATCAGGCTGGCGATGCGCAGGCTCAGCTCCCCGTCGCGCCGGCCATGGGCCGCCGCGATCGACGAAAGCTCGGTGTCGGCGGCCGACAGGAAAAGCACGTCGGCCGGCGTTTGCCCCAGGTCGATCGCCTCGTTGCCGTCGGCGATCGTTCCTTTCTGGGCGAGAAGCAGATGCATGTTTCTGTCCGTTCGAGCAATTCCAGGAAAAGCGTGAAATGGCTTTCCTGGAATTGCGTTGCTTCAAGGAGTTAGGCGAGTGCGGTGATGGCGGCGCGCACCGCAGCTTCGTCCATGTCGTGCAGGCCGATGACGACGAGGCGCGTACCGCGCTTCTCGCCAGCCGCCCAGGCACGGTCGTAATACTGGTCGATGCGGGCGCCAACGGCCTGGATCAGCAGGCGCATCGGCTTGCCGGGCACGTCGGCAAAGCCCTTGAGGCGCAGCACGTCATGCTCTGATATCACGCCCTTGAGGCGATCGATGAAACCTGCCGGATCGGCAATCGCGCCGAGCTCGACGACGAAGCTGTCGAACTCGTCATGAGAGTGCTCCTCGCCGGCCTCATGTTCCATCTCGTGGTGAGACTTGCGGTTGGCGATATCGCTTTCCGTGCCGACGCCGAGGCCGAGCAGGATGGCAGCGGCAACTTCGCCGTTCTTCGCCTCGATCATTGTTGGCTTGCGGTTAGTGCGCGAAGCGACCTCGTCGCGCACGGCCTTGAGGCCGGAGGCGTCGATCAGATCGGTCTTGTTGAGCACGATCAGGTCGGCGGCGGTCAACTGGTCCTCGAACAGTTCCTCGATCGGGCTTTCGTGGTCGAGATTGTCGTCCTCGACACGCAACGCATCGACCTTGTCATGGTCGTCGGCAAAACGGCCGGCGGCAACGGCGGCACTGTCGACCACGGTGACGACGCCATCGACGGTGACTTCGCTGCGGATATCAGGCCAGTTGAAGGCGGCGATCAGCGGCTGCGGCAAAGCGAGGCCCGAGGTTTCAATGATGATATGGTCAGGACGATTTTCGCGCTCGAGCAGCTTGGTCATGGTCGGGATGAAATCATCGGCAACCGTGCAGCAGATGCAGCCATTGGTAAGCTCAATGATATCGTCTTCCGAGCAGGCTTCTGCGCCGCAGCCCTTCAGCACGTCGCCGTCGACGCCGAGATCGCCGAACTCGTTGATGATGAGCGCAATGCGCTTGCCATCGGCGTTCTGCAGCAGATTGCGGATCATCGTCGTCTTGCCGGCACCGAGGAAGCCGGTGATGACGGTCGCCGGGATCTTGCCCTGGTTGGCTCTGGCAGTGGTCATGGATCAACCCTTCATTTTCAGCGGCAATCCGGCCGCGACAAAGTAAACTTCCGCGGATTTCTCCGCAACGATCTGGTGAAGCCGGCCGGCATGGTCGCGGAAATCGCGGACCATGCGGTTCTCGGGCACGATGCCGAGGCCGACTTCGTTGGAAACAAGGATGAGGCGCGCCCGCGCCTCCGGCAGGAAAGCGGCAAGGGCCGCGAACTCTGCCGCCATGTCGCGCCCTTCCATCATCAGGTTGGTGACCCACAGCGTCAGGCAGTCGACGAGCACCACGCGGTTCTCGTCATCGATGCGCGTCAGCAGCGAAACGAGGTCGAGCGGCTCTTCATGCGTCGTCCAGCCTTCGCCGCGCCTTGCCCGGTGATGGTCGATGCGCTCGCGCATCTCGTCGTCCCAGGCACGGCCGGTCGCGACATAGTGCATGCCGAGCCCGGAGGCTTCGACGAGCCTTTCGGAAAAGCTGGATTTGCCGGAACGGGCACCGCCGAGGACCAGAACCGGCCCGGCATGGGAAATGCTCATGTGCGTTGCAGCCTCACGCGCTTGGTCGCGAATTCGAGCGGCAACAGGATTTCACCGCGCCGACGGCGCGTTCGGGAAACGATCGATGAGCCAAGACAACCTCCGTGATGGCGTGGGAAGCGGGCTTCCCTTCGGGCGGAATGCCCCTGTCGGACGGCAGGTCTCCTGGCTCACGGCGTCACGAGTCCACCACATCGCGCCCCGCGTGATCACGCGAAGACCGATGCTTGGGCCCGAACGGCCCGCCTCACCTTCCCGGCGTTTTCTGGTTTCGTGAAAGGCGGACGATTCGTAGAAGAAGAGGCGTCCAACCCGGCTGATCACGAAGCCACGCCAGTGGCTTTTCCGGCTGAATTCCAAACCGCCTTCGATTGCCCCATGCAATCGAAAGGAAGCCGGCTATCAGCCCGATGGCGAACCCTGACCGTTCTACAGTCGCGGGGTCGGCTGCGATAAGGATGCCCGATTTGGGTCCATCCGTCACATTCCCAATTATTCCCCCGCATCGCCACGATCCGGGGAAACCATCCAACGTCAGATGATTAGGAAGCGGGCGCCGCAAAGTCAATCGACGCGTGCGACACGCCACCCGTCGAGATGCGGCGCGCGACAATTTGCCGGCAGCAGGCCGCAAAGGCCACTCCTGCATGTTTTTATCCTTAGATGGTATTCGACCTAAGGATAAAAACATGCAGCAATTCAAAGTGTTACAGCGACCTTTGCGCGTCCAGTAAGACGCGCGGCGCTGTAGTCGACGTCGGAGCGGACGCTCCACGGCAACTGAACTTTATTTTAGCAACGTCAGATATTGCGATAGAGTAGCCGAAAGTCGTTTCGATTATCCGGAAGGCAGATGGAACGCAGGCTCACCGCCGTGATGATTGCCGACGTTTCCGGCTATGGACTGCTCACCCAAGCCGACGAAGAGGGTACGTGTGCCCGCTTTCAGGCCGATCTGCACGGCCTGTTCGAACAAAGGATTGCCGCACATCGCGGGCGGTTGATCAAGACCATGGGCGACGGGTTATTGGTCGAGTTCCAGAGTGTCGTCGAGGCGGTCCGTTGTGCGGTGGAGGTTCAGCGCGCGAAATCCGAAAGCCGCGGCTCCGATCAGGGTCGACTGGAATTCCGCATCGGCATCAATCTTGGCGACGTCATCGTTGAAGGCGACGACATTCACGGCGATGGAGTGATCATTGCCGAGCGCCTGCAGAGCCTCGCCGAACCGGGTGGGATCATCATCTCCGGCACCGCCTACGACCAGGTCGAGAAGCACCTCGATGTCGGCTTCGTCTTTCTCGGCGAACAACGCCTGAAGCATATCGAAAAGCCGGTGCGGACTTACCGGCTGGGGCTGAACGAAGCCCGCCCCGGCAGCGTAAAGGTCGCTGGGCGCCACGCGAAGCGCTGGGCGGCACTCGTTACGTCTGCTGTCGTGCTCGGCGCTGCTGCCGGCGTGGCCTGGTGGCGGCCCTGGGAGTCGCCTGTGGAAACGGTCCAGATACAACCACCGAACCTGACCGCGCCGGACAAGCCGTCGATCGCGGTGCTTCCGTTTGCCAACGTGAGCGACGATCCCAGGCAGGAGTATTTCGCCGATGGCATGACCGATGGCCTTGTCACCGAGCTGGCTCAGGTATCCGGCTTGTTCGTTATCGCGCGTAACTCGACCTTCACCTACAAGGGCAGGGCGGTGACACCCAGGCAGGTGTCCAAGGAACTCGGTGTCCGATACGTCCTCGAAGGCAGTGTGCAGCGTGCCGGAGAACAGCTACGGATCAATGCTCAGCTCATAGATTCTCTCAGCGGCGGCCACGTTTGGGCCGGCAAGTTCGACGGTTCACTTTCCGATGTCTTTGCGCTGCAGGACGAAGTGATGCGCGGCATTGCCGACGCGCTTGCGCTTCGGTTGAATCCTGACGAGCAGATGGCCTTCGGACGCAAGGAAACGACGGTCCCGGCGGCCTTCGATGCGTTCCTGCGCGGCTGGGAGCATCACCGGCGCACGACCCCCGAAGATTTTGCAAAGGCAGTGCCTTTTTTCGAGCAGGCGATTGCGCTCGATCCTGCCTATGGACGAGCCTATGCCGCCGCCGCCATGGTCTACGCGCGCGTCTACCTGTGGCGTTGGCATTATCGGCTTGATATCTCGCGGATCGAAGCTAGAGCCAAGGCGCTACAATTTCTAAGGACCGCGCAGAAACACAAAACAGCGCTCGCCTATCAGGCGGCCGCTCTCCTGTCCGAAGCGGCCTGGCAGCATGCCGATGCGCTCGCCGAACTCAAGGAAGCGATCGCGCTCGAACCCGGCGATTCCTGGAGCTACGCGCTGACGGCCTTCGTGCTGACCTCCGCCGGCCGCCCAGCGGAGGCCCTGCCCTATATCCGTACGGCCATGCGCCTCGATCCGCACTCTCCGTCCTTCTTCATTTACGTTCTTGGACTGACGCAGTTCAGCCTGGAGGATTTCGAGGCGTCGGTGGCTGCGGTGAAGCGCAGCATCGAACTCAATCCTCAGGATGACGGTTCTTTCCTTCTTCTCGCCTCCGCTTACGCGCACCTCGGCCGGAACACGGAAGCGCAGGCAGCGATCACTCGTTTCAACGCGCTTCGCCTCGCACGCGGTGGCACTGCCGCCACCATCTCGACCAGCCCGCCCATGGATCTGGCAAAGCTGGCGGATAGCGAGCTCTTCTACCGGGGACTGCGCCTGGCCGGCGTGCCTGAGACCTTGATGAACGCCGACTTCGTAGGCAGGAACAGACTGGAAGCCGACGAAGCCCGCTCACTATTCCTGGGGCATCGGCTGCATGGACGCATGCTGGACTCGGGCGAGGAACATGAGGCTGTCATTTCAACCGGGGGCGTGGCCACTCTGACAGGAGGCTGGGCTTCCATCGGCGCTGGTCGCATGACCGATGTCGAGGTCAAGTTTGACAGGGACGAGGTTTGCTTCCTGTGGCTCAAGACAACGAACCTCTGCGGAATGGTGCTGCGAAATCCCGGAGGACTTAGCGGCAAGGAAAACGAATTCATATGGTACCACGGCGACAGGGCGTTCACGTTCTCGCAGGTCCGCTAGCCCCTTGCGCTCGCCCATGCTACCGCTACCGTACCCGCTGCAGCGCGCTGAACTGAAAAGCCTGCACTGAATTCCATGGCGTCTTATGCTGGTGCCTGATCGCTTCGACCAGCCGGAAGGACGGCCCGATTACTTCGGCAAGCGCCGCCGGGTCGTAGCGCATCACCGGCAAACCGCTGCAGCGGTTCGGCCCATCCGGCGCAAAGGTGGCGATGATGGCGTGTCCGGAAGGCTTCACGGCAGCACAAAGACGTTCGACATAGGCCGCGCGCTCTGCCGCACCGGTCAGGAAGTGAAACGCGGCGCGGTCGTGCCAGATATCGTATTGCCGCGAAGGCGACCAGTCGGTCACGTCGGCGGCGATCCACTCTACCGCTTCGCCGCGCGCGCCGAGCCGGGCTCGTGCGGCGCCAAGCGCGGTTGGAGACAGGTCAAGCACCGCGACCGACCATCCGCCCTCCTCCAGCAGCCGATCGACCAATCTAGACGCACCGCCGCCGATATCGATCAGCGATGCCGGCAAGCCCCGCCCGTACTCGTGAATGAGCCGCAGCGACACCTCGGGCGTGCCTTCGAACCAGCTGACGCCCGCCTCGTCCTTGGAGGCATAGGCAGCATCCCAATGCGCACGCCGCTCGTCGTCACTCATTGCAAACCGCCTGTTGCGCCGGTCATCCCGTGGTCAGAAGTCTGCATGTGTCGGCGCCTGCGGCACGCAGTCCGCGACGCATCTTAACGCCCCGCGCGCGTGCTGCAAATGCTGCGGGCGGGCCTCAATTGCCGAGCAGTTGATGGAGCCACGTCGGGTCAAGCACCGCCTCGAGCTCCGCGGCGACGTCATCGAGCGCCGCATCGACCGACTGGCGGTAGTTGCCGATGCCGCCTTCGATGCCGAAGCTTTTGAGCAGGGCAGCACGGTAGGCATCGCTGGAAAACAACCCATGCAGGTAGGTTCCCATCACCCGTCCGTCGGCCGAAAGGGCGCCATCGGCGCGATCGTCGATGCGGATCGAAGGGCGGTCGCAGTCAGGACCCGTGGTGCGGCCGAGATGGATTTCATAGCCTTCGAGCGGCACGTCGTGTTCCAGCGACCAGGCACGGCTGTTGCGCAGGGTCTTTTCCGGCGCCATTTCCGTTTCGACGTCGAGCAGCCCAAGTCCCTTGATTTCCCGCTCGTTGCCCTCGATGCCGAGAGGGTCGGTGACGCGCGCGCCCAGCATCTGGTAGCCGCCGCAGATGCCGATCACCCGGCCACCGCGCCGCACATGGCGCTTGAGGTCCTCATCCCAACCCTGCGCCCTGAAATCCTTGAGATCGCCGATGGTCGATTTCGACCCAGGGATGACGACGAGAGCGGCATCGGCGGGGATCGGGCTGCCCGGTTTGACGAAGACGAGATCGACCTCCGGCTCGGCGGCGAGCGGATCGAGGTCGTCGAAATTGGCAATTCTCGACAACACCGGAACGGCAACCTTGAGCGCCCGCCCCTCGCCGCGGGCCAGCTTTTCGAGCACGACCGAATCCTCTGCCGGCAGCCGCCCGGCCGCCTTCAGCCACGGCACTACGCCGAAACAGGGCCAGCCGGTGTAGCGGCCGACCGCGGCGATGCCGTCGTCGAACAGCGTGACGTCCCCACGGAACTTGTTGATCAAATAGCCCGTCACCATGCGCCGGTCCTCGTCGGGCAGGATCGCATGGGTGCCGACCAACGAGGCGATGACGCCGCCGCGATCGATGTCGCCAACGAGCACAACGGGGACATCGGCGCGGGTCGCAAAACCCATATTGGCGATGTCGCCTGCTCTCAAGTTGATTTCGGCAGGTGACCCCGCCCCCTCGACGACCACGAGATCGGCACCGGCCGAAATCTGCTCGAAGCTTTCCATCACCGCCCCGAGCAGCTTCGGCTTCAGTGCCTGATATTCCCGCCCCTTCGCCTGGCCTGCGACCTTGCCCTGCACGACGATCTGGCTGCCGACATCCGACTGCGGCTTCAAGAGCACCGGGTTCATGTGCACCGAAGACGGCACGCGGGCGGCTAGCGCCTGCAGCCATTGCGCCCGGCCGATTTCGCCGCCGTCATGCGACACGGCGGCGTTGTTCGACATGTTCTGCGGCTTGAACGGCCTGACCTTCAACCCGTGATTGGAGGCGAGCCGGCAGAGGCCTGCCACCAATACCGATTTTCCGACATCCGAGCCGGTTCCCTGAAGCATGATCTTGCGTGTCATGCGGCCACCGGTAACACCGAATTGACCGGCCGCAAAGAGCTGTATTGACACGTTTTCGCCGCATTTGCGGCGCGTCGATGACGGACTGTTTCGGCCGCTCATCAAGCTTGTCGAGTTTCCCTCCGAAACTAGCATAAATGCGACATCCCGTGACGAGTTTGGCATTCAATTCCATAAGGCGCGAGCCTATATCAGCGCCATCGAAACACACACCGGACGACAAACGTCCGGCCTCTCAAGGTCCATGCCCATGCTGTACATATTCAGCAAACCAAATTTCGTTCAGATCGCCTGGAATTCCAAGGCACCGGTCAGCCAGTCGCGCGTTCGCAACGTCGTTCTCGACGCTCCCTTCGGCCCGCTCGGCTTCATCCGCACGTCCAACGTCGGCTGACCCATCAGGCCCATAGGATCGGGCCCCTATCGGCCACGGCTTCGCATTCCGGCAGCTGACGCCTTCTCCTCCAGCCGTCTCCCTTCGTGGAGGCGGTTTTTTTTGGCCATACGGCGCATGTGAGGCGCTGGGTTTGCGCATGTCGTCGCCGCAGAACCGCCACGCACTTTTGTGCGACACGCCCTTAAACGCGAAAACCGCATCGACCTCTTATCGAGGGATGCGGCTTCCAAAAAACGCTGGTCACTCCGGAAAAACACACCGGAGGTTCGCTCAAACCCGGGACGCTATACCTTGATCCGGGTCGACGGCCGTTTCCCGCCGCGCAACAACAATTAGCCGGACATCGTTACCGGATGGTTATCGAGGATTTAACGAAAGATGAATCGCGGCATTTTTTGAATTTTTTTCGCGACATTTACAAAATGTGCGCGTGGCGCATTCACGACAGGAAAGGTCCTGATTGCAACAGATCGAAAACAAGCATTGCGGCGACCGCTATATTTTACGGCACTAATTGTCGCGAATGCTTAAATTTGGCCCGATGGAAGCCAAAAAAATCCCCTTCCATCATGTCGCAGACAGACGCTGCCCGCAGCCCGGCGCGGCCGTTTTCCGATTCAAGAGGTTGATTTCCCAACGAGAATACTTAGGCTTGCGGAGCGGTATAGAGGAGATCCGGCCGGCGACAGGGTTCCGCGGCCAGGACCAGATCGAACTCCCACACCGCCGCAGCAGGGGCTACCCTTGGCTTGTCTTTTGCCGAACCCCAGGCTGCTCATTTGGCTCGGGTGACCGGGATGCACGGCGTCCCCACGACGCCCGTTTGATCGTAGGCTGCAGTTAAAGACTGGGAGGTCTTGCAACATGAAGAAACTCCTCGCTTCCACCATTCTCGCCGCGGGTCTGTACGCGCTGGCGGGTTCCGCGCAGGCCGCGGAATGCGGTGAAGTCAGCATTGCCGAGATGAACTGGGCGTCGGCGGGCGTTGCCGCTCACGTGGACAAGTTCATTCTGGAAAACGGTTACGGTTGCACCGTGACGCTGGTCACCGGCGACACCATGCCGACCTTTGCCTCCATGAACGAAAAGGCCCAGCCGGATATGGCGCCGGAACTCTGGGTCAACGCCGTTCGCACGCCGCTCGACGCGGCCATCAAGGAAGGCCGGCTGATCGAAGCCGCCAAGATCCTGAGCGAAGGCGGCGTCGAAGGCTGGTGGATCCCGAAATTCGTCGCCGATGCCAACCCCGATATCAAGACGGTGCAGGATGCGCTGAAACACCCCGATCTCTTCCCGGCACCGGAAGACCCGTCCAAAGCCGCCATTCACAATTGCCCGTCTGGCTGGAACTGCCAGGTTTCGACCGCCAATCTCTACAAGGCGATCGATGCCGAGAAGGCCGGCTTCCAGCTGATCGACACCGGCTCTGCGGCCGGCCTCGACGGCTCGATCGCCAACGCCTTTGCCAAGAAGACCGGCTGGCTCGGCTACTACTGGGCACCGACTGCCATCCTCGGCAAGTACGAAATGACCCGCCTCTCCTTCGGCGTTGATCACGACAAGAAGGAATGGGACGCCTGCTCGGCCGTTCCGGATTGCCCGAGCCCGAAGGTCAACTCCTACCCGGTCTCCGACGTCTTCACTGTCGTGACCAAGTCGTTTGCCGACAAGGCCGGCGTTGCCATGGACTATGTCAAGGCGCGCAAGTGGGACAATGGCACCGTCAACAAGGTCCTTGCCTGGATGGATGAGAACCAGGGCACCAACGAGGATGCAGCAAAGCACTTCCTCGAAGAGTTCCCGGACATGTGGACCACATGGGTAAGCCCTGATGTGGCCGAGAAGGTCAAGGCGGCACTCTGATTTTCGCTGACGATGCAGGCGGCCCGCGTGAAAAGCGGTCGCCTGCATCGGCGTCTTCGCCAGCCGGAAAAAATTGTCGGACATGGCAAGCAATACCGGCGACGACGAACAGGTTCAGTTCGCTTCGCATGTCGCATTCAGTAAAGCGGGCGTCACGTTCCGCTGTCACATTCCTCACGCCGGGACCCGAAGAGGTCACCGCAAAGTCTGCGCAGGGATCGGCAACGACCGGTCTGAAGACCCAGTCGGCGTCATAAGACTTCAGGCCAAGAAGGGGAAAAATATGGCATCCATCTGCAGTGTCTTGCCAGAGTTGCTCTGCAAGTTCCCTGCCATTGACGACGGAACGATCCGCCTGGCTCGCAAGACCATCGACGATGGTTTCAAGGGTTTCGTCCGCACCTATGGCGACGCCATCGACACGGTCGTCCAGCCGCTTCAATGGTTTCTGAACTATCTCGAAAGCCTGTTCGTCAGCTCGCCGTGGATCGTCATCCTCGCGCTCATGGTGGCGATCGTCTATTTCGGCAGCCGCAACATCAACATCACCATCGGCACGGCGCTGTCGATGATCGCCATCGGCCTCGTCGGCCTGTGGAACGACACGATGGTCACGCTCGCAATGGTCACCGTCTGCACGCTGATCTCGATCCTGATCGGCATTCCGATCGGCATTCTGATGGCGCGCTCCGAGCGGGTGCAGTCGGTCGTCAATCCGGCGCTCGACGTGATGCAGACGATGCCGAGCTTCGTCTATCTTATTCCGGTCGTGATGATCTTCGGCATCGGCAAGGTTCCGGGCCTCATCGCCGTCGTCATCTATGCCGTGCCGCCGATGATCCGGCTCACCAATCTCGGCATCCGCCTCGTCGACAAGGAAGTGCTCGAAGCCGCCGACGCCTTCGGGTCGTCGGCCTGGCAGAAGCTCAAGAACGTGCAGATGCCGCTGGCGCTGCCCACCATCATGGCCGGCATCAACCAGACCATCATGATGTCGCTGGCGATGGTCGTCGTCGCATCGATGATCGGCGTGGGCGGCCTCGGCAAGAACGTGCTGCAGGCGATCGCCAACCAGTTCTTCACCGTCGGTTTCCTCAACGGCTTCGCCCTTGTCGGTATCGCCATCATTTTCGACCGTACCAGCCAGGCCTTCGGCAGGCGGCTACAGAAGCATTCGGAGGTTATCCATGGCTAGTCACGCGATCGAGGTGAAGAACCTCTACAAGATCTTCGGCCCCAATGGCGGCAACTATGTCGATGCCGTCAAGCGGGGCCTGGGCAAGGCGGAACTCAACGAAAAGCACGGCCACGTGCTCGGTCTGCAGGACATCAACATCTCGATGCCGGCCGGTGGCGTCATGGTGGTCATGGGGCTTTCGGGCTCGGGCAAGTCGACGCTGATCCGCCACATCAACCGGCTGATCGACCCGACCGCAGGCGAAGTGCTCTATGACGGCGTCGACGTCTGCAAGATGAACGACAACGACCTGCGCGAATTCCGTCGCCACAAGACGGCGATGGTGTTCCAGAAATTCGCGCTGCTGCCGCACCGGACCGTGCTCGACAACACCGTTTACGGCCTGGAGATCCAGGGCGTCGGCAAGGCCGAGAGCGAAAAGCGCGCGCGCGGCTGGATCGACCGGGTCGGTCTCCAGGGCTTTGAGAACCACTACCCCAACCAGCTTTCCGGCGGCATGCAGCAACGCGTCGGCCTCGCCCGGGCGCTCACCAACGATGCCGACATCCTGCTGATGGACGAAGCCTATTCGGCACTCGATCCGCTGATCCGCGTCGATATGCAGAGCGTGCTTCTCGACCTACAGAAAGAGCTGAAGAAGACCGTCGTCTTCATCACCCACGATCTCGACGAGGCGCTCAGGCTCGGCGACAAGATCGCCATCCTGCGGGATGGCCGCGTGGTGCAGCAGGGAACGGGCCAGGAAATCGTGCTGTCGCCCGCCGACGACTACATCAGCGCCTTCGTCAAGGAAGTGAACCGCGGACGCGTCATCAATGTCGAGACGATCATGCGGCCGCTTTCCGGCAACCCGGAAGGCATGCCGCTGACGATGGGCACGGTGCTGGAATCGGCGGCCCGCGCCATGACCGGCGCTCATCTCAACGTGGCCCATGTCGTCGACGAAAACGGCCGCCCGATCGGCGCGCTCGATCTGCCGACGATCATCTCGGCCATGGTGACGCCCACCAGTCACGAGGACAAGAGAGCCGCATAGACAGGCCAATCGGCAGCAAGGGCGCTCGGCACCTCCCATCGCGGGAACAGGCCGCAGCGCCCTTCGCATGTCAGGCGGGTCGTATCGTCTGCGGGGTGCAACTCGGAAGACGCACGCTGTCGGCGCTCATGCAGCAATTCAAAGTGCTACAGCGACCTTTGCGCGTCTAATAAGACGCGCGGCGCTGTAGGCCGATGTCAGCCTCGCATTCGCACCAAGTGCTCTACGGCGCTGTTCAGTTGGTCTTCGTCGTTTCGGCTGCAGCCGGCTCGACGGTGCTTGCGGACGAAAGCGTATCGCTGGTCGCCGGGAAATACTTGTCGAGCAGGCCCATCATCTGGGTGTCGCGCTTTTCGGCGGTCTCGCCGCCCATGACGACGCCGACGAGGCGCTTGCCGTCGCGCGTCGCCGACGTCACCACGTTATAGCCAGACGCCGTGGTGTAGCCGGTCTTGATGCCGTCAGCGCCTGCATAGCGGTTCATCACGCCGTTGTGGCCGCGAAGCTTCATGCCCCTGAATTCGATCTTGCGGTTCGAAAACAGCGCAAACTCTTCCGGGAAATCGCGCATCAGCGCAATGCCGAGCGTCGCCATGTCACGCGCCGTCGTCACCTGCTCCGGATCCGGCAGGCCGTTGGCGTTCTTGAACACGGTGCTGGCCATGCCGAGCTGGTGCGCCTTCTCGGTCATCACCTTGGCAAACCCGGTTTCAGTGCCGGCCAGCTGTTCGCCGATGGCAACGGAAGCATCATTGGCCGACAGCACGATCATGCCCATCACGGCTTCGCGGACGGAGACGGTGCGCCCGACGCCGACGGCCAGCTTGAAGGGCTCCTTGCCATTGGCATTTTCCGACATCGTCAGTCGCTGGTCCCACGTCAGCTTGCCGTCGCGAAGCGCTTCGAACGCAAGATAGATCGTCATCATCTTGGTCAAGGACGCGGGATAGTTCAGCTCGTCGGCATTCTCGGCTTCGAGAACGGTGCCGGTCTGCGCGTCCAGAACCAGATGGGCTTTTCCGGCGAACGCGTAGGACGCACCGCCGAGCAACAGACCGAGTGAAACCGCCGCCGACGCGAGTGTCCGGATAGTGAAATGCATGATGTTCTTCTCGTTTGAGGCTATCGATCAGCGCGCGATACCCGCGGGCAAGCTAGCGACTACATAAGTGCCGCCTTTTACAGCGATCACAAGCGAGCCGCAATCGCCTATCGGCTGCGGCTTTTCGTCGTGAGCAATCGCCCCGCTTCCGCCACAATGGCGTCAACGGACAACCTGGCTTCGGCGCCAGATCGAACCTGCCTAACCCTCACGCGCCGCGACAGCCCTCGCCCCAAAAGGCCAGCCTGACAGAAAGGGTTTTTCGATGAAACGGAAGGTCAGAGTAGAGACAACCAGCACCCCACCTATCGCAGCGAGCGTCACCAGCGTCGCGAAGCCCTGGTCGAGCGTCAGAACCGTGTCCCCATCGGGAGCGACGTGGGTCGGAACCTTCAGGCCGAAGCGCAGAATCTGGGTGACCGCCCAGCCGACAATGGAATGGGTCAGGTAGACGCTGTAGCTGACGGTGCCCAACCAGACGAAGGACGGCCACTCGAGAAAGCGGCGAAGACTCGTGTCCTCCTGCAGGTTCGCCACGGCCACAACCGTGACCGCAAAAAGAGGCGGCAGAAGGATTTCCGCGCGGCCGCCGCCGAGGCCCCAGATTGCCAAAACGACGAGCGTCAGCGCCGCTGCAGCCATCGGCGCCGCCGCCTTTCGGGGCAATCGGACGTGGAGCGAAGCGGCCCACGCCCCCAGGAAAAAAGAGAATACGCAGCGGATGATCGCAAAGATCGGATCGGTTTCGAGCCGTCCGCCCTCCAGAGCGAGCAGGATGATGGCCGCTCCACCCGCCAGAACAAGGCACCAGCGCACCGGTAACCGCAGGAGACCCACCGTCAAAGCGAAGATCAGATAGGTCCAGAACTCGACCGAAATGGACCAGCTCGGAATATTGAACCCGAGTTCGCTCAGAACCACGCCCTGCAGCAGAAAAAGATTGGCAAGGAACGCCTTTGCGTCGGACACCACAAAGGCGGGGTTATTGGAGATGATGCCGGTCTTCTGTTCAAAGATGTATTTGAGACACTCTATGCCGAGGAAGATCAGCAGCGTGAACAGATGAAGCGGATAGAGGCGCCAGAACCGCCGGCGCTGGAAGCTTGCGAGCTCTGCGGGGCTCGACAATCTGTTGGCATAGTTGAGAGCAATCACGAAGCCGCTGAGCACGAAGAAGAAGTCGACCATGAGGTAGCCGTGCCGGATGAAGGCATTCTCACTCAGCAGGCTGCCGTAACGGAAATGGTGCAGGACAACCGCAAGGGCCGCGAAACCCCGCAAGGATTCGAGCGCCAGGAGTTTGGGTTTCTTCACCATTGCGGAGAATGCTCCATCGCTGGCGGCAAGCGCCGCCATTTCGTCACGTTGCGCCCGTCGTTTAGACGGTCTGCTTCGAGAAGACAGGTCCCGCAAGGACGATTGGAAGCTACCTTCGCCCGGGAAGCCTTAAAATCCGGTAATGGGCATTCTGCGTTGAGCCAAAGACATTTGGCTTCTGTTGTCGGGGCAAGGCAAAACTGCCCGCTTTGGCAAAAGATGCCCGATTGAACCGAGCCGCCGTTTCATTCGACCTTAACCCGATTGCGCCATGCTTGATGGCAGGTCCCGGCCCTCTGGGGGCAACTGCAGACGGGAACCGCAAACCCGGAGGTGGCGCCGTGTCGGCGACGCCCCAGCAATCTCGGCGCCCTGATGCAAGTACCCCCCGCCACGGCAGACTTACCCACACGTCGGCATCCAGTGCCGGCGCGGGTAGGCTACGACGTTGGGCTCGCACAGCTGACGCGCCATTTGGCTTCGCTGCTATCCGGCCTCGGGCTCTTCCTCATGGTCTTCACGCTGATGCCCTTTCAGGGCGCCATGGAGACGGACCCGAATGCCGCCAACGATGGCAACATCATCAACCAGGTCGGCTACATCGTGCTTGGTGCGGTCTATCTGTTTGCGATGCTGCTCGTGGTCGACAAGCGGGTGCTGGCGCGGCTGGCCTCGCCGGCCTGGGTGGCGATCTTCGCCATCGCCTACTTCTCCTGCCTGCAGTCCTACGATCCGGCCGCCTCCGCCCGTGGTCTGACGCTCAGCCTTGTGGCGATGATCATGGTGGCCGGCGTGCTGGTGCTGCCGCGCAGCGAGGAGGATTTCGTTCATGCCGGGGCAAATGCCATACTGCTCCTCATCCTGATCGACTATGCCGCGCTCATCGTGGCGCCGGACCTGGCCATTCACTCGGCCGCCGGCGGCGAGCCCTGGCATGCCGGCTTCTGGCGCGGCCATCTCCTACACAAGAACGTCTCGGCGCCGGTGTTTTCGATCCTGTGCATGTTCGGGATCTATTGCCTGCGCTCCGGCGCCACGCTTCGCGGCTGGGCCATCACCCTGCTCTCGGTCAACTTCGTGCTGCACACCGGCTCGAAGACCACCATCGGCTTCCTGCCAATCGCCATAACGCTGGTGCTTGCCGGTCGCGCCGTTCGCAGCCCCGGCCTGATGATCGTCGCGCATCTGGTCATGTCGGTCGTCGTCTTCGGCCTGACGCTCGGCACGATCTATTCAGACACCCTGCTTTCGTTCACCAGGGCGATCATCGACGATGCCACCTTCACCGGACGCGACGACATCTGGAAGTTCGCCAGCGCCAGCATCGCCGAGCACCCATGGCTAGGTCAGGGTTACTCCAGCTTCTGGCTCTCGCCCGTCATCATGGGCCTTGAGGCCAACTTCGAGGCGAACTGGGACGTGCGTGGCATCGTTGCCGGCCACAACAGCTATCTCGACGCGGCGCTGACATTTGGCCTGCCCGGCGGTATCCTCATAAGCCTGCTGCTCTTCGTCAAACCGCTCCTCGACTACATCCGCGCCTCGCGCCGGCCGGAGGGTCGGGCCTTTGCCGACTTCTGCGTCATGGTCGTCATTTTCATGACTTACAACGCCATGCTCGAAAGCTTCTTCCTCAACCGCGCCGACCCGATGTGGCTGCTGACGGCGCTGGCCATCTTCGGGCTCGGCCTTGCCGGGCGCTTGGGCCTGCGCCACCAACAATAGTCCCGGCCACCCACGCCGACGCTTGCAAAGACATAAAGATATCTTTATATCTTATTGCATTCATTCTAGCCGGGAAAAGCCGATGACCGCTGCAGCCAACGTTCTCTCCGACCTTATCGCCGAAAAAGGCGTTCTTCTTGCCGATGGCGCCACCGGAACCTCGCTGTTCGCGATGGGCCTCGAAGCCGGCGAAGCGCCGGAAATCTGGAACGAGACCAGGCCCGAGAACATCGCCAAGCTGCACCAGGACTTCGTCGACGCCGGCGCCGACATCATCCTGACCAACTCCTTCGGCGGCACCCGCCACCGCCTGAAGCTGCACCACGCCCAGGATCGCGTGCACGAACTCAACAGGCGCGCGGCCGAAATCGCCCGCGCCGTCGCCGACCAGGCACCGCGCAAGGTCATCACCGCCGGTTCTGTCGGCCCGACCGGCGAACTGCTGATCCCGCTTGGCGCGCTGTCCTATGAGGACGCGGTCTCGGCCTTCGTCGAACAGATCGAAGGCCTGAAGGCCGGCGGCGCCGAAGTCGCCTGGATCGAGACCATGTCGTCGCCGGACGAGATCCGCGCGGCCGCCGAGGCCGCCGCCAAGGTCGGCATGCCCTATGTCTATACCGGCTCCTTCGACACCGCCGGCAAGACCATGATGGGCCTGCACCCCAAGGATATTCACGATGTCGCCAAGGATCTGGGCAATGGCCCGGTCGCCGTCGGGGCCAATTGCGGCGTCGGCGCGTCCGACATCCTGTCCTCGCTGCTCGACATGACCGCGGCAAAGCCCGAGGCGACCGTGATCGTCAAGGGCAATTGCGGCATTCCGGAATTCCGCGGCTCGGAAATCCATTACTCCGGCACGCCGCCGCTGATGGCGGAATATGCTCGGCTCGCGGCCGACGCCGGCGCCAAGATCATCGGCGGCTGCTGCGGCACCACCTGCGGGCACCTCGCCGCCATGCGCGTGGCCCTCGACGAGCATTCGCCGCGCGAACGCCCGACGCTCGATGTGATCATCGAAAGGATCGGCCCGCTGCGCAACAAGTCGGCCAATGAAGCTCCATCGGCCCCGGCCCGGGAACGGCGCAGCCGCCGCGGCTAAAAGCACTTCCAGGGGAAGTGCGAAAAGCACGCAAGATCGACAAAATAACGAAACGCTCCGGCATCATCTGATCCCGGAGCGTTTTCATTTGTAGCGTTCGCTATGGCTCTCGCAACGAGCGGGAATGCCCCCGAAAATCAGGCGCTGCGCTTGATCGCACTGTCCGCCCGAAGATGCTGCCGCCAGGCCTCAAGCCCGATCTCGATGTTCTTGCGACCGAAGCCGACACGGAAGCGATCCTCAGCGACCGGCAGCAGGTCGGACACGAACAGGCTGGATGGCAGCAGCAGCACGCCCGCCTCTTCCACCAGGCGGCGGCAATGGGTCTCGACCCCATCGGCTCCGAGATAGCGGGCAAAACCGACGCAGCCGCCATCCGGCTCCCGCCATTCATAGAGGGCGGGGAATTCGGCAAAGAAGGCTCCGAGCTTTTCGAGGTTCGAGGCGCAAAGCGCCCGATTGCGTGTCAGCAGTTGCTCGCGCGCCTTGAGTGCGATCGTTGCCAGAACCTCGGACGGACGCGAATTGCAGATCGACAGATAGTGCTTCATCTTCTCCATGCGCTCGATCAGCGCATGATCGCGGCAGGCGATCCAGCCGATGCGCAAGCCCGGCAGGCCATAGGCCTTGGACATGACGTTGAGCGAGATGCCGCGCTCGAACAACTCGGCCGCCTGCGACAGCCTCAGCGCCGGGTCGCGCTCGAGCCCACGATAGACCTCGTCGCTGAAGAGATGGATGCCGCGTTCGGCGCAGAGCTCGGCCAGCGCCTTAAAGGTCTGCTGATCGGCGATCGAGCCGGTAGGGTTGTTGGGGAAGTTGACTGCAATCAGCCTGGTGTTCGGCTTCAGCGCCGCACGCACGTCGGCAATATCGAGGCGCCAGTTGTTTTCCGGGCGCAGCGGCACGCCGGTGACCGAAGCGGCGATCGTGACCGGCAGCGTTTCCATCGACTGATAGTTTGGCACGGTGACGATGGCGTGGTCCTGAGGGCCGAGCAGCGCCAGCATGGCGCAGTAAAGCCCCTCCTCCGCCCCGGCAAAGCAGAGAATGTCTTCAGCCGAGAGCCCCTGATAGGTCGACGCAATGGCCGCGCGCAAGGCCGGTGCGCCATAGGTTTCGGTGTAGCCGAGCGTCAGCTTGTCCCAGGCTTCCCGGTCCGCGTCGTCGGCCAGCGCCAGCAGTTCGCCCATGCCGATGGTTTCGCTGTCGCTGGCGGTCATGTGGTGGCGCGCCTTGAACTCCCAGCGGGAGAAATGCGTTTCGAGGCGGAAGTCTGGCAAGGTGGTCATATCGGGTCCTCCAATCGCTGCGTCCGGCGGACGGGCGAAACCATTGTCTTCGTCGTGATCAGGAAGCGTCGCCGCGGGCGGCAGTGAGATAGTTGTAGATCGAGGCGCGCGAGGTGCCGATCAGGCTGGCAAGATGGTCGACGGCGTTGCGGGTCTTGAACAGGCCGCGCTCCTCCAGCGCCGCCACCAGCGCCACCCGGTCCGCCCGTTTCAGCGCTGAAAGCGCGAGCCCCCGCTCCTTCAGCCAGTCATGCAGCGACGCGTTGATCTCTTCGCGCCAGTCACGCGAAAACAGCACCTGCGGCCGCGGCTGCGCAGCACCGGCAAAGGCGGAAAGCAGCTTCACGGCATTGTCGATCATCGAGACATCGAGATTGATGCAGAGCAGGCCTGCCGCGTCGCCCTTGGCGTCGCGCAACACCGCCGAGATGGACTTGATGCGCCGACCGTCGACTCCAGTCTTCTCGTATGGCCCGAGCACGTTTTCCGCGCCCGAAACCACGCCGAACTCTTCCTCGATCAGCGAATCCTCGCCGACCGCCCGGCCGGAGGAGGCATTCCAGATGGCAACGACGGTGCCGCGCTTAAGGTCATGCAGCACCACCTCCGCATGCGGATAGAGCAAGGCGCTGATGGCCGCAGCCGTTGGCGCGTGCATGGCAATGTCGAAGGCAATGGCGGGCTTTATGTTCATGTCACTGGAATGACCGATTCTGGACTTTTTGTCAATTCTAGACGTTTCGTTTAAGTGCATCATTCACCGATGCTTGCGCGCCCTGCCGGCCTGTCCTATCCCGAAGAAAACGAGATTCGCCTGGAGACACTGACATGAATGCCGGACCCGCTTCCTTCCCCGACAGGGACACCGTTGCCGACAAGCTTTCGGCTTTTGGCGAAGCGGATCAGGCCTTTATCCGCCTGCTGGCGGAAAACCCCGAGCAGGACGAGCAACTGATGGAAGGCCTCCATCGCTGCCTCGACATCGCCTCCGAAGCCCGCTTCCTCAACACGTTGAAGCTCGAAAAGCTTGGCCATTGGCTCGGCAGCGAGGCCCCGGCGCGGCTGCAGATGCGCCTGATGGAAGCCGCCCGCTCCAGCCAGCACCCGGCCTACCAGGCGTTCAGAACGGGTTTGACGAAATCAGGCGGCCTGGAGCGCGCGTTTCCGAAGGGTTGAGGTTAGGCGTTTAAAGAGCGCCATGGGGCTCGGCGCGATCACAATGAATCTTTGACCTAGCTGGTTGGTCCGCTGCACCTTGCTGCCCGAGTGGGATTTCTCGCCCTCATTCCTGTGCTTGTCACAGGAATCCAGCAGCGCCGTGTCTACGGCGCGGAAGAGCTTGAGGAAGAAGGGCCACTGGAAGGATCCTTAACTGCGCAGACGCGCCGTTACTGGATTCCTGTGACAAGCACAGGAATGAGGGAAGTGGTACCGTCCGAGGACAAGGAGACGGCACCTTTAGTCAGGACGATGGTTGCCGGGCATCGGACTATCCCTTTCGGCAACGGGGTCCTTGAACTCCCCGACGCCTACCAAACGGACCACGCGCAGAACAGGTTACGTCAGACGAAGGCAGCGCCGTATATCCCTTCTCCCCGCAAGCGGGGAGAAGGTGGCGGCAGCCGGATGATGGGCCACGCCGCGGTAACGGCGCAGCCTCATCCTCCCGCCCGACCCTCAATTGGCCGAGCCGCCGCCCGAAAGCCCCTTGGCGAGCCGCACCAGATTGACGAATTCGCCGCGATAACCGAACGGGTCCGCCCCCTTGGCCGCTGCCGCCAGATCGACGACGGCATCATAGGAATAGTCCGACAGCGCCGTCACACCCGAAAGCTTCTGCCCGAAGGCGGCCACGGCGACCGAGAAGCGCACGTCATTGGGCGCCTCTGCGAGCGATGGCACGGCGTTCGCCTCGGTAACCGGCGTTGTGATCAGTTCGCTTTGGTCGCCATCCGGTTTCTTGTAGCGGATTTTGAGGAAAGCGAGTTCGCCGGTTTTCGTCGTCGCATCGGCTGCCGGCTTCTCCGCCGCCGCGTAGCGCAGGTCGTCGTTCAGCACCGCCGGACTGCCCTTCGGCGTCACCTCGTAGATCGCCGTGACGCTGTGGCCGGAGCCGATGTCGCCGGCATCGACCTTGTCGTTGTTGAAGTCCTCGCGCTTCAGGGCCCGGGTCTCGTAGCCGATCAGGCGGTATTCGGCGATTGCATCCGGGTTGAATTCCACCTGCAGCTTGACGTCCTTGGCGATCGGGAACAGCGATGAGCCCGCCTCTTCCACCAGCGTCTTCTGCGCCTCGGCCAGCGTATCGATATAGGCGGCCGTACCGTTGCCGTTCTGGGCAATCGTCTGCATCAGCGCATCGTTGTAGTTGCCGCGGCCGAAGCCGAGCACCGACAGGAAGATGCCGCTCCTGCGCTTGGCCTCGATCATCTGCTTGAGCTCGTCGTCGCTGGCGGGACCGACATTGAAGTCACCGTCGGTCGCCAGCATGATGCGGTTGACGCCACCCTTGACGAAGGCCTTCTCCGCCAGCCGGTAGGCAGCGTCGATGCCCTCGGCACCGGCGGTCGAGCCGCCGGGCTGCAACGTGTCGATCGCCGACAGGATCTTCGCCTTGTCCTTGACCGCGGTCGGTTCCAGCACCGTGCCGGCATTGCCGGCATAGGTGACGATCGAAACCGTATCCTCGGGCTTCAGTTTCTCGACCAGCAGCCGGAAGGCGCCTTTCAAGAGCGGCAGCTTGTCCGGCTCGTCCATGGAGCCGGAAACGTCGATCAGGAACACCAGGTTCGCCTTCGGTGCCTGCGCCGGCACGACGTCATAGCCCTTGATCGCCACGTGCATCAGCCGTGTGCCGCCATTCCACGGCGTCGGCGTCACCGTCACCGTCGCCTTGAACGGCTCAGTGGCGCTCGCCGGGCGCGGCCAATCATAAGGAAAATAGTTGACCATCTCCTCGACCCGCACCGCATCGCGCTCCGGCATCTGACCCTCCATTAGCGAGCGGCGCACGAAGGCGTAGGAAGCCGTATCGACATCGACCGAGAAGGTGGAGACCGGGTCGGTGGCGACGCTCTTGACCGGATTGCTGTCGGCCTTGTTGAAGCGCTCGCGGTTTTCCTGAGGAGCCGGAGCCATCTCCTCGGCAACAACGGGCGCCGGCATAAAGGTCATCCGTGTCTCAGCGCCCGGAGCTGCAGAAAGCGGTGCTGCGCTATCGCTCATCATCTGGTTGCCCAAAGCATCCGCCTCGGCCTCGGCAGTGGGCGCCGGGTTCTCGGCTCGCGCCGCAGATTGAACCTCGACGGTCTTCTGTTCGCGGGCGCGGGCAAGCGCCTCGGCGGCTGGCTTATCGGCCGGTGGCCGACCCTCAGCATCAACGGCAACCGACCCGCCGACTGCAAAGCCGGAGGTCTCCTGCCTCTTCGCAGCAGCTAGGTTTTCGTCCACCGCCGACGCAGTCGGAGCTGACTTCGGCCGTGGCGCTGCCTTCTGTTTCGGCTCTCCCTTCACCGCGATCTCTGCCCCGGTGTCGCCGGGCAGCACGGAGTTGCGCGTCAGTTCCAGCGTCAGGAACGTGGCGGCGGGGATGACCAGCAGCGTGGCGAGTGCCGATCCGGCAAGCAGTTTCCTGTTCATGATGGGGCTCCATATCCGGTTGAAGATGGAGCTTTGACGAACCGGCAGCATTGATCCTTGGGTGATGGTCGAATTTTCTTCTGCCATGTCGAAAGCCTGCATGGCGGCCGCGAGCGCACGCGCGCGTGCCTCGTTCGAAGCCTTTGGCGGGGTCAGCCCGGAGAGCTTGTCGAAATCGTCGGTCATGATCACACGGCCTCCTTGCCAAGCAATGTCTTCAGCCGCTTGCGCGCCTCGTGCACGTGCCAGGACACGGTCGCCTCGGAACATCCAAGCACATCGGCGGCCGCGGCATGGCTCATCCCCTCGGCATAGACGAGCAGCACTGCGTCGCATTGTTTTTCCGGCAGCGCCCTGACGGCCGTCCAGAGCGCCTCCTGGCGATCGTCTTCGGCCGTCTCGCCGCCGCCAAGAACGGCCTGCTCGTTGGCATAGGCCTGTATCCTGCTGGTGTCGCGCATCTGTCGGCGCTTGTGGTCGCGCGCCGCGTTGAGCGTTAGGGTGTAGAGCCAGGTGCGAAACCGGCTGGTGCCGCGAAAGCCGCGAACGGCGGTACCCAGCCGTACGCAGACGTCCTGGGCGATGTCTTCCGCATCCGCGGCATTGCCCGACCAGCGCCAGGCGACGGCATGGACAAAATCATAGTGCCGCTCGACCAATTGGCCGAACGCCCGTCTGTCTCCAGACACCGCTTTCTCGACGAGTTCAGCGTCCAATGGCGTGCCCGCTCCTAGCTGTTTTGAACCTTAGACGTTGCACGACGACAATTCCTTGGGGCCGCGACGAAAAAAATCGCATCGGCCCCAAAGAAAAAACTAGCGCGGGAATTTTCCGACGACGGCGATCATCGGCCCCATCGGGAACAGCCGGTCGTGCCGGTTGATATCAGGCGCATAGAGGCTGGAGATCGTGCCGTCGAGGAAAAGCGCGTTGGGGCAATCGAGCTCGTCGCGGAAAAGCGTCGCGAAGTCGTGAAACCGCACCGGCCTTTTCGAGACGACGAACACCACCTCGCCCGCAGCCGTCACGCCGACGCCGTTGCGGGTCTTGAGGCTGGTGCTGTCGGGCAGGAAGCGCGGATGCAGCTCGCCATCGATCACCAGCATCGGGCCGGACTGCGTGGCAAACCGGGGCCGGATATTGGCGGCGCGATAGGCGTCCGCCGACATCACCCCCGCCTTGCCGCCATCGACATAGAAGACGCCGTTAGGAAGAAGGTGGAAATTGCCCCAGCCGGTATTGGTGTTGAGCGGCGCCTGCTCGCGCCCCTCCTCGATATGCAGGCCGACCGGCGACAGGTCGTCGTGATACATGCCGCCGTTCATGGCAAAGAGCATGTATTCGTCGCGATGGCGCAGTTCCAGCGACAGCGCCCGGAACGAGCGGAAGGGAACGCCGGCCTGATCTTTGTTGTAAAGACGGATGTCGTTATCGGCGGGGTCGACGGTGCAGGCGATATAGTCCTGCCCGAGATGGCTGACGTCACGGCAGGCGCCGAGCGCCGGGCCGGCAAGGCCGGCCGAGAGAACGGCACCGACGAGAAATGGTTTTGGAAAAAGCGGCATGAAAAACATCCAATGGAATCAGTCGCCCAGCATCATCGAGATTGCGGCGGTTCTGGCGCAGGAGCGAGGAAAATGCTGATGGCAGGCCCGGCCTCGCCGTAGACGGACAGGCCAACCGTGCTCTCCCCCTCACCCCTGTGCTCGTCACAGGGGTCCAGCCACAGCGCGTCTGCGCCGTGAAGGAACCAAAACCTCGCTGTCTGCTGCATGACGCGGTCTTTGCGCGCCGCCGACGCGGGCGGCTGGATCTCTGTGACAAGCACAGAGATGAGGGAGAGGAGAAATCGGCATCCGTAGCCGCAGCCAAACATGGCATCGTCGCGGTGTAGGTAGGTCGCCGTCGCAATTCTGTGCGCACAGGGATGAGGTAAGGAAAGTACAGGGCCTTACGGCCGCGACAGTTCCGCTCAGCCGCCAGCCATAATCCCGGCAATGCCGGCCAGCACAAAACAGCCGGCCGCCGCCGCAAGGCCGAAGATCGCCGCCAGACAGGCAAGGCCGGCAACGCCGCTGCGCAGGTAAGAGTTGGGATTACCGGTGAGGATCTCGCTCGACAGCCTGGTCAGCAATCGCTTTTCCTGCAGCGTGAAGCGCAGGTTGCTGGCGTGCTGGCGCGCCACCCGCTGCACCTCGCCGTAATTGTTGGCGATGGCAAAGAAAGTGAGCAGCAGGCCAATGCAGCCGACGACCAGGGCGGCCTTGCGTAGAAAATCGATCGCCTCCGGCAGCAAGCTCGCGCCCAATATGGAGCTGTCGAACAGACCGTCGAAGCCGGCGATGCAGGCCGCAACCACCGCGGCATGGGCGGCGGCAATCGCCAGCAGGCGCTTGTACGCCTCGTCGAGAAGCTGCGAATTGGCGGCATGAATACTGTCCAGACGCGATACCTGCGCGTCGACTTCCTCCCGCGACAAGCGCGGGGGAAAGTTGCTCACGGATACCACTGGGCTGCGCGTCATGAGATGGTCTCCAATGCCACACCGTCCAAATCGGTATAAATTCGGAAATTTTACGTTTCCAGAACACCTGCAATTTTAGTCATTTTGGAGATTTACACCATCTTTGCGTGCCGGAGCGGAACAGCGAAACAGGCGCTCGGTTTTCCATGCGCACCCAGCTGCGGGGACAGCACCAGTCAATCAGCGCCGGAAGGTGACGGCGCAGGTCGTGTGGATGCCTGTGCCGGCGGTGCCTTGGGATTGTGCGTTACGCACGTCACTTCCTGCTGTGTATGCGGCTGTGGAAAGTATGCCCGAGCGGCCATCGGTGGATGGGCAGGCTGGACCTTGCCGTGTCATTCACGGCCCCGGCCGACGCTTTACCGTCCTCTATTTCATTGGAGGCTTCGGCGCAGGTGAAAACGCCAGCGTCAGCCACACATTCCAGCCTTCCGGGCGGTTTTTGGCCCCGAACTCGTAGTATCCCTTGAGGTTCACATAGCCCGCCGTTTCATCGCCGGCGTCGAACTTGCAACCGAGCTGGGGACCGACCCCGAACACGCGGGACTTGAAATCACCAAGGGTCGCGCCTTCGCCGCTGTCCCCCGTAAGCTGCTGATAGGCGTATCCAACGACGCCGACATGGACATGCTCGTTCAGGAATTGCGATGCGGCCCAGTCGACGTGCCCATCAATGCCGTTCCGATAGTCCGTATCGGGGTTTTTGAAGTTGTAGGTCAGGCCGCCGACAATCGAAAACTCGCGACCCGTGTCCGGATTGAGATAGGTGTATCCGACCCCGCCATCCATGGCACCGTGGCCGAGCCCCAGGTTCGCCAGGCGATCAGGATCGTAGGAACCAACGGGAATGCCGCCGGTCATATAGACGAGATAGTTGTCGACGTCGTCGTTCCATTTAAGTGCCGCCTGGGGAAGGACATCGCCAAACGCGGTTAGAGAATCGCATCTTTCGCCGGAGACCGAACCGCCGAGCGGCCCAGTCAAGGTGGCGTCTACGCAGGCGTGGCTTCGTCCCGCAACGCCCAACAGGCTGAGGGCGAGCTGCCCACCCCATACGGGCTGATCGAAGGTGTAGGTCGGTCCGAAGGCAACCAGGTCGCCGCGCCCGCTCATGCCGACATCGACTTGCCCGGCCCCGCCGCGTGGAAAAGCCTCGCTCGCACCCGCGCTGATGGAGGAGTGGTAGTAGATCGAAGCGAAGGACCAGCCGGGTTTACCCGGCACCGCAGCAAAACTGCCGTATAGGCCAGGCAGCCAGAAACTGACGCCAAATTCATCCGCGCTGGCCTGTGACGCGGCAAACGCAACCACGAACACCAGCGAACCGGCGCACATCTTTCGAATCATGCGACCCCCTGCATTAGCCTACACACACTAGGTTACAATCGGGGCAATTCAACCGCATGTTTCCCGCAACGGCGGCATGTGACGGAGGCTTCAAATGCGCAGGTTCGCCATGGCGATTCTGAGCCTGTTGATCGCGGCGGCCCCGGCCAGCGCCGACGACAAGCTGGTCAAAGACCTTGACGCAAGGACAATCGAGAGCCGAGCGATCGAGGCCGTCAACTGGGGCATGCCTGTCGTCAACTTCGACCTGATGCTGCAGGCGATGATCACGGGCGCCAAAGGCAAGCCCAATCAGATCGTCTACTGGTCTCGCCTGCCGGACTGAAAGAACCAGACACTCACCCCCAATCCGGACGTCATGCATGGCAGTTCCCCCTGGAGGATGTCGGCCCGGCCGGGGTCGACAAGGGCAAGGGCGGAAAATACCTCATCCTGCCACCTGACCACTCCGGCGCGATCCCGGACGGATACATCGTGCTGCCGTCATCGACCTATCAGGGTTACGCCCTGCTGCGCTCCATTCTGAACAGCGGCAGCGAAGCCGACGTTGCCAAGGCGTCGATTACGCCAAACGGATCAGGCTCTATCCATTGTCGCAGGCCGTAAATCCGCCGACGACTTTTGTCGATGCCATCGACGTTGTCTACGATTCGACCATTCCCTACGATCTGCGCTTCTTCCAGTCTTTGAACCGCGTGGTCCAGGCTGAGCCCTGGCTCCGCCCATCAGGCCATAGTTTCGGCAGCGGCGACAGATCAAAGGTCCAGTGCGGACATGTGGAAGCGAAGCTGCGCCGGCGGATAGCGATAGTCCTGCCCGACGGGACAGGCGTCGCGGGCCAGGCATCCGTGCTCGAGACAGCCACTCCTGCCCGCCTCCGTCCTCAGATAGCTGCGACAACGGCCGACATCGAATTGCAGGCGCTCGAGCGCGCCGGCCGGACAGGCGGAAATGCATGGTTTATCCACGCAAGTGTCGCAGGGATGGCTGGCCAACCGCTCGCTATCGGCAGCCAAGGGTTCGTCGAAGGCGAGCGCGCCACGATAGCCGTGCCAGAGCCCGTAGCGCGGATGAATGAGAATGCCGAGCGGCGAAGTCTTCAGCCCCTCCGCCCGCATCGCCCATTGCTGGAATGGCTGCCAGGGTGGATCCGACGGGAAGTAGGCCGTCGCCCCACTGCCTCGAGCGATTTCCCCAATCACCGACTTCGACCACGTATCGAGCGGATCGTTGCCGCCATGGTCCGGCGCACTTTCGCGCCAGCGCACGAAGGGCTGCCACAGCGAGCCGCCGACATTGCCGATCAGCGCGACGCTTGCAGCCGGCCGACCATCCGAAAGCAACGGCGCGGCATCGCCGGAAGCAAAGTTCAGCGTGCCGCGCAAAAAAAGTCCGTGCGGCTCAAGAGCCGCACGGACGGTTTCAAGTCGAGTTTCCGCAGATGCGGAAGGCGCCGTCATTTCGGTTTCGGCCCCTGTAGATCGTAATGCGGGCGCCAGACTTCCTTCTGGATCATGTCAGCCACCTGCGCCGCGCCGCCTTGCTCCCTGGCTCGCTCGGGACCCTTTCAGGTGAAAGCGTCGGGCATCGAGTCCTTGCGCTCGGCGATAAAGGCCTTGAGCGCCTCGTCAATATCAGGATCGAGGTAAGGCGCCTCGTAGTGCTCCAGCCAGCTGCGGGCCAGCGCATTGGCGCGCTGCTCGATGCGCTTTTCGCCTTCCACTTCCCACTGTTCGTAGGAGTTGTTGTCGGCGAGCGGCGAACGGTAGAAGGCGGTCTGGAAATTGGCCTGGGTGTGGGCGCAGCCGAGGTAGTGACTGCCCGGACCGACTTCGCGGATGGCGTCGAGCGCCTGCGCGTCTTCCGAGAGGTCGATGCCTTCGGCCATCTTCTGCATCATGCCGAGCTGGTCCTGGTCGATCATGAACTTCTCGTAGGACGAGACGAGACCCCCCTCGAGCCAGCCGGCCGCATGCAGCACGAAGTTGGTGCCGGCAAGCAGCGTCATGTTCAGCGTATTGGCCGATTCATGCGCGGCTTGAGCGTCCGGAACCTTCGAGCCGCAGAGTGAACCGCCGGTGCGGAACGGCAGCTTCAAGCGGCGGGCAAGCTGTGCCGCGCCATAGGAAACCAGCGACGGCTCCGGCGTGCCGAAGGTCGGCGCGCCCGACTGCATCGAGATCGAGGCGGCAAAGGTGCCGAACAGCACCGGCGCGCCCTTGCGGATCAGCTGGGTGAACGAGGCACCGGCCAGCACTTCGGCGAGAATCTGCGTCAGCGTGCCGGCAACAGTGACCGGGCTCATGGCGCCCGACAGGATGAACGGCGAAAGCACACAGGCCTGGTTGTGGCGGGCATAAACCTTGAGTGCGCCCACCATGGTCTCGTCGAAGACCATCGGCGAGTTGGCGTTGATCAGGTTGAGCGTGACGCAATTGTTCTCGACGAACTCGTCGCCGAAAACGAGTTTCGCCATGGCGATCGTGTCTTCGGCGCGCTCGGGTGCCGTGACCGAGCCCATGAACGGCTTGTCGGAATATTTGATGTGGCTGTAGACCATGTCGAGGTGACGCTTGTTCACCGGAATGTCCACCGGCTCGCAGACCGTGCCGCCGGACGAATGCATCGACGGCGCCATATAGGCGAGCTTCACGAAGTTGCGGAAATCCTCGATGGTCGCGTAACGGCGGTTACCCTCGAGATCGCGCACGAAGGGCGGGCCATAGACCGGTGCGAAGATCGTCGCCTTGCCGCCGACCTGGGCGCTGCGCGCGGGATTGCGGGCGTGCCAGGTAAATTCGGACGGCGCCGTTTTCAGAAGCTCGCGGCAAAGACCCTTGGGAAAGTGAACGCGCTGGCCGCGCACGTCGGCACCAGCCTGTTTCCACAGTTCGAGTGCTTCGGCGTCGTCGCGGAATTCGATGCCGATTTCCTCGAGGATCGTATCGGCATTGCGCTCGATGAGCTCAAGACCCTCCTCGTCGAGAACCTCGTATTCGCGAATCTTGCGCTGGATATAGGGCAGAGACGGCCCCGGGCCGCCGCCGGTGCGCGAGGCACGCCGCGCCGCTGCTCCCCGTCCCTCGCCACGCGAGCGGCGACCGCCACCCTCAACCGCGTCCTGTTCTGTCACGTCGCTCATTTACTCATTCCTCTCCCGCGCATTTCGTGCGCCTTCAAGCACCATTTGGCCCTAATGCTACCAAGCCGCAGGGACTGTACGGGTCTCAATGCGCCAACAAGTGGCGCAACTCGAACACTGCGACCTGCGTCATCGCCGGCCAAAAACCGCATGGCGCGAATATATTGTTTTTGTTAAGAATATACAGGCCTCGAAAGAAGGTGCCCTGCCGTCGCTTTTTGTCATATGCGACGTCGCTTTCGAAAACAGATTTTTACGCGTCGACCGCTATTGATTGTTGAACGTGTCCGGATTTTAGCCCGGCCGTGCCAGGAACCGAGGAACCCTACTATGGCAGACGATGAAATCATTCTCGAGGACCTTTCCGACGAGGAACTTGTGCAGCAGATGCATGACGACCTCTATGACGGCCTCAAGGAGGAGATCGAGGACGGAACCAACATCCTGCTCAAGCGTGGCTGGACGCCCTACGACGTCCTGACCCAGGCACTGGTCGAAGGCATGCGGATCGTCGGCGTCGATTTCCGCGACGGCATCCTGTTCGTGCCGGAAGTTCTGCTGTCGGCCAATGCGATGAAGGCAGGCATGTTCATCCTGCGGCCGCTGCTCGTCGAAACCGGCGCGCCGAAGCTCGGCAAGATGGTGATCGGCACCGTCAAGGGCGACATTCACGACATCGGCAAGAACCTCGTCGGCATGATGATGGAAGGCGCCGGCTTCGATGTCGTCGACCTCGGCATCAACAACCCGGTCGAAAACTACCTGGAAGCGATCGAGCGCGAGCAGCCCGACATCCTCGGCATGTCGGCGCTTTTGACCACCACCATGCCCTACATGAAGGTCGTCATCGACACGCTGAAGGAAAAGGGACTGCGTGACGACTATGTCGTGCTCGTCGGCGGCGCGCCGCTCAACGAGGAATTCGGCAAGGCCGTCGGCGCCGACGCCTATTGCCGCGACGCGGCAGTCGCGGTCGAAACCGCCAAGGACTTCATGAAGCGCAAGCACAACCTGCTCGCTGCCGGCTGAGCCCGCTTCACGAACACGAAAGCCGGCCGCAGCAATGACGCTTGCGGCCGGCTTTTCATTTGCTGGCATGAAAACGGAGGGCTGCGCAACCGCGGCGTCTGCTGATGTTCCACGTCGCGACCGCCGCGGAACACCAGGCTGGACACCAGGGGATCAAAGCGTCTCTGGCACAGCCGAATTCGACGCGCGGCGCTTCAGGTCACGGCTCAGTTGGCGGCGTTGGCCACCTTCTTGCCGGCCGACTGTGTCGCGTTGACGGTGTTTGCGGTATCCTGACCGATGCCGCGGATTGTGTTGCCGCAGGCGCTCAACGTCATAAGCGCGATGAGCACGGCTCCGACGGTCGCAACAGTTTGTGTTTTCATGGCCAGCTTCCTTCACGTTGATCACTGGGTGGAATCGAGATGGAAAACGTATCGCGCACAATAGAACGCGCACAACCGGAAAAAGTTCACGTCATCGGTTGCGGCGCAATCGCGCGCGAAATTCTGGCCATCTGCCAGGCCAACAGGCTCGACCATGTCGACCTCTCCTGTCTGCCCGCCATCTGGCACAACACGCCGGAAAAGATCACGCCGGGGGTCAAGGAGGCGATTGCCAAGGCACGTGCAGCCGGCTTCGAGCGCATCTTCGTCGCCTATGCCGATTGCGGCACCGGGGGCCACCTCGACCGGCTCTGCGAAGAAGAATGCGTCGAGCGCATTCCCGGCCCGCACTGCTATTCCTTCTTCGCCGGCAACGATGCCTTTGCCAGCCGCTGGGACGACGATCTGACCGCCTTTTTCCTCACCGACTTCCTCGCCCGCCAGTTCGAGGCCTTCGTCATCGAGCCGCTCGGCCTCAAGCGCCATCCGGAACTCCGGGATATGTATTTTGGCCATTACCGCAAGCTCGTCTACCTCTCGCAGCAGGAAGACGAAGCGCTGCAGGCAAAGGCCAAAGAAGCCGCCGATTACCTCGGCCTCGAATACGAATACCGCTTCACCGGCTATGGCGACCTGACGAAATCACTGCTGAGCGCCTGATCCCGCAGAAGGTATGTGGCGCCCAGCTCAGGTAGAAAAGACCGAGGGAAAGCTCCGCCAACAGGATGAGCTCGGATCTGGCAGCATACACAACCCGCCTCAATTGAAACTCAATCGACGCGCTATGCTGTGGCAAGTTGATTTGGCCGATGTGGCTTTCGCGGTATCAGAACTTCGAACCGCCCCAATCCCCTAAATTCTCGACAGACAGGCAGGCTCGGCGTCAGTGCTTGCGGCCAACGCGTCTCGAAACAGATCTCGAGCCGTCTGTCCGGCCCATCGCAACGAGCATTTGATCCGTCTACGCCAGCGCGAAATGCGGAGCGGCTGTTGCAGCCGAATTACTCTTACCAACGCTTGAGGAGGACTGAGACCACTATGAACGCTCTATCTTTCACGAAACGCATCATCCGCGGCCCGCGCGACACGTTACCGATCCACCGCTTCCATGTTGGCCAACTTGTCCGCTCCAAGGGGGCGCTGACGAGAGAGTCAATATCTGGAGAAACGTATCGCATCGTTGCGACGCTGCCGATCCGCGACAATGCGCTCCAGTATCGCATCCGCAGCAGCCGCGAAACCCATGAGCGTGTAACGGATGAAGGCAATCTCGAATTGATTGTCAGTGCCGGCAAGGATGGGATGGCATTGGCCGAGCGAGCCTTCAGAACGGCACATATCCTATAACGACCATGCCAAACCGGCCAAACAGATCAGCCACGGGAGGCGATCATGAAATACCACATACCGGCTCAGATCTATCTCTTCGACTATCGCGGTCTGTTTGCCTGGATTGCTCTTTCGGTCGCGGTCTTTGTGGTCATCACCACGATCCTCTTCGGCCGGATCTTGTGATGGCGCGGCACGGAGCCAAACGCCCATCCTCACTCGTCCGCCCGGCCGACCGCTGGCCGAGCTGGCTTATCGCTAAAAAGGATCACACGATGCCACTAAGCTTCCCCAACCAAAGCCGAAGCTTCGACGATACCAGGAACGCTGTTCGCTTCCTTGGCCACGATGGCATGTTCGAAGTGCCCTTCTATGTCGAGGCGGAGGCGCTCTCGCGTGGCGCGCCGACCCGGACGACAGAAGCGGCCTGCCTTCTGGCATTCGACGCTGCACGCAACAAGATCTACGAAGTCGCAAAGGCAGCATATGCCCACGGTCGCAAGACGATCTATGTCCTGACCGCCGCGGACTTCCGTTAGACCGGACAAGCCGGCGCCTTATCTGCCACCATCGAACGAACACGCTCGTCGCGACGCGCTCGGGGTCCGATGCCCCAGCCTCGGCCAAACCGTCTCCCGATGCCACTTCTGGCATCTGCTTCCCAAATACCCGCCATTAAGTCGCCGGTAACGCGCCAGCCGCCATATCTGTTGCGACCAACGCTTCAGGGGCCGGCATGGCGGACGCAGACAATGAGACCAACACCGCGGCCAGGCAGCCGAGCCGCGTCGTCGTGGTGACGGCGGGCGGAGAAAATCCCTGGATCATGATCAATGCGCTCGCCGCACGCTTTGACGATATCGTCGTTCTCCAGGAGCAGCCGGAATCCAAGAGCCTCTTCCTGCGCCGGCGGGCGCGAAAGCTCGGGTGGCCGACAGCGATCGGGCAATTGGCGACAATGATCGCCTCGCGCTTCGGCAAGCGCTTTACCCGGAAGAGAGCGGAAGGCATCCTTAGGCACTACGGTGTATCGGGCGCGCCGGATCCGAGCGTACCGGTTTGCCAGATCACGTCCGTGAACGACGCTGAGGCTGTGTCGCAGATCCGGCAGCTCGCGCCAAAAGTCGTCTTTCTCATCAGTTGCCGCCTGTTGAAGGCCCATACCCTGGCGCAGATCCCCTGCCCGGTCGTCAACTTCCATGCCGGCATCAATCCGGGCTATCGCGGGCTGATGGGCGGCTACTGGGCGCAGGTCAACGACGATGTCATCAATTTCGGCGCGACCGTGCATCTCGTCGACGAAGGCGTCGATACCGGCGGCATTCTCTACCAGTCGCGCCAGACGCCCGACCGCCGCGATACGATGCATACCTATCCGCTGCTGCAGACGGCGGCCTCCACCGGCATCGCCATTGCCGCCGTCGACGATGCCCTCAAGGGCAAGCTGCAACCGCTCGATGTCGCAGGCCCGTCGCAACAGTGGTACCACCCGCCGATCTGGACATGGCTCTGGAATGGAATTCGGCGCGGCATCTGGTAGGAAAACCGGGCGCAGATTCGCCGATGAGGACACGCCGCCTGTGGCCGTCAGAAGGCCCTAAGGCCCTGAAATTTCTGACACTCCTCAACCGATGGATATCCCGAAGTGTGGACTTGCCCGCATTGCGGCAACGCGTAGAGTGCCGGGGGTCTTCGACGTTCTGCGCCGGCGTCGTTTTTGGACACATCCAACGTCGTGGCGAGGTGAGCCACAGCGCCCGGACATAAGCATTGTCGCAGGAAGAGGAGAACGACACCCGATGGCAGATCGCATAATCGTCTACTGGCGCGACATCCCGGCCCAGGTCATCATCAAGAAGGGCCGCACGACCGCCAAGCGCGAGCTTTCGCTGCGCTTCACCGAGGCGATCGACATGTGCGCCATGCGCACCGGCGCTGCCGAAACCGACGATTATCTCGCCGAATGGCGCAAGGCCGAGCCAGAACCCGTCTCCGACGAACTGGAAGCGGAAGCAGACCGTGCGGCCGCCGAGCTCGAAGCCGCCTATGACCGCGAGCGCCTGGTTGCCCTCGTCAAAGCAGGAGGCCGCGACAATGGCTGAGCCGAAGCTCGCAGGTGCAGCGGAGGCGAAGATCGTCAAGGGCAATGCCGCGCCTGCCGCCAAGGCCGCGACCGGCGCCTATACCCCCGCCGGCGTTTCGCCGAGCCGCCGCTCGCGCCACAAATATACCGTCCGCCTCTGGGCCGTGCGCCATTCGCGCTTCCTCGAATGGTTCTACAACCGCTTTGCCGATCTCTTCCTGCTGTTGCACCCGCTGTGGAACGCAATTGGCTACGGCCGCGTCGAGCGGCCGGTGACCTTCGTCGAACGCCACGTCAAAGGCTTTCTTTTCGACTGTCGCATGTGCGGCCAGTGCGCGCTGTCGTCGACCGGCATGTCCTGCCCGATGAACTGTCCGAAGCAGCTGCGCAACGGCCCCTGCGGCGGCGTCAGGGCCAACGGCAATTGCGAGGTCGAGCCGGATATGCCCTGCGTCTGGGTGCAGGCGTGGAAAGGTTCGCAGAACATGACGAAGGGCGATGCGATCATGAACGTGCAGAAGCCGGTCAACCAGTCGCTGCGCGAGACCTCGTCGTGGCTGCGGGTGACGGCGGAAGCCGCCGCCCGCCGCGAAGCCCAGGCAAAAGAGAACCAGGCATGAGCCCCGATTACAATCCATACGACCCCGGCGCGCCGCTCGATCCTCTTCCCGGCCACTCCTCGCGCGGACGGCTCGAGCGCGTTTTGCGTCGCGGCGAATTTGCCGTCACCGCCGAACTCAACCCGCCCGACAGCGCCAACCCGCAGGACGTCTACGAGCGCGCCGCAATCTTCGATGGCTGGGTCGACGGCATCAATGCGGTCGATGCCTCCGGCGCCAACTGCCACATGTCATCTGTCGGCATCTGCGCACTGCTGACGCGCATGGGCTATGCCCCGATCATGCAGATCGCCTGCCGCGACAAGAACCGCATCGCCATCCAGGGCGACGTGCTCGGCGCGTCCGCCATGGGCGTGCAGAACGTCATGTGCCTGACCGGCGACGGCGTGCAGGCCGGCGACCAGCCGGGCGCCAAGCCGGTGTTCGACCTCGACTGCATGTCGCTGCTCGAGACCGTGCGCATCATGCGCGACAATTCCAAGTTCCTCTCCGGCCGCAAGCTGACGACGCCGCCACAGGTGTTTCTCGGCGCCGCCATCAACCCCTTTGCGCCTCCCTACGACTTCCGCCCCTATCGGCTGGCCAAGAAGATCGAGGCCGGCGCGCAGTTCGTCCAGAGCCAGTACTGCTTCGACGTGCCGATGTTCCGCGAATACATGAAGAAGGTGCGCGATCTCGGCCTGCACGAAAAATGCTTCATCCTCGTCGGCGTCGGACCGATGGCGTCGGCGAAAACCGCCCGCTGGATCCGCTCCAACGTGCCGGGCATCCACATTCCCGACAGCATCATCACGCGGCTGGAAGGTGCGCAGGATCAGAAAAAGGAAGGTAAGCAGCTCTGCATCGACATCATCAACGAGGTCAAGGAGATCGAAGGCGTCTCCGGCGTCCACGTCATGGCCTATCGCCAGGAAGAATATGTCGCAGAGATCGTGCATGAATCGGGCGTGTTGAAGGGTCGCAAGCCCTGGAAACACGAAACGCTGCCGACCGATGCGCTTGTCGCCTCCCGCATGGAGCACATTCGCGAAGGCAAGGAAGAAAACCAGCAGGAGATGGCCGAGGCCGCGGCCCACCATCCCCACTGAGGCAATCGCAGACAAAACCGGCGCCGGCCCGTCCGGCCGCCTCCATCGCTTAACGGGTGAGATAACGAAACCCGACGCCACAGGATCAAAGGATCTTACATGACCCGTACCATCGTCGCTTCCGCCACCCGCGAAATCATCATCGGCTTCGACCAGCCCTTCTGCGTCATCGGCGAGCGCATCAATCCGACCGGCCGCAAGAAGCTGGCCGCGGAAATGATCGAAGGCAATTTCGACACCGTCATCAAGGACGCGCTGGAGCAGGTCGCCGCCGGTGCGACGATGCTCGACGTCAACGCCGGCGTCACCGCCGTCAACCCGAACGAGACCGAACCGCCGTTGCTGGTCAAGACGCTGGAAATCGTCCAGGGCCTTGTCGACGTGCCGCTGTCGATTGACAGCTCCGTGTCGGCGGCAATCGAGGCGGCGTTGAAGGTCGCCAAGGGCCGGCCGCTCGTCAATTCCGTCACCGGCGAAGAGGAAAAGCTGGAAGCGATCCTGCCGCTCTGCAAGAAATACGACGTGCCGGTTGTCGCCATCTCCAACGACGAAACCGGCATTTCGATGGATCCGGACGTGCGCTTCGCCGTTGCCAAGAAGATCGTCGAGCGCGCCATGGATCATGGCATCAAGCCACACGACATCGTCGTCGATCCGCTGGTCATGCCGATCGGCGCCCTGGGCGACGCCGGCCGGCAGGTGTTTGCGCTTCTGCGCCGTCTGCGCGAAGAGCTGAAGGTCAACACCACCTGCGGCCTCTCCAACATCTCCTTCGGCCTGCCGCATCGCCACGGCATCAATGCCGGCTTCATCCCCATGGTCATCGGCGCCGGTATGACGTCCGCGATCATGAACCCCTGCCGTCCGCAGGAGATGGAGGCCGTTCGCGCTGCAAACGTTCTGAACGGCACCGACGCCAACTGCACCAACTGGATCAGGACCTACCGCGACCACAAGCCGGCAGAAGGCGGCCATGCCGTGGCGGCGGCCGCAGCACCGGCAGCCTCCGGCGGTCGTCGCGGCGGGCGCGCCGCGCGCACCGGCGGAGCTGCGGCGAGCGAATAGGCTTTTGCTCGGCGCCGTACTGCACATCGAAAGGACAACCAGGTCATGAGTTGCCCTGGTTGTCCTTTGGCTCTCCTTGTCAGATATGCGCTCTTTGAGGATGCGGGCGAGTTCAAAAGGCTCTACGGTGCGCTCAGGACCTAAGGCATGTCGCGCAAAAGTGCGCAGCGGTTTTGCGATAACGACATGGGCAAAAACAAGAACTTAAAGCGCAGCAAGCGAATCCTGGAGATCGCGACGCGCTTTAAGTCCTGCCGGTCCTGTTCGCAAACCTCGCGGTGCTTGCCGTCACTTTCGTTGCGGTTGTCACGAGGAGGATCAACTTTGGTTCCCAGGAACGGGTCATGAACGTCTGTTTCTGGGGTAGCTCGACGACACTGGCGGCGGCGTTTGTCTGGGCAATAGCAGCTGCGAAACTGACCACGGCTCCATAGTCAAGCATCCGACCGTCGCTGTCGCAGCACAAGAGTAGGGATCATCGATGACAACGCGCCGACTTCACCTCGACACTTTCACGCTCTGGTTCGAAGCCCCTTTCGTCATGGCGCTGCGGCTGCACGAAATGCAACTGGCGGCACTGACCGGGAAAACGCAGGATCCGACCGAGCTTAGCCGCATGGTCTCCGAGAAGATCGCGGCCACCGCGGAAAGTGCCATGGCCGTGAACATGGCGCTGTGGCGCACCGGTTTCGATAATGCGGTGCGGCTGATGACCGGCGGCGGCGCATCGCTTGGCCTGGGTGGAACGGCGATCGCTGCCGCCGCCCTTAAACCCTACGGCAAGCGCGTGCGCGTCAATGCCCGGCGCCTGTCGCGCAAGACGTCATGAACGGATACGCCCCGCGAGCGCAACCCTGACGAAATGATGCTCGCAGATCTTTCCATGTCGGGATCTGACAACTATCAGGCAGCATTCCGGTGCAGTCTGAAGACGTTTACCCATGCCTCGGTCCATCGGGCAGAAGCAGGCTTTAGGAAAGACAGAACAGAATGCGCATCGAAGGCACTTCCGAAATCGAGACCAACATGACCGAAGCCGCGCACAAGGATCCCCTCGTTCTGTTCATGCCATCGGGCAAGCGCGGCCGCTTCCCGGTCGGCACGCCGGTTCTCGATGCCGCCCGCTCGCTCGGGGTCTATGTCGAAAGTGTTTGCGGCGGCCGCGCCACCTGCGGGCGCTGTCAGATCGAGGTGCAGGAAGGCAACTTCGCCAAGCACAAGATCGTCTCCTCCAACGACCATATTTCGCCTGTTGGCCCGAAGGAACAGCGCTACGCCTCCGTGCGCGAACTGCCTGACGGTCGCCGGCTTTCCTGTTCCGCCCAGATTCTCGGCGATCTCGTCATCGACGTGCCGCAGGATACCGTCATCAACGCCCAGGTGGTGCGCAAGGCCGCAAGCGACCGGGTGATCGAGCGCAACGCCGCCATCCAGCTTTGCTATGTCGAGGTCGATGAGCCCGACATGCACAAGCCGCTCGGCGATCTCGACCGGCTGAAGGTGATGCTGGAGAAGGACTGGGGCTGGAAGGACCTGCTGATCGCGCCGCACCTGATTCCGCAGGTCCAGGGCATCCTGCGCAAGGGCAATTGGGCCGTGACCGCCGCCATCCACCGCGACATGGACAGTTCACGCCCCTTCATCGTCGGCCTGTGGCCGGGCCTCAAGAACGAGGCCTATGGCGTTGCCTGCGACATCGGCTCGACGACGATCGCCATGCATCTCGTCTCGCTGCTCTCCGGCCGTATCGTCGGCTCCTCGGGCACCTCGAACCCGCAGATCCGCTTCGGCGAGGATCTGATGAGCCGCGTCTCCTATGTGATGATGAATCCCGATGGCCGCGAGGCGATGACCAAGGCGGTGCGCGAGGCGGTCAACGGCCTGATCGGCAAGGTCTGCGCCGAAGGTGAGGTCGACCGCCACGACATCCTCGACATGGTCTTCGTCGGCAACCCGATCATGCACCACCTGTTCCTTGGCATCGACCCGACCGAGCTCGGCCAGGCGCCGTTTGCGCTCGCTGTCTCCGGCGCGCTGCAATATTGGGCGCACGAGATCGACATCGACGTCAACCGCGGCGCCCGGCTCTACATGCTGCCCTGCATCGCCGGCCATGTCGGCGCCGATGCCGCCGGCGCCACGCTGTCGGAAGGCCCTTACCGGCAGGACAAGATGATGCTGCTCGTCGATGTCGGCACCAATGCCGAGATCGTGCTCGGCAACAAGGATCGCGTCGTTGCCGCCTCCTCGCCCACCGGCCCGGCCTTCGAAGGGGCTGAAATCTCCTCCGGCCAGCGTGCCGCACCGGGCGCGATCGAGCGCGTGCGCATTGATCCCGAGACGCTCGAGCCGCGGTTCCGCGTCATCGGCGTCGACAAATGGTCTGATGAGGACGGCTTTGCCGAGGCGGCCGCCGCCGTTGGCGTCACCGGCATCTGCGGCTCGGCGATCATCGAAATCGTCGCGGAGATGTATCTCTCAGGCATCATCTCGCAGGATGGCGTCGTCGATGGCGCGATGGCGGCGAAAAGCCCGCGCATCATCCCGAACGGCCGCACCTTCTCCTACCTGCTGCACGAGGGCCAGCAGCGCATCACCGTGACGCAGAACGATATCCGCGCCATCCAGCTCGCCAAGGCGGCGCTCTATGCCGGCATCAAGCTGCTGATGGAAAAGCTGGATATCGACCATGTCGACACCATCCGCTTTGCCGGGGCCTTCGGTTCCTTCATCGATCCGAAATACGCCATGGTGCTGGGCCTGATCCCGGACTGCGACCTCGACGAGGTGAAGGCCGTCGGCAACGCCGCCGGCACCGGCGCGCTGATGGCGCTCCTGAACCGCGGCCACCGTCGCGAGATCGAGCAAACCGTCAGCAAAATCGAGAAGATAGAGACCGCTCTTGAATCAAAATTTCAGGAGCATTTCATCAACGCGATGGCAATGCCGAACAAGGTCGACGCCTTCCCGAAACTGTCTGCAGTCGTCACCCTGCCGGAGCGCAAGGTGGCGGCAGATGATGGCGAGGGCGGCGGCAGACGGCGGAGGCGTAGCCGGGAGTAGGGCCGAAAAGAAGCAAGCGGACACACTGCGCCCTTTAGAATGGTCTTCAGCGCATCAACGTATGACGTCCATCAGCGTCCTGCGCAGCGGCCCGCCGCGTTCGTCATGAACCACGAGGGAGACCGTCTCGAACAGAACGTCGATCGTGACGTCGTGGAAGGATATGATCCAAAATCGTGGACTGAGGACTTCCCACCGGGCTGTTTCCTCGCCACCAGAGACTTCATTGAACGCCCACGGAAGGACCGGGTATCTGCATCCTGGCAGGCCATCGACATTCATCGGCGTGACTCGGAAATCGATAACGTCACCGAACCTCAGGACCACGTTGCCACCGCCAACCGGGGGCGAGGTCTCGTAGCAAACCAGGGCGTCAATGCCGTCATAGAACACTACGGGGTTTGCGACTGATCCCAATTCGGGAAAAGCCTCCAATGGCGTTGATACCTGCATAATTGATCGCGCGTTGCTTCGGTTGAACGTCATGGCATGCTTGCGTTCAAGTCACTGCATAGTCAAATGTTTTGGCCCAACGGCAAGTGAGGGCGGTGACAGTGCCAAGCATCCCTCCCCCCGCCTGCGGGGGAAGGTGCCGGCAAGCGGATGAGGGCTGCAACAACGCACCAGGGAGCGCGTTCGAGAAAGGCGGTGACGCTTAGAATCTCACGCGGCCCTCGCCGCAAATGCCCCCAGCAGTCCCGTCCATCCATCTTCTGAATCAAGCGCCACGCGGGCTTCATTCGCCTTCGCACCATAATTGGCGAGATCGCGATGTTCGAGCAGTACGGTGGTGCCGCCATCGACTGCGGGCTCGAAGATGACCTCCACCGCGGTCTCAAACTCCGGATCGAACACCCAGTCGGCATTCAGTTGCCAGGCAAGGAGGATGCGCCTCGGCCGCTCGCAGGCAAGCACCCGCCCCCATTCCTTCTCCTCGCCGCCATTGCCGATTTCGTACCAGCGGCCGCCCGCAAACGGCTCGACCACGACGGTCCTCTGTCCGCTTGCCGTCAGGCTATGGCTCTTCAGCCACCATTCGCCCATGCCGGCGACGAAGATGTCGAAGGCGCGCTCCGGCGTCGCGCGGACTGTCACGGTTTTGCGCACAGGGGCAGGCTCGATGTGATGCATTTCACAAACTCCCGTTTGCCTCATGGACCGCACCACAAACCATGCCGAGATGTCAGATGGCTTCGTCGCGGTCCGCCACTGCCTTGAGGGCGGCGAGTTGATCACCCCAGAAGCGATCGAGCCATTGCCGCAGCGGACCAAGGCCAGCGGGGTCGATCGAATAGATACGGCGCGTGCCTGAAGGCGTGTCGTGAACAAGGCCCGCCTCTTTCAACACTTTCAGGTGCTGCGATATTGCCGGCTGCGACACCGGCAACGACCGTGCGAGATCGGCAACCGAGCAACGACCGGTACCCAGCCTCTCGAAAATCTGGCGCCGCGTCGGGTCTGCCAACGCCGCAAGCACTCTGCCTTCATAAGTCATTACTTATTATAAGCCTACGCTTATGGAAGGGCAAGCACCGCTTGAGCCCGGCGGCAAGACAGCGGGATTGGCACAATGGAACGGCACAAAGTCATGCTGTTTCATGGCGATAAGCTGCGAACGTGATTCAAAATATCAGCAGCGGGTCGGCGCGCTTCACCATCGGACCGAACGTGCTGCGCCCTCTACCCACCAAGCGCGATCGTCACTGCGACAAGTACGGCACCGATCGCTGCCATGGCGAAGGCCATCGGCCAGGGGCTTCGCCCCATATAGCTGCCGAGCCGTGCTCCGACGATAAAAAGCATGATGAGCGCGATGGCGTTCGAAACGCGCATGGCGACGTCGATCTGCTCGATGAACAGGAAGGGAATGCTCGGCGGCAGCGTCGAGATGACGACGAGCGCGAAGATGGCAAGCGCGGCCTTGAGGTCTCCGCCTGTGACCACGGAATGCTGACCGTTGGACGGCAAGGCCCGTACGCGCAGAAGCAGCGCCTCGATTTCGCTTTGCGCTGACACCAACCTGATATCATCAGGGAGGTTGTCGAGAAAGATCTGGCGGGCGCGATCGAGAGGTTCGCGCTGCAGAGCGTCGACCAGGCCGCGACGTCGCACCCGCTCGACCGCGGTCGTTACCACATGCATGACGCCATCGACGATGCCCCAGGCCAGATTGCAGCCGAAAGCGGCGACAAGCACCGCATTCACTTTCTCGCCGCCACCGACGGCCGCACTCATCGTACCGGTGAAGGACAGCGCCATCAGCAGCCCGAAAATGATCTCCGAGAGGCGATCGATCGGATCCAAAATGCGTCGCGACTGGTCATCTCGCGCCATGGCACGCCTTCCCCTTGCGCCGAGATCAACGCATGACGATCGGGTCGCTTTCGGCCGGTTTGTCAGGCAACCGCTGTTGCAAGCCGCGCCTCTCCCGACTGGATCCTCAGTTCCGCGAATGCGTCGCGAACATGATCTGCGACAGCCAGCACCGGCGCCGGCGCATCGTCGATCACCTGCAAGCCGATGTCGTAATGGCCGAGATCCGGTAGGCCGTCACGCTCGCCGAGCTGCACCATCTCACCCTGGACGAGGTAGCGCGGCAGCGGGGCAATCGCGAGGCCCGCGAGCACGGCGGCACGCTGGCCCGTGGTATAGGCGCTGAGAAAGGCAATGCGGAACCGGCGGCCGGCGCGCGACAGCTTTTCCACCGCATCGGCCCGCCAGACGCAACCGTCCTCCCACATCGACACCGGCAGCGGATCCTTAAGATGCGCATTGCCGCATTTGACGCCGGCCCAGACCAGCTTCTCCTGCATCAGGATCTCGCCGTTCTTCGGCGCGACGTCGGTCAGGCTGTTGAAGATCGCGATGTCGAGACGGTGCTCGTCGACGCGCTTGCGCATGGCGCCGCTCATGCCGATCGAGACGTCGACCGTGACGTTCGGATAGGATTCGGCAAAGCGCTTCAACACTTCCGGCAGAATGCGCTCGCCGACATCCTCGGGCGCGCCGACACGCACGACGCCGTTCATGTCGGGCAGCAGGAAGCGAGACACCGTCTCGTTGTTGAGCGCCAGCAGGCGGCGGGCAAAGCCCAAGAGCATCTCGCCCTTGGGCGTCAGCGACACCGAACGCGCATCGCGCAGGAACAGCGTGCAGCCGAGCTGCTCTTCCAGCTTCTTGATCTGCATCGAGACCGCCGACGGCGTGCGATAGACCGTTTCGGCCGCGGTGGTGAAGTTGCCCGTTTCGGCGATGGCGACGAAGGTTTTCAACACATCCATTTCCAGGAGCGGAAGCGCATGGCGCAGCATCATGTTCATGGCGGCATCCTTGTTCAATAAAACTGACAGAATGGTTCACTTCATTTCGTTTGATTGAACATCAGCAAAGACCGATAGTCAAGTTGCAAGGACGCCAAAGGAAGGAAACCAGTCATGTCCGCGACAACAATGGCCTTCTCTGCCCCGCAGGACATCCGGCACGTGAGCAAGGTGAAGCCCAAGATGAACCGCACTCCGGATCATGCCGTGCAAATGGCAAAGGCCCTGCCTGTGAGACAGGTCAATGCCGACGGCGATCTCGTCCTGTCGTTCCTCTCCCGCGTGCAAACGCTGATCGACGGCATTGCACGAAAACGACAGGCAAAACGCATCGCCCGGAATCGGGTGGAAGCCCACCGCGAATTGGCGAAACTACCCAAGCGGGTCCGCAACGACCTCATCTTCGCCGAGACGCTGATTGATCACCATGTTTGATGGAAAACATCAAACATATTCGTTTGAATGATGATTAGGGTTGCGACATATATAGATCGTGGTCGCGACCTCTGAGGCACTCAGAAGGAGCCATGAAATGTCTACTATCCATCTATCACAGACCTCGGAGCGGGCACCCTCCCTCTCGTCCATCCCGGGTCTCTTCAATCTGCGTGCACGCGCCTGGGCTGCCTGGAAGCGCTATGCCAACGAGCGCGCACTTGAAAACCTGTCCTACGACACGATGAAGGACATCGGCTTCCCATCCGTCGACGACGCGGTGCACAAGACCGAACAATGAATGACCGCCTGACCTGTTCTCGGGGACCCAAGACCCCGAGCGCGAACCGCTGAAGGGCATCGTCGAGAAGGCGATGCCCTTCTTCTTTTGTGGTTTCGCCAGATGCCGTCGGGCGTCGAAACGCCCCAAACCGGCCCTTGCGCGAACTTGTCCGATACCGACACCTGGCCCTTTCACCGCCGGCGCGTCGCAATCGGCAAACACAACCCAAAGGCGTTCTTTCTGAAAATTGCGCATCTCTGGCGTTTCTTGTCAGATTACGTCAACGACGCCGGTAAATCTGTCGCATTCCTTACAAAAGCCGCAAAGCCGGCTCGACAGCGGCTTTCCCGCCCCATGTCGCAATGCGAAATGTCTTTGCGGTCGCTGCTTTCCATGTCAATGTCGCAAACAGACAAGCCGGATGGTATCTTCCAAGCGACGAATATACGGCATCGCCAAGCACGGGAAGCCTCATGAACAAGCCCTTGACCAAAAAGCGTTCTCTCGTCTTCTTCCTGGTACCGAACTTTTCCATGCTGCCGTTTTCGGCCGCCATCGAAACGCTCCGCATCGCCAACCGCATGCTCGGCTACGAGGCCTATACATGGCGCCTCACATCGACCGACGGCGAAAAGGTTCTCTCCTCAAGCGGCATCGCGCTTGAGGTCAACTCGTCTCTCGCCGACGAACGCAAGTTCCTGGGCGGGGAAAACCGTCCGTCGATGGTGCTGGTCTGTTCCGGCATCTATGTCGAGGATTTCAACAACAAGTCGGTCAATGCCTGGCTGCGCGAAGTCTACAACCGCGGCGTCGCCGTCGGCAGCCTCTGTACGGGCGCCCATGTGCTGGCCTCGGCCGGCCTGTTGACGGGCAAGCGCTGCGCCATCCACTGGGAAAACCTGCCCGGCTTCTCCGAGAACTTCCCGCAGGTCGACGTCTATGCCGACCTCTATGAGATCGACAGCAACATCTACACCTGCGCCGGCGGCACCGCCTCGCTCGACATGATGCTGAACCTGATCGACCAGGATTTTGGCGAGAACCTCGTCAACCGCGTCTGCGAACAGGCGCTGACCGACCGCGTGCGCGGCCCTCACGACCGCCAGCGGCTGCCGCTGCGCGCCCGTCTCGGCGTCCAGAACGCCAAGGTGCTGTCGATCATCGAGCTGATGGAAGGCAATCTTGCCGAACCGCTGTCGCTCCTGGAGATCGCCGAGGGCGCCGACCTGTCGCGCCGGCAGATCGAGCGACTATTCCGCCAGGAGATGGGGCGGTCCCCTGCCCGCTACTATCTGGAGATCCGGCTCGACCGCGCTCGACACCTCCTCATCCAGTCGTCGATGCCGGTCGTCGAAGTCGCCGTCGCCTGCGGCTTCGTCTCGGCGTCGCACTTCTCCAAGTGTTATCGCGAACTCTACAACCGCTCGCCGCAGCAGGAGCGCGCCGACCGCAAGCTGACGCTGCAGATGGCGCGATAGGAACTGGTGCGAACACACAAAAAGTGCGGGTCATCCGCCCTTTTTGTTGGCAACAGGCCGTCCCTTCTTAACCTATCCGGCGATGTGAGCCCGCCAGCCGCCAAAACTTCCCTCATTCCTGTGCCTGTCACAGGAATCCAGCCAGCCCAAGTCCTTGGGCTGAAATGCCCCCTAACCCGACAGACGTCGGGTCGCTGGATCCCTGCCACAGGGGCGAGGATGAGGAGAACGGGGTGCAAACCTCGTTGAAGACGGTATCGGTCCGAATTTCAGATGGAACCGTCCGCCCAATTTGCGGTTGCGCTTGCCGCCGCAGCGATACCACAGACCACCTGGCCCGCTTTGTCGCCCCTCATTTCCCGCCATTCTGGAACCCGCTCCACCCACGTTCGCGCTTGCGTCGATCCGCATTTTTCGCTTGAACGGAAAAGGAGAACGCGTGGCCGCGCCGCAGCCGGAACGTGCTGGCACGCCTCCGCCGCTTGAACATCAGGAGCATTTCACCCCATGGCACCCGTGATCATCGATCCGAGCAAGGTCCACGAGTTCGAAGACAAAGAGCGTTTCTATGTCTGGCTCGGCGCCAACCATGCCGGCGAAACCGAGGTCTGGATCAAGATCCACAAGGTAAGCTCCGGCCTCAAATCGATCACGCCGAAGGAGGCGATCGACGTGATCCTGTGCTGGGGCTGGATCGATGGCGTGCGCAAGAGCCACGACGACCAGAGTTACATGCAGCGCTACACCCCGCGCGGCAAGAAAAGCATCTGGAGCCAGATCAACGTCGACAATGTGGCCCGGCTGATCGCCGAAGGCCGGATGACCCCGTATGGGCTGAAAGAGGTCGACAAGGCCAAGGCCGACGGCCGCTGGGATCGCGCCTATGGCAGCGGCAAGGAAATGAAGATCCCCGACGACCTGCAGGCAGCGATCGACGCCGAGCCGCAGGCGCGAGAAATGCTGGCAAAACTCAGCGCGCAGAACCGCTTCGCGCTTGCCTTCCGCACGCACAATATGAAGACCGAGGCCGGCCGCCGGAAAAAGATCGAGACCTTCGTCGAGATGCTGAAGCGCGGCGAGACGATCTACCCGCAGGCGCGGAAATAGCGCAGGCCACACCGTCAACCCTTGTCCATGAGCGCACCTGTTCAGCCGGATCTGGCTCAGGTCCGGGCGTGGAAGGCGCGCTCCAGTTCGGCGATATCGAGCTTGATCATGCCCAGCATGGCCTCGGTCACACGCCGGGCGCGCTCGCGGTCGGTATGGGCAACCATGTCGCCGAGCGCTCTCGGCACGATCTGCCAGCAAAGACCCCAGCGGTCCCGCAGCCAACCGCATTGCTCGGCCTGCCCGCCGTTTTCAAGCAGCGCATTCCACAGGCGATCGATCTCCTCCTGACTGTCGCATTGGATCATGATCGAGAAGGAATGGTTGAACGGGTCCAGCGGTCCGGCTTCGAGCGCGGTGAAGTTCTGGTTTCCCAGGGTGAACTCGATCACCTTGACGCTGCCCGCCGGCCCGCTCGGCGAATCCGCCGGCATCACCGTCGTGCGGACGATCGCCGAATTGGGCACGAGCGAGACGTAGAGTTCGACGGCCCTGAGGGCGTCCTTTTCGAACCAGAGATTTGAGACAACTTTGGTCATATGCGGCTCCTCTTCGCAGGCCCGGATCATGTCCGGCTGCTTGGAAGACGTTTCGCCGATGCCGAAACCGACAATGCTTCGCGATTCATTGCAATCATCGCGGCTAGCGGCACTAGCTCGCCACCATGCAGGAACAGGTCCTTGGCCGGACAGCGTCGCGGATTGCGGCTCGCTACGACGCCAGTGCGTCGAGCAGTGCGAGCTCCGAAATCACCCGGTTTCGCCCGGCGTGCTTGGCCATGTAGAGAAACTGGTCGGCCGCATGCAGGTAGTTCTCGAAGGACTCCGGCGCCTCGATGGTCGCAAGACCGATCGACACTGTAATCGACAGTTCCTCGTCATCCGCAACGATGCGCGATCTCGCAAGCTCGATGCGCAGCTTCTCGCAGAACGTGAAGGCGCGCTGGACGTCGAAGCCGTTGAACAGGATGCCGAACTCCTCGCCGCCGAGGCGGGCAAGCAGGTGTTCGTCGCCGACCAGCGTCGTCAACCGCTTGGCCACATGCTTCAACACGACGTCGCCGATCTCGTGGCCATAGGTGTCGTTGAGGCGTTTGAAGTGGTCGATGTCGAGAATGGCGATGGCCGTGGTCTCGCCGCGGCGCAGGCACTGCTCGACGAGGCGCGGGCCGGTCAGGAAGAAATGGCGGCGATTGTAGATATCGGTGAGATAGTCGCTCGCTGCCTGTCGCTGCAGCGTCTGCAACCGTTTCTGGATGCCGGCGGCATAGGCGATGCGACCGTTGAACTCTGCCTCAAGGAATGGCTTCTGGATGAAGTCCGTCCCGCCGGCCTCAAGGAACCGCGCTCCGATCCGGCGGTCGCCGCTGTCGGAAAGCGCGATCACCGGCAGCGCCTCATCGCCCTGGCGCCGGCGCACCTCGGCAAGCAGCGCTGCCCCAGTCATGTCGGACAAATCAAGATCGGTGACGACGATATCGATCGCCTCGCCGGAATCGAGCACCAGCAGCGCATCGGCGGCGCAAGCGACCTCGCACACCGAAATCCGCTGCCGGCGCAGGATGCCCGCAAGCTCGACCCGCGACGGCGTGTCGGAATCGGCAAGCAGCACCGTCGTCTTGCCATTGGTCAAGGCCCGGTCCACGGCGCCGATCAGGAGATTGATCGATTCCGGCTGGTTCTTGATGACACAATCGAGCGCGCCGCGACCGAGGATCTGGTCGCGCGTGTTGTCGTTGAAGGCCGCGGTGAAGACGACGGCCGGAACGTTGTTGGCGAGGATGAAGTCGAGCGCCTCACAATTGGGCGCGTCGGGAAGATTGAGGTCGAGCACGGCGAGCGAGAAGCTATCCGGCGCTGCGGTCATTTCCTGGCGCAGCGCCTCCAGCGAGGCGCAATGGGTGACACGAATACCATGCACCGTTTCCAGGCCGTATTTCAGCGCGGTGGCAAACATGCGGGAATCTTCGATCAGCAACATGCGCTTGTCGCTGTGCTTCTGCACAGAATTGATCCGACCTGGCGTGCGGCGCAATCTCACGTCCCTGCAAATCCCGATTTCGAGCCGCAGGCGTGCTGTCCCAAAAAGGGCGACGCTGGCTCCCAATATACAATTATACCCGGCACGGATCGCGCCAGACATTTTGTCTTGGCATGACCAGGCGTTACCGGGCTCCCCACTTTTGTTGCGGCCGATTGAAGACGGTCCGGATTGCAATTTCGTTAATGCGGCAACCGTAAGAGGGCTTTTCTCGCGACCCCGGCAATTTTAGGGGTCGCAAGCGCAGGAAAGCGGCAGATGCGCCGGCGTGTGTAGCCGACGGATGAGCGCCACCGCCTCGAAACGGAGGTGGCGGGCGGGATCAAGGCGCCGACAAACGGCGCATCCGGCAGCCAGGTTCGCGGAGTTCGCAGGCGCGTTAAAGCGCGTCGCGATCTTTCAGATTCGCTTGCCGCGCTTCAAGTTCTTGTTTTTACGCATGTCGTTATCGCAAAACCGCAGCACACTTTTGCGCGACATGCTTTAGGCCGGAACTTTCACCTTTTCGCTCAAGGTCTTGATCTTGATCAGCGTGTCGAGGTTCTGGTTGACGCGGCAATAGAACTCTTCGTTGACGAAGGGGCGCACGACGAAATCGTTGCCGCCGGCCTTGAGGAAGCGTGCCGACAAGAGCCGGTTGGTCGAGGACGAGACGCCGATGATGCGCAACTGGTGCGGCCCATAGGTGCCGCGAATGCGCCGCGTCAGCTCGAAGCCGTCGATGTCGGGCATGTTGTAGTCGGTGATGACGAGGCCGATATCCGGATGGTTCTTGAGGATTTCGAGCGCCGTCGCACCGTTTTCTGCCGTGCTGGTGCGGAAATTGTAGCGTTTCAGCTGCGTCGTCAGCAGCGCGCGCGCCGTCGGGCTGTCGTCGACGATGAGCACATGGTGCTTGTGGTTGGTGAGAAACCGGCAAACCGATTCCGCCAGCATGTCGACGGCAAAGACGCTGTCCTTGATGACATAGTCGACGATCTCCTTGGCCAGGATCTTCTCGCGCGTACTTTCCTGGAAGGAGCCGGTGAAGACCACGGTCGGCACGCTCATCTCGATGAGATAATTCAGCGCCTCGCCATTCTCGGCACCGGGCAGGTTGATGTTGGAAATGGCCAGCGACGCCGGGAATGTCGCATTTTCGACGGCAAACTGCAGATCGTCATAATCGCGGCAGACGATGACGTCGATGTCGAACAGCTCTTTCAGCCGCTTCGAGACCATCGACGAAAACAGATTGGAGTCCTCGGCAAGCACGATGCGGTGCTCAGCAAGAGATTCACCGGAATAGTACATTCCGGAAACGCCGAAAAATGACATTGATCGCCTATAAGAAAGAGTGTCCCCGAAGCCATGCTAGAGGAGAAAGACTTTCCCGGCTGTTAATGAGGTAGCCGTGAAATGCTGCTTGGCGCGCTTGCATTCAGGTCTGCGCATACGACCCAATAGCCCTGCGGGGCCGTCAAGCCTTCGGCGTCGCTCCGCGCCGCTCGAGCGCAGTCTTGCGGATGATGTCCGCGATCTCCGGGTTGCTGCTGGACAGCATCTGGAAATCCTCCGAATACAGCGACAACAGCGAGACCTCGGTCGCCGCGCTGACGGTCGCCGAGCGGGGCTCGCCCGTAATCAGCGCCATCTCGCCGAAGAAGCTGCCAGCGTCTAGCTCCACCGGGTTCGGTGTCGCGATACTGACGCGTCCCTCGACGATGAAGAACATCTGGTCGCCGGCCTCGCCCTTGCGGCATATGACAGCGCCCGCCGGCACGACGCGAGGCCTCAGCGCCCGCACGATCTCGACGAGCGCCGACGAGCCAAGCCTCTGAAACAGTGGCACGGTCGCCACCAACTGCCAATTGCGCACGAAGTCCCGGCGACGGACCTCTTCGTAGAAGCCGGTGGCGAGGATGCCGGCCCAGAGCGCAAAGATGCCGATGCCGCACATCATGACCAGCCCGGCAAGGACGCGGCCGGCGAAGCTTTGCGGAATCTCGTCTCCATAGCCGGTGGTCGACAGCGTCACCACCGCCCACCACATCGCCTGGGGGATGCTGCCGAACGTGTTAGGCTGGACGTCGCGCTCGATGAGATAGGCCGTGAGCGCCGCACCAAAAAGAACGATGCCGAAGATCGAGGTGATGCCGATCAGGTTACGTGCCTGTTTGGTCAGGACGCTGCCCATAAGCCGGAAGAAGGGCGATCCGCGCAGAGGCTTCAGCAGCCAGATGGCACAGTAGAGGGTCTGATCGCGCGTGCCGACAAACAGCACCGCGGCGAAAGGAACCAAGACAGCAAGCACATCGATAGCAATCGCCGGCAGCCTGTCCCAAAAGTCTCTCTCGCGCGCGGCGATCAGCGTCACGATCAGTTGCAGGACATAGATGGCCCAGATGAGAGCAAGCAGGACCTCCAAATTGAGCCTGGTTCGTCCGGTCATGTCCGGCGTCGTGAGTGCAGCGACCGCCACGAGCCCAACCACGGCGAGCAGCCCGCCGAGCGGCGCAGAAATCTTCGAGAACGGCCGTGCCGACATTCAACGCTCCCGCGGCCTACCACCCTCTTAGCATAAGATGCTTCAGGCCAAGCGCAATGGGGCCAACGAGACGACCCTGGAGCAGAGTTGACCTTGGCAAAAGCGTCGACGCGGCGCCGGCTCCCATCGGCTGGTCGAAGAGCCGGCTCAGTTTCTCAGCCCGCCAAGACAAGGCGCTGACCGCGCGCCCATTTCAGTATAAGATACCACCATGAGCGAAACCCAGGCCCTCTTCGACGTCCTGCGCCAGTCGGCGGCACCCGCCTTCGCCGATGCCATCGAGCGGCACGTGCGCGACGCGCCGGACCGCAAGCTCGGCCGCATCAATGCGCTCGCCTTTGCCGCCGAGCACGGGCTGGACGAAGAAAAGACGATCGCCGGTTTCCTGCACGCCTCGCGGCTTGGTCTGTTCGAACTGTCCTGGAATGTGCTCTGCCCCGGCTGCGGCGGGGTGCTCGACGCCAACACCTCGCTGAAAACCGTGCAGAGCGAGGCCTATACCTGCGCGCTTTGCGCAGCCGGCTACGAGCCGACGCTGGACGAGATGATCGAGGTGACGTTTACCGTCAGCCCGCGCGTCCGCCATATCGAGGCCCACAATCCGCACGAGCTTCCAGCCGCCGAATATTTCCGCCAGGTCTACTGGGGCTCCGGTGTCGACCTGCCTGAAGACGATTACGAGGCGAAGGCCGAGGAGTTCATTCTCGAGACTCTCGAACTGCCGCCCGGCGAAAAGGCCGTCATCGCGCTGCAGCTTCCGGCCGAGTTCATCATCATCTTCGAGCCGGTGACACACGCAGCGCAGTTCATCGACGTGTCGGGAGAACCGACGAAGGAAAGGCGCAACCTATCCCTGGTGTTCGATCGCACCCATCGGCATAACGAGACCATCAGCATGCAGCCGGGTCCGCTGCGGATCCAGGTGGAGAACCATGCGGAGGTGCGCACGCTGCCCACGGTCTGCGTCGCCGGCGAAGCGCTGCATGCGCTGCTCGGGCGCCGTCGTCCTTTCCTGACGGCCAAGCGGCTGCTGTCCAACCAGACATTCCGCGACATCTACCGCACCGATACGATCGACGTAGACCAGCGCCTGAAGATCACCAGCATGACATTCCTGTTCACGGACCTTCGCGGCTCGACCGAGCTTTACGAGCGTGTCGGTGATCTCGCCGCCTTCGATCTGGTCAAGACCCATTTCACCGTGCTCAACGAGATCGTTGCCGCCGAAGCCGGCGCCGTGGTCAAGACGATCGGCGACGCCGTCATGGCAACCTTCCCGACGCCCGATCGGGCGATCGCCGCGGCCATGCGGATGCGCGACGCCATGCGCGAGCTCAATCACGAGCGCAGCAGCGAGGACCTGCTGTTGAAGATCGGCATCCATGAAGGCCCCTGCATCGCCGTCAGCCTCAACGAGAGGCAGGACTATTTCGGCCAGACGGTCAACATCGCCTCGCGCGTGCAGCACCTCGCCACCGCCCAGGAGATCTTCGCCACCAGCACGGTGCTGCGCAATCCGGCCGCCGCCGACCTGCTCAGCGAGCGCGGCCTCAACCCGATGACACACAACGTCACGCTGCGCGGCATCACCAACGAGATCAGCATCTTCGCCATACCTTGATCGTGATGTCGGCAAGCGCGTTCAGCGCGCGCTCAGGATCCCAACAACTCCAGGAAATCGAAAAACATCGAGGGCGAGTAGGCGAACAAAACGCCGCTGCCGTAACCGATCAGCCCGTACAGGCTCGCCCCGACCCAGCCGTGGCTTTGCCACCCATAGACAATACCTACAGATGTCGCCGCGCTGATGATGGCAAGGACCCAAACACCGTGAATGAAGGACTGGAACGTCCTAGCCATTCTTGCCTCTTCCAAAGCGCCGCCTATTACTTGGCGCAAACGAACGTCGCGGCCACGAGACGGATTTGCGGGCGCCGATTTTCGTCTCTGCATTGTAGGTAGGTACGCCTGCACGCTTTGACCAGAGGTTCGGCGCGTGAGCGTTGCATCGCTGAAGCCGGCCTGACAATTCGTTGAGCCGGCACCGATTTGAAAAGAGACTTCGGCAACTGATGCAAGACGTTACGGCGTCCTTGTCGCGTCAGCGTAGGCACGCGACGCCGCGACGAGGCGACAAGGCGCTCTGCTATTCCTCACGATGCGCGGGACATAGAGAGAGCGTGGATTATTTGCTTCTGGCGCTGCGGTCGGCGGCCTCCGCCCGCTTCGGCCGGCGGATGGCTCTGACCTTGCCGCTTGCGCCTCCGCCGCAGAAGAAACGGTCGCCGCCATCGGCCTCAAGCCCCGACACGCCCATGCCGGCCGGCATGTCGAGCCGCTCCAGCACCTCGCCCGTTTGCGGATCGATGCGCCTGACATCGCTGTCGTCGCCTTCCCAGGTGCCGTGCCACAGGTCGCCATCGACCCAGGTGACGCCGGTAACGACACGGTTTGACTCGATCGTGCGCAGGATGGCCCCCGTCTCGGGATCGATCTGATGGATTTTTCGCCCCCGATGCTGGCCCACCCACAGCGTACCTTCCGCCCATGCAAGGCCGGAGTCGCCACCGTTGCCCGGCGCCGGGATCGTCGAAAGTACGCGGCCGGTCTTCGGATCGATCTTCTGGATGCAATCCTCGGCGATCTGGAACAGGTGCTCCCCGTCGAAGGCCGTGCCCGCATGGGCGGCGACATCGATGGAACGCACCGTCTCACCGCTCTCGGGGTCGAGCGCATTCAATTTGTCGCCGGTGGCAAACCAGACGTGATGGCCGTCGAACGTCACGCCATGCACCTGCTCGGCACCGGGAAAGGGACCATATTCGCGGAGAATTTCGGCTGAGGCTTTTTTCATGGTTTCATCCTAATCGCTCGGCAGCGGCCCGGGGAGTAACAACACTGTCGGGAAACCCGGCACCGGCGGCGTCATCCATCGGCGTGCACGTCCCCGCCCGATCGGCTGCACCTTGCCAGCCGCGCAAAGCGCGTCAAGCGCCCGCTGCACCGTGCGCGGGCTCGCCCCAAGCGCAATCGCCAGCGCCGAACTCGCCCACGCCTCGCCATCAGCGAGCAAGGCAAGCACCGCGCCGTGCTGTCCCTCGACGGGCGGCGCCAGCACGGCGACCTCGCGAGCGTGCCGCGGCACCAGCACAAAGCCGCGCGCTGTCGCGCTTACCTCGGCCACATCCCGTAGCTCAGCGCGAAGCCGTCCGATTTCGACGCGCAGTCGCGCCCGGTGCGATTCGTCTGCGTGCCTCGCCCGGAAGGCGCGGGCGAGAAGCGCGCTCCTCGAAGCATCCCCCGGCCAGGCTTCAGCCAGCGTCCTGGCAAGCGCAAAGAGAACCGGGCGCGTCGAGAGTGATGCTAACCTATCACCTGCCCGCACGACATGCCGGCATGCATCGATGACCAGCGCGCCGGATGCCAGCAGCGCCGCGACCTCTTCGAGCAGCAACGCCCTCTCCTCGCCACGGGCGATCAGGCGCGCAGCCGGCTTGGAGAGCGCTAAAAAGGCGCCGTCGACTTCGGCGGTCAATGCCGGGATACCGGCTTCACGCGCCGCCTCGCGCGCCAGCGCCAGCTGAGCGCGCGCCGTCTTCGTCTGCAGGCGCCTGACGGCGATGCCGGCGACAATGAGAGCGTTGGCGGCGCGTGATGCGGGCGGCAGCGGCATCGGGTCGAAGCCGTCAAGCGCCTGCTCGGCTTCATCGAGGCGGCCGATCAGGACGAGACGTCGGACCTGGAGATTGCGCGCATGGGCGGCGTTGACGCGGTCGCCATGGGCCTCGAGCACAGCCCGCGCCGTCTCAAGCGCCTTCTCCGGCCAGCCAAGGTCGCGTGAAACCAGCGCAATCTCGGCGTCAGCCACGACACATCGCGCCCGTGCCACCGCTTCCCTTGGGCCGAATGCACGCGCGGCACTTTTCAGCAGGGCTTTTGCGCGTGGGAAGTCGCCGAGCTGCGCCATCGCGATCCCGCGCAGCGCCAGCGCCGGCGCGTCGTCGCGCAGTGCGACGCGTTTCAGCGCGCCGAGCGGATCGCCCGCCGCCAGCGCCCGCGCCGCAGCCGTGATCAGCGAGTCCATCGCAATCCCGTCAAACTTGTAACTCCCGCACTCTCAGCTTCGGACGCTAACTGTATTCGCAGACCCGCAACGACCTGCGCAACCGCCGAACAAATGGATAGCCGAAAATGTCGACGCACAGAACCGGAACGATTGAAGGGTCGCGAAGGGCGATAGCTCGTGGCGCGGCCGATCGGCTCCCTCTCCTCGCCAGTCCGACCTTTGCGTTCATGGCGCTTTTGACCGGCGTTCTGAGCATCGGCGAGCCGGACATGCTCTGCACGACCTCAGCCGCGTCCCCGCTGACGGGAATGGTGGCGATGTACGGGCTGATGAGCGCCTTCCATTCCGGGCCGTGGCTGCGGCTGCTCTCCGGACGGCGAAACTCTACCCATCGGCCGTGAGCCCCGATCGTTGCCACCAGACAAACATCTCAACACCAAGGAGACCACGATGCAGAACGAAATCGTTTCACCCGAGGCGTGGCTGAAGGCGCGCCTGGACCTGCTTGCCGCCGAAAAGGAATTCTCCCGTCAACGGGAGGCGCTGACGCGCCGCCGCATGGAAATGCCCTGGGAGCGCGTGGAAAAATCCTACCAGTTCGACGGGCCGAACGGCGCCCTGTCGCTCACCGATCTCTTCGACGGCCGCTCGCAGCTGATCGTCTACCACTTCATGCTTGGTCCCGACTGGCAGGAAGGCTGCAAGCACTGCTCGTTCTGGGCCGACAATTTCAACGGCATCCCGGTTCATCTCAACCATCGCGACGTGACCTTCACCGCCGTATCGCGCGCACCGCTCACCCAGATCGAGGCTTACAGGAAGCGGCTGGGCTGGAGCTTCCCATGGGTGTCATCCTTCGGCAGCGACTTCAACTTCGACTATCAGGCATCCCGGACGCCCGAACAGCTCGCCAAGGGCGAGGCCTACTACAACTACAAGATCCAGCCGAGCACCGTGTCGGAACAGGTGGGCATCAGCGTATTCTACAGGGACGACAGGAACGAGCTGTTCCACACCTATTCCTGCTACTCGCGCGGCGTCGAGATGCTGAACGGCGCCTACCATTTCCTCGACCTCGTACCCAAGGGCCGCGACGAGGACAGCTTGAATTACCCGATGGAATGGGTGCGCCGCTGCGACCAGTACTGAGGCCACGATCAATACCGAGGCAAGGTGACCGGCCGCAGTGCAGCCGGTCGCCACCTATCGCGGCGTGTGGTGCGACGCGCGAGTTCTCCACCGCAAGGGGCACACGACGCGCAGCCACATGACGGCTGCCCCGGTTACCGATCCCGGATCATTCGCGTACCGGCTCGACGTCCGGCAGCACCCACGTCTTTTCGAACAAGGCCTTTGTCGGCGCGTAGAGGCGGAACATAAGTTCGAAGTCGCGCTGCGAATCGGTCGGGATCCAATTCGACTCTTTTCCATCAGGAGCTTTCGGACCAAGGTAGATATCGACCGAGCCGTCGGCATTCTTCTGCAGTTCGGCGACCTGCGAGGAACGGCTGGCGTGCGGCATATTGCGGATCAGCGCGTGGGTCTGGCGATCGTAGGCGGTCAGCGACCAGTATTGCTCGACCGGGACATTGGCCGGTACCGTCAGCCGGTAGGTCTTCGACCCCTCGAAAGCCTGGCCGTCCTTGTCCTTGATGGCAATAAGGTAGAACTGCCCCGCCCCCAGGCGCTTGATGCCGACATAGGCATAGCTGTAGGTGACGCCGCGAATATCGACGGGATAGGCATCCGGCTCATCGTACGACGCCTGCGCCGCCTTGACGAGCTCCGGGTCGGCCGGGAAATTCCAGCGTCCTTTGTCATAGAAGGGTTTCAAGCCGGCATCGTATTTCAACTCGAGCCATTCGCGGGCCTCCTCTATTCCTACCGCGAGCGCCTCGGTGGTCGTGGCTTCCGGCCTGAACGGCTTTCCCTTCTCGATGCCGAGAGACCGCAGCTGATCGATCATCGCCCGGTCCCGCGCCAGCCATGGTTCGCTCTGGACAATGCGATCGAGCGACTGGAAGAAGCTGACATCGTAGCGGATGGTACTGTCGAACAGCACGTCCCTGGCATCGGTAAACACCGTCTCCGGCGGAGATGCCGCCTGGGACAGCGGATAGACCTTCAGCCTCTTGGCGTAGGCCACGGACTTTTCGATATCAGCGTCGGCGTGGCTGGCGAGGTTGGACCGCAACAGCGCATAACCGCCATAGGTATTCGACTTCAGTGGTATGTAGCCTTCGGGGATCGTCCCGACATAGCCCGGCGGCAGAACGAGGTACTTTCCGCCCTCGCCCTGGTCGGCGCCGGACGGACCGGCATCCTCCAGGGGCATCTGCCACACATCGACAATGTTGCCGTTGATCGATCCACCCTCGGCAGGGGGCACCTCGATGACCACCGGCCCGACATCACGGGTATCGGTGAAGGTCATCAGATAGATCGCATCCGGGTTGGGCGTCAGCGTCTGATTTTGCCAATCGAGCGGACGGGACCAGTAGACGATCTCGTTGACCTTGCCCTTGGTCTTGGTGAGCATTTCCTGGAGCATCAGATCATAATTGACCGCTGGCATGCCCCAGATCACTGCCTCCACCGCACGACGCTCGATCGTCCGCCGTGCGAGTTCATCGGGTGAAAGTGCTGCGGCGGCCGACGACATCGCCGCCAGAGCCATCGCCGCAAAAAACAACCGCCTCATGCTGCCCTCCTGCCAATTGGCCGTGGAGCTACAGCATTGTCCGAATCGATCGCAGACGTAAGTGCGTTACTGTAAATGCAGACGCGAGAGCGGAGTTAGACGGCGGCAGCCGTCTGCGAATGCGAGAGCCGCCTTTCCGCTGAGGGCCAGCATGACTCGCGATGGCGCCCGCGCTCGAAATTATGTCGCAGCCCCTTCAAGAACCAGGACATCACCATCGGCCGGGATTCGCAGCTTCATCGCCGAAATCCCGCTGTTATCAGCAGCTTCGCGCAGGTCATGCCGGGTGATCGTGGCGTGGTCGAGCGCCTCCATATGCGTGGCGACGACCACGGCATCGCCGGATGTTTCGCAGACGGCAACGGTTTCCTGCGCATCCATGACGATGAGGTCGCCGTCCCAGCGGGCACCGCAGGAATGGGTGACGATGATGTCGGGCTTCGTCTCGGCGATCACGCTTGCCACCGGCGGATAGAGCACGGTGTCGCCGGCCCAGTAGATCGACGGTTCGCCCGCAGCTTCAAGCGTGAAGCCCATGACCGAGCCCATCAGCTCGACGACGGCCCCAAGGCCGTGGCTGCCTTCGCGCCGCGTCAGCGTCAGCCCCTGCCAGCTGGCGCGGTCGACAAGCGGGATCACGTCGGTAAAGCCCGCGGCGCGGATCTCGCCTTCATCGCCAGGCTGACAGAAGATCGGCAGATGCTTCGGCAGCCGTTCCTTGGCCACATCGTCGAAATGGTCGGAATGCAGGTGCGAAACGATGACCAGTTCCACGCCATCAAGGATCGCCTCGATCGACACCGGCAGCTCGACCATCGGGTTCTCGGACCGGTTGGCAAAGGACGGCAGGCTGTGTTTCGGCGCCAGATAGGGATCGATCAGCACCGTGCGGCCGGCATAGTCGAGCTTCAAGGTGGCGTTGCGGATCAGCTGCAGTTTCATGGGGCGCATCCTCTGGCGACATCAGGTGTTTGACGGTCGCCGGATGGTTACGATTGCGGCGACAAAATCAAGCCCCGAAATGCGACCACGGCCGGGCGAGCCGGACACGCGGCGTGGTCCCGACGACGCGGATGGGGCTGGGAGCGCCGACCGCGGGAACTGCCCGCGTTCGCAATTACCACCGCCAAAGGAGACAATCCCTAAAGTTGCATTGTTCTACCGAGCAGAACTTTAACGACCTATCGCCAAACGTGGCGACAAGCACGAGCAATCGGGAGAGACATCGTGGAAAACGTCATTAGCGGCGGAGCCTACGCGCGGGCATGGGCATGGCGTTTTGGCCTTTTCGTCGTCGTCACCCTGGCATTTCCGTTTATCGTGTATGCCCTGGTCCATATGAACGGCGCCGCCAGAACTGATGCTGCCGGCGCCTTCGCCGTGGTGCTTGGCGTCTATTTGAAGCCGATCATCTACCTGACCTTCGCAGCGTCGCTTGCACGCATCTCGATCGCCCGGAGCAAGGTAGTCGGCATGCCGGGCAAGATCGGCATCTACATCGTCCTGCTTGCCCTGTCCGATCTTCCCTTTGCGCTCATTTTCGGGGCGCACTGGGGCGTCGCTTTCTTTTTCGGCTTCGCCGGCCCGCAATTACCCACTTCGCTCCTGAGCGCGGTCATTGCCATCATCACGCTGAGTCTTGCACGCGCACCAAGCGGTCCGATGAACGAGGGCCACGCCGCCGCGTATCGCGTCTGGTCCACCCTGCTCGTTCTCATGATGGCGTACGGCCTGCTCGGGCTTGCGATAATGCTGTGGCCATTTTTCTTTGGCCTGCATGGCTTTGGTCTCTACGGTGCGCTGACCTGGGCCAAGGTCTACCTGCACCGTTTCACCCTTTATCCCGGCCTGCCGCTGTCGCTGTTCATCGCTGCCTCGGTCTATCTCATCTACGCCAGCCGAAAACACACGGGCGGACCGGCCGAGACAGGCCAGCCCCAGCGCGGCGCAACAACAAGCTTCGGTCTTCGGCGCGACTGAAACATCACGCATGCAGGAGCGCGGTTGATTTCGCCACGGCAGCATCCATCATCGCGGCCCCTGGTTGGCGGAGGAAACCGCCACATCTCCTGCGGCGGCAATGATCTGCTCGGCGGTCGGCAAGGTTCCAAGGCCCTCGGGGCCGTTGCGTGCCTCGACCTCGGCCCAGGCAATATGGCCTGACCCATCGACAAGGAAATGGCCGACAAGCTGGGTGCCATGGTTCTCGAAGATGGACCGGTCGACGTCATTCAGCTCGAAGCCATCCTTGGTGTTGAGCACGGTATTGGCCTCCATCGGGTGTGCCGGCTCGGCCATCTCGTCGTTCGGATTGATGCGCGCTGCGGCAAACTGTTCGAAGCTGGCGTGAAAGGGCCATTGCTTCTTTTCCTCACCGTCGGCCGGGGCGAAGACCACGCGCGGCACGCCGAAGTCACGATGCGTGCGGCACTCCGGATCGCACAACACCGTCACCGGCGTCGGCTGAAACTGGAGATAGAGCCTTGCCCGCTCGAGCGGCGTGTTGATCACGGCCAGTGTCTCGACGCCCGCCTCGCGCAAGGCGGGCTGGAGCGCGGAAAATTGCCGCAGCTGGCGCCGGCAGAACGGGCAATGCAGGCCGCGAAACAGCCCGATCAGAAACGGGCGTCCGCGCAGGTCCGCGAGCGAAACCACGCCCCCGACGTTGGCGGCGGGTAGCGAGAAGGCCGGAGCAGGCTCGCCCGGTTGCAGTGCGCGGATCGCTTGGCTCATGCTGACTATCCTCCATCTGGGTCCGAAGATCACGCTGTTGTGTGGCCGCGACGCCGTTCCGGTCGGTCGCCATGCCGCGGCCCTGTCACCGCCAGCTGCAGTCCCAGGGCTGCCCGCGGGCGGCGCGGTGGCACACGAAGGTGCGGCCGCAGGAATGCATGGCGGATCTCATCGTGCGTCCGCGCCCCGTGCCGCGCTCCAGGGTCTGGCGGGCTGCGAGCTGGGCACTGGCCGGGCAGTTGGCAAAACTCTTTTTCTTGGCGTCGTCAGGCGCCGTAATGGTGTTCGATGGCGCTTTCCTGGTCGGCGTCTCGTCGGTGCTGCGCGTCTTCGCCGGCTCCGGCAGCTTCGCCTCGCGCTTGATATCGACGCAGCGGCCGCTCTTCAGCTGCTGGTTCTGGGCGCAGACGAGCGGGCAGATCCGCGCCTTCTGCGACCGCAATCGTTCCAGCACGCCATCAGACGGCTCAAGGGCCGCAAGCTCGACCTTGATCAGTTTGGCGAACTGCTCCAGCGCCCTGCGGCTTCCGAGACCCCAGAGCCCGTCTTCGCTGCCGGCGCGGCAGCCGACGCGGTTCAACTCCTTCTGGATCGAGCGCACCAGCTCCCGGTCGGGCGAGGCGGTTTCAAGCGTCGGGGTTTGGTTGGCCAGCGGCTGGGTCAATGCAGCCACCTGCTCCGTTGCGGTGGGCAGCCCCCCGACAGGCGGTGCTTGCTGTTTCGCCCCCTCGGCTTCCAGCTGCGCAGCCGCAACGTCGGCCGCCGCACGCTCGATGATCCTGATTTTCGCCTTCGCCAGCGAGACGAAGGCACCACCAGGATATTGCTGCAGATAGGCGTCGAACAGGTCTCGGTCGCTCGATCCCTTGATCGTGTCCCAATAGGCAAGCTCGGCGGCGTTGTCGCCCTTGTCGCCGCCGGCCGACGCCGCAGGCTCCGTCGATGTCGATGGCTTCAGCACCACCTCGCCGGTCAGCGAGGAATTGTCCCAGGGCACCTGCTTGCCATCGGTCGCCTCCAGCACGTCACGGCGCACGTCGATCAGCTCACGGGTGATGTCGCGTCCGGGCTTGCCGAGGTGGCGCAGCAGCGCCGCCGTGAACGGTGAGTTGCGCCCGGCGCCGTCGAGCGCAACGTTGCCGGGCTGGGTGGCAAAGGCGATCAGCGAGCCGATGCCGGTACCGACCTTCGCCAGCCCCCGGCCGATCGAGCTGGAGCGCGTGCCCATCGAGCGGGCAAGATTGACTGCCAGCGGATTGTCGCGGCAGGCATCGAGGAACACCAGATTGACCCGCGTCTCGCGCTCCATCGCCGAAAGGATCAGGTTCATCGGTACCGCCTCGAATTCAAGGTCGATATAGGAGAGAAGCTTGGCGTCGATGGGAGCGATATAGTTCTCGCCGTTCACCTGCAGGCCGTGGCCGGCATAGTAGAACAGCGCGAGGTCCGCACCGTCGAGCTTGCCGACGAAGTCGCGGATCGTGTTGCGCACGCCGGCAAGATCAAGATCGCGACCGACGACGACCTCGAATCCCAGCGCTTCAAGCTTGGCGGCCATGTCGCCTGCGTCGTTGTCGGGGTTGGGAAGCTCTGGCACATATTGGTAGGCCGAGTTACCGATGACCAGCGCCACCCGCCTTTCGGCAAGCGCCTGCGAACATATCAGCACCAGGAAGACCGCGATGACGATGCGAAGCCAATGCATGCCATACCCCCCGGGCATGCCCATGCATGCCCCCCGCTGCACGTGTCCTTAAATCGTTGTCGATTTAGGGATAAAACCTGCAGCAATTCAAAGCGCTACAGCGACCTTTGCGCGTCTGATAAGACGCGCGGCGCTGTCTTAACTCGCCTGCCCCGCCGCCGCACAGCGCCTGTTGTCGCAAGGGTGCGATCCATTGCCGGCCCTGTCAATGCCGCCGACCCGCCCTTGCGTCACCCGGTCTGCGCGAAACCTTGTGGACGCTTCGTCTCTGGAATAACGGGCGATCGCCGCATTTCATTCAATTGCCAAATGGGATTAGCGCGTCCTCACCCCTTCGGTTTAGGGCTGCGCGCAGGCCGCTTTTGCCGGCGAGGTCGCGCACCGATGCATCTGGCGCGATGTCGTGAAACGGAAAACGGCGCCGGGTGATCCCGACGCCGTTTCGAATTCCGTTTGAAGAGCTGCGCTTACTTGACGATCGCCGAACCGTTGACGATCTCGACATTCTCGTCGCCCTGCAGGCCGATACGGTCGCCGCTCGGCGTGGTGACGAAGCAGCCGCTGGGGCAGATCATCTCGGTGGCGCCGGCGCTGATCGCCACTTCCATGCGGCTTTCGCCCTCGACGACAACCAGAACAGCAGTCTCGCCATCCTTGTTCGTGACAGTCGCGGCCGAAACCGCCCCTGCCGCCAGCACGCCGGAAAGCAAAGCAATCACAAATGTCTTCATCGCCCATCGACGCCCGCGGCGCCGCCCTTTTGCACAGCCGTCCGCCCCGTCGGATAAGCGACGGTGGCTCCGGCCACCTCTTCAGCCCATGACAGCCTAGACCGTCAAAAGAAGAATTGCATGCTTTTTATCGCGGGCAGGCTGAATAGCGGCTGAACGCTCCGTTTATCAGCGGTTGGGGTTTGAGCGGCGGCTGGAAGCGCGGCGCTTGCCGCCTTCCTCTTCATTTTCCTCGTCAAGCGGCGCCGCGGAAGCGGTTTCCTTTTTCGAGGCTGTGGCCCTCGCCTCGGCCGACGTTGCGCCCTTTGGCTCGCCGACGGTTTCCGGCTCGTGGCTCTCGATGCCGGTCTGATCTTCGATCGGCACGTCCTCGATCTTCAAGGGGAACGGTGCACCGATGCCCTCGTCGCGGAAGCGCTCGTAGATGGCCACACGCAGATCGTTGCGCACGCCGCCGCCGGTCAACACATCGGCCACGTAGATCCGGAGTTCGAAGGTCATGCGGTCATCGCCAAAGGAGGTGAAGCCGACGCTTGGCGACGGGTTCTTCAGCACCATCGGATGGGCGGCGGCAATCTCGGCCAAGAGATCCATGATCCGCCGGGGCTCGCTGGCATAGGTGACGGTGACGGCGATTTCCGAACGGCCGAGCTTGTTGCGGTGCGTCCAGTTGCCGACCGACGCGTTGATCAGCAGCGAGTTCGGCATCATGATCGACTGGTGCTGGAAGGTCTCGATCTCGGTGGCGCGCACCGAGATGCGCTTGACGAAGCCTTCCGTCGTGCCGCTGACGATCCAGTCGCCGACCTTGAACGGACGCTCGACCAGGAGAATGAGGCCCGAGACGAAGTTCGAAACGATGTTCTGCAGACCGAAACCGACGCCGAGCGAGAGGGCACCGGCGACGAGCGCGAGATTGGAAAGGTCGATACCGGCAGCCGAAAGGCCGATCAGGCACGCGAGCCCAACGCCGATATAGCCGATGCCGGTGCGGATAGAGTTTCTGACGCCCGCATCCACCCGGCTGCGCGCCATGATGTTGCCGTCGATCCAGCGCTGCACCCAGCGGGTGACGATGTAACCAAGAATGAAGAACAGGATGCCCGCCATGATGCCCATGAGCGAGATGGTGATGGTGCCGATCTTGATCTCGGTGATGGCGCGATAGGTCCAGGATTCGATGTCGGCGACCTGGAAGCCCCATTGCAGCAGGATCAGCGGAATGAAGAACAGGGTCACCAGCGCGTAAATGCTGAGGCCTGCCACCAGGCCCACCTGATCGAGCCCGACCTGTTCAAGTTTGAAGCGGCGCTCGAGATAGCGCCCCGCTGCCGTTTCGGCGAACGCCCCCTGGCGCGAGACCGCCTTGCCGGTGAGGAAGCCGATATACATCATCACCAGGATCGCGCCTGTAATGATGATCTGCGTGGCGATGAAGCGGGACAGGCCGACATAGCCGGTAGCGGCGGCGATGATGAGCGACGCGCCAGTCAGGATCAGAACGATGGAGACCAGGCGCGGCCACGGGCGACCCGGCGCATCGAAAGGCTCATCGTGCTTGAGCGTCGGCTTGATCCAGGCCGAAGCAATGATGATCAGACCGATGATGACAGAGGCGGTGAAGCTCTTCACCACCGTCAGCACGACCGGCGAGCCGAGCGCTTCGCTGACGCCGCCGAACATGTAGTCAAGGCCGTTGACCAGCGCCATGGCGAAGATGGTGACCAAAAGCACCTTGGCGCCGCGATCCGACACGCGCACGAGGCGCCAGCGCGAGTCCGACGGCGACAGCACCGCATTGGCGAGCGTGGTCACGAAGAACCCGACCACCGTGACCGCAAGCGCAATCGCGATGATCGGCGTGATATCCGAACGCAGCACGTTGAAACTGTGCAGGAAGAAGAAGCTCGACAGCGCAAAGGCGCCTGTCGAAATGGTCGGAATGAATGTCGACCAGAAGGCAACCGACAGACGCCGGAAATAGCTCGGCTCCTCGTCCGACTTGTCGTGGTGGATATAGGGTGAAAACAGCTTGTTACTGCCGACGAGGAAGACGAGTGCGGCACAGATCGACAGGAAGATCGCGGTCAGCAAGGGAATCCGCTTGTATTTCCAGACGAAGGTCAGCCAGCTCATCGTGCTGCGCGACAGCACCTTGGTTTCATTGGCCGTTGCCGACAGCGCCTCGTCGAACATTTCGACCGAAACGTCGGTGTTCTTCAACAGCGTGTTGGAAAACAGCGCGCGTCGCGTCGCCGTGATGCCGTTCGACAGTTTCGTCGCCTGGACCGAAAGGCCCTCGGCCTCCCCCGTCAGCGCATTGATCTCGCCGCGTTCGGCAAGCAGCCGCTTGCGCTCGGCCGTGACGATATCGGCTTCCGGTGGCTGCCCCGCGCCCGGTGGATCGCCGAGTTCGGTCAGCCGCGCCTTGATCTCGTCCAGCCGCGGACGCGTGGCGATCGAGGTCGAGATGATCTGCTTGGCGACGGCATCGACCTGCACCTTGAGCTCGGCAAGCGCAATGTCGTCGTCACTGGCCTTGGCAATGAGGTCCCTCAGCCGCGCCAGTTCCTTGCCGGCGTGAGCCAGTTGCTCCGCCGTCTGGCTCTGGCCGGCTTCGGCAGCAACGGCTGCGTCGGTCGGCTGCGCTGGCGTCGCGGCGTTTTGCGCCGGTTGGGCAGCACCCGCTGCAGGCTGCTGCACGTTCGCTGCCGGCTGCGCCTTGCCGTCGGCGGCCGGTTGTGTGTTCTGGGCAGGCTGCGCGCCGCCCTCGGCAGGCACTGCCGGAGCTTGAGCGGGCTTCTCGCCGGGTTGCGTCGTCGTCTGCACCGGTTGGGCGTTTTGCGCCACGACAGTGCCGGCACCGGCCAGCGACAGCAGGCAGACAGAAACAGCGAACAACTTTGCCACGAAATGCAATTTCAAAACCCTCGGAAGCCCAGACCTCGCCCGGATGCGGAATCGCCCCGGCAGCCGTCACAATGCGGTTTGAATACGAAAGACGGCGGAAAGATGCAAAGACACGGTAAAACATGCCTTCACAGCCCGTAAAACTGTCAGAATCCTGCGCCCGGCTGCGCCAGATAGGTCAGTTCCGCCGCCGTCGACGTCCGACCGACGAAGGCGTTGCGGTGCGGGAAGCGACCATAGGTCTCGATCACCTCCCGGTGCCGGATTGCATAATCGATATACATGGGATCGCCGAGCTCGGTGAAAAGCTTCACCGCCATCGTCTGATCCGTCAGGTTCTCCGAGTGCTCGAACGGCATGTAGAAGAACGCCCGCCACTCCGGCCGGACCGCCATGTCGGCGCCGGCGCCGACGGCGAGCTTGGCTTCCCGGAGCGCCAGGCCGTCGGTCGCAAAGGCAAGCGGCGTCCCCCGATACATGTTGCGCGGCAACTGATCGAGAAGCACGATTGCCGCCAGCCGGTTTTCCGGCGTCGCCCGCCAGATGTCGCCGATCTCCCTGGCAAGGGCGAGGTGCGACGCCTGGAAGCGCAGGAAGCAATGTTCGTCCAGCTCGCGCGACGGCTTGAACCAGTGGTCGAGCGACAGTTCCTCGAACCAGAATTTCAGCACTTCATCCGGGGTGCAGGCCTCAGCTTGATGGGTCATTCGCTCCTCATGTCATGCCGTGGGGACGGTCGACCTATCAGATAGGCGGCAATCGCACCGTGTCCATGCCGCTGGCTTACGCGCGACGCTTCAAAATGGCAATAAAAGCCATGCCGCCGACAAGCCCGGTGATGACGCCGATCGGCATATCCTCGGGCGCCATGACGACGCGGGAAAAGAGGTCCGCCCAGATCAGCACCAGCGCCCCGACGAAGGCCGAAAGCGGGATGACCCGGACATTGTCGCTGCCGGCAAACAGCCGCACGAAATGCGGCACCATCAGGCCGACAAAGCCGATCGCGCCGGAAAAAGCGACCATGACCCCGGTCAGAAGTGCGGTGACGACGAAGAGGACGAGGCGGAACCGGCGAACGGGAATGCCGAGCGTCGTTGCCGTCTCGTCGCCCATGGCAAGCGCATTGATCTCGCGCGCCCTCAGCACGAGGTAGCCGAGGCAGGCTGTCAGCACCACCGCGGGATAGACAAGATGCGGCCATTGCGCGAGCCCGAGACCGCCGAGCATCCAGAAAATCACCGTATGCACCGCCCTTGGATCCCCGAGGAAAATCATCAGGTTGCCGACAGACGTCAAGGTGAAGGCAACGGCCACGCCTGATAGCACCAGCCGGTCGGCATTGGTGCCGAGCACCCTTGTCACGAGCGCAACAAGTGCGGTCGCAGCCAGCGCGCCGGCAAAGGCAAACAGCGGCACCGTGGCAAGGCCGAGAATGAGTCCGGTGTGCAGTAGCGCGATGATCGCGCCGAGCGCGCCGCCGGAGGACACACCGAGCAGATGCGGATCGGCAAGCGGATTGCGGGTAACCGCCTGCAGCACGGCGCCGGTCAAGGCCAGCCCGGCTCCAACCAGCCCGGCAAGCACGACACGCGGCAGGCGCACGTCCCAGACAATGCTTTCGCGCCCCGCCGACCAGACGACGTCGACGCTGCCGGGCGACAGCTTCGAGGCGATGATCGACCAGACGGTCGAGACCGGGATGGGCGCTGAACCCCATGAGACGGCGGCAGTGATCGTCAGGCACAGCAACAGCAGCGCCGCGAGAATGGCGGTCGTGGTTTTCACAGTCCGTCCCTGGTCAATTATTGGAATGGAAAGGCGGGAGCATGCGAAACGGCATGCTCCCGCAGGCCGCCTCGGTTACATCGCCTGCCCGTGAAAGGCCCTGGCAAGGCGCGCAATGGCATCGATGTTGCGTGGACCCGGTGTCGCCTCGACATAATCGAGCACGACGAAGCGGTCATTCCTGACGGCATCGATGTTCTTGAAGGCGGGGTTGCTCTTCATGAAGGCGATCTTCTGCTCGGCGGTGACCTCGCCATAGTTGACGATCACCACCACCTCAGGGTTCTTGTCGATCACCGGCTCCCAGGAAATCTCGGTCCAGCTCTTCTCGATGTCGTCCATGACGTTGACGCCGCCCGCCGCCTCGATCATTGCCGTCGGGATACCGAACCGGCCTGACGTGAACGGCTTCTCCTCGCCGGAATCATAGACGAAGACGCGGGTCGGGCGTTCGATGCCGCCGGTGTCTGCAGTGATCTTGTCGAGATCGCGGCGATAACCGTCGACCAGCGCCTGCGCCCGATCCTCGACGCCGAAGATGCGGCCGAGATTGAGGATATCGACGAACATGTCGTCCATGACAGGCTTGCCCTTGGCCATGACGTGAATGCAGGATTCGGTCAGCTCATAGACGTTGATCTTGAAGGGTTCGAGCGTTTCCGGCGTCACCTCGCCCCCGACCTTCATGCCGTAGTTCCAGCCGGCGAAGTAGAAGTCGGCGTCGGCATTGAGCAGCACTTCCTTGGTCGGATATTTTTCCGAAAGCTCCGGCAGCGCCTTGACGCCTTCGCGCAGCTTTTCGTCCAGCGTCTTCCAGCCGGATACGCCGGTATAGCCGACCATGCGGTCCTGCAATTTCAGAGCCAGCATCATTTCAGTGAGGTTGACGTCGTTGGAAACGGCGCGCTTCGGTGCTGAATCGAAGGTCACCTCGCGGTTGCAGCTCTTGACGGTCACGGGATAGGCGAGCGCCGGCGTTGCCGCCAGAACCAGCAGGGCAAAGGCGGAATGGGCAATGAAGGTCTTCATGAAATCAGTTCCTGTCGAGCAAGTGAAAAGGAAAAGCGTGCGCCGCTCGAAACGGCATTGTTGTGGGCAGTGGCGGTGACGCCGAAGGCGGCGGAAAGCGCTTGTGGGTTGAGCACGTCTTCGGGCGGGCCGAAGGCCGTCATGCGTCCCTCCGTCAGGATCGCCACATCGGTCGCGAACTCGGCTGCCAGGTTGATGTCGTGCAGCGTGGTGACGATCGTCAGCTGCAGCGTCTGCAACAACTCGAGAATTTCGAGCTGGTGGCGGATATCGAGATGGTTTGTCGGCTCGTCGAGAATGATGATGCGCGGCTGCTGGGCAAGCGCCCGGGCGATCAGCACCCGCTGCTTCTCGCCGCCCGAAAGCGTCGCGAATTGCCGCCCGGCAAGGTGGGTGAGATCGAGATGCTCGAGCGCGTGCGCAACCGTCTCGCGGTCCCTCGCGGTCCAGCCGCTCATGCCCTCACGCCGGGGGATGCGGCCCATCATCACCACGTCGCGCACGCTGAAGGGAAAGTCGCTCGGCATTTCCTGCAGCACGACGGCAATGATCTTTGCCGCCTCGCGCGCCGTCATCGCCCAGATGTCGACGCCATCGACCTCGATTGCGCCCGCTATCGGCTGGGCCGAGCGATAGAGGCAGCGCAGCAGCGAGGTCTTGCCGGCACCGTTCGGCCCGAGAATGGCAAGCCGGCTGCCGGGCGCAATGGCAAAGTCGATCTCGCGGACCAGCCGCAGGTCCGGGCGCGGTCCCCAATCCAGGGCGTGGACCCGAAGCCCGGCCCCTGTCGCGGTGCAGCTCATCGGCTCGTCCCTCCCCGCGCCATCATTGGAAATGCCAGCCGATGTCTTCGGAGACCAGCATCGCTGCCGGGATGCGCGCCAGCGTCTTGCCGTTGAGCCCGCGCGGCCTCTCGGCCGCCCGCGTCATGCCATCGCCCCTTCCGGCATAGGTGGTCGCGAACGAGACGAGATCATCGATATCCTCCTCGGGCGAGATATCGCCAAAGAGGTAGGTCGCCTTGCCGGTTGCCTGGAAAGCGATGGTGCAAGGCCTGGTACACGCGGCCATGCAGACCGTCCCAGTAATGGAGAAATCCCGGTCGAGCGGCTCGCCGAGCGCGGCAATACTGCGGTTCAGCCGCTGGATCAGATCCGCTCCCGGACGGCATGGGCCGCCGGTGAAACGGCAATCGGTGCAGACCGTTATCGTGTGCTGTCGGGAAACCGGATTGGCCATGTCTCTTCTCCTCCGGATTGGTCCGGAGAGAATGTGGCAACGCGGCATGATGACGGATGACCGTCGCGCAAAAACCAGTTCTTTTCCATCGGAACACCCCGTCCGTTGTGGTTGATCGGTTCGATGGCAGGTCTCCTGGCTCGCGGGTCGCGGCGCATCCACGTCTTCCCGGCTGATCGCCAGTGACATGGTGTGAATGCGCTTTCCGCTCACAGTTGCGGGGGCAGCCACGGTTTCGGCCCCATTTGGGTCGTCCGCTCCGTGTTCCCTTTTCAGCCGCTTCCGCATTGTCGCGGTTGCAGCACCATCAAAGCCTTCGTCGCACACTTCGGCGGAGGTGACAACCGCCGCGACAGCACGGCCTTGGCCTATCAACATGTCGCATTTTTTCATGCGCATTTGTTATGTGATAACATAACATTATTCAACACAAAAATATGTTGACCAACTCGCCCGCACCGACCAACGGGCGTATCCTTCGATGGCGCCTGTGTGGAAAAGGAGATCTGCCATGGCCGCCTATCTGATTGCGGATGTCGAGGTCACCGATGCCGCGGCCTTTGAAGAATACATACGGGAAGTGCCGGCAACGGAGGCGCGCTATGGTGGCCGATATTTGGGGCGCGGTGGCGCTACCCGGGTGCTCGAGGGAGACTGGGAGCCGCACCGGCTCGTCATTGTCGAGTTCCCGGACATGCACTCCTTGCTCGAGTGGTACAACTCGCCGGCGTATCAACGCCTCAAGGCGATCCGAGAGCGCTGCGCCAAGACGCGGATCATGACGCTGGAAGGCGTTGCCACCTAAGCAGTCGGGCCGTCATTGTTCCAGCAGCTTCCGACGTTTACCGCAAAGGTGCGGCATTGGCATATCAACATGCGGCATATTTTCATATTCATCTGTTATGTAATATCATAATACAACACAAGCTAACGAATGATGCCTGCGACGCACATTGGCAGAGCACTTCTCACGCCATCAGGACGATCGATCGCGACTGTCAACCGGACCTATTAATCTGGCATCAGCGTTTGCCGGCGACGGTCATAAGACATTGCTCGACCAACGGACCGGCAACTCTGTGCTGGAAGCGATTTCAAGAGGCGTTGTCAGGCGATACTTCATCTGCCTGGGGTGCCTCATTCCGGTGCGGCGATACGAATGGGACGTGTCCCGACTGGAGCGCCGGTCGCCCGGTCGATGGTGACGGGATCGATCTCCGTTCCGGTCTCGGCGTCGAAGAACCGGGTTACCTCGCCCCCGCCGCGATGCTTGCGTCCCCACGCGCCGATGGCAAACAGAACCGGCAGGAAGTCTTGGCCAGCTTCGGTCAGGACATATTCGTCTCGTGGCGGACGATCGGAATAGCGGCGTTTCTCCAGCAGCCCCTCCTCCGTCAGCGCTGAAAGCCGCCCCGTCAGCATCGTCGGCGCGATACCAAGACTTTTGCGGAAATCATCGAAGCGGGTCAGGCCCGCATGGGCATCTCGCATGATCAGCATGCTCCAGGCATCCCCCACAAGCGCAAGGCTCCTGGCGATCAGGCATGGCTGGCTCGACAGATTTTTCATGTTAGTATCTTTTTGATAGTGACTAACTACTAATTTAATAGTAACTGAATGTTCAGCGATATTCCATGATAAAATGAAAGCACAAGCCGATGAGCAAGACAGAACGCGGCATTGCCCTGGTCACGGGCGCTTCCTCAGGCATTGGGTTGGTGACAGCACGAGCGCTGCGGCACGATGGCTACCGTGTCTTCGGTACCAGCCGAAAGCCGATGCCCGATACCCCGGACGGGATCACGATGCTGATCTGCGATGTAACCGATGACGCATCGGTGCAGACAACCGTCGACGAGGTTCTAAGTCGCGCAGGACGGATTGATCTTCTTGTCAACAATGCCGGGATCGGACTGCTCGGCGGCGCTGAGGAATCCACGACGAAACAGGCGAAAGCCGTCTTCGACGTAAACGTGTTCGGCATCATACGCATGACAAATGCGGTGCTGCCCACGATGAGACGGCAGCATCGAGGACGGATCGTCAACCTCAGCTCCATACTCGGGCTGATCCCCGCCCCCTACAATGCGCTCTACGCATCGACCAAACATGCCATCGAAGGCTATTCGGAGTCTCTTGACCACGAAGTGCGAACGCAAGGCATCCGCATCGTGCTTGTCGAGCCCGGCGTAACCCGCACATCCTTCGAAGAGAACATCACGCGACCGGACCGCCCGCTTGCCGTTTACGACACGGTTCGCGCCGACGCGGAGAGGCTGATGCGCGACATCGTCGCGAAGGGCGATGCACCCGAGGTGGTCGCCGAAGCCGTCGTAAGGGCCGCCAATGCGGCATCGCCCAAACGACGCTACACCGCCGGAAAAGCTGCAGGACAAGTCCGTTTCATGCGTCGCTTCCTGCCCGAGTCCATCGTCGACAAGAACCTTCGGAAGTTCAGCAGACTTCCCGATTGAGCTGTCGCCGCCGCACTGCTGGCGCTGCCGGCTCACCATAGAAACGAAAGTTAGTCTGATGAAATCATTCCTGATCGATCGCTATCTGAAAGGCGGCGCTCTCCGGCTCGGCGAAGGCCCACAGCCGGAGTTGCGTGAGAACGATGTCATGGTTGAGATTCATGCCGCCGGCGTGAACCCCTTGGACAATAAGATCAGGGACGGAGAGTTCAAGGTCATCCTTCCCTACCGCCTTCCACTGGTGCTGGGCAACGATGTAGCGGGCGTGGTGGTCAGGGTCGGGGCCAATGTCCGGCGATTTAAGCCTGGTGACGAGGTCTATGCACGCCCGGCCCAGGATCGCATCGGGACATTTGCAGAGTACATCGCCATGGACGAGGCCGATGTAGCGATGAAGCCGAACAATCTGAGTATGAACGAGGCCGCATCCATTCCGCTTGTTGCCCTGACAGCATGGCAGGTGCTTGTCGAGCGGGCCAACTTGCAAAAGGGACAGAAGGTCCTGATCCATGCCGGCTCCGGTGGTGTGGGCGCGATCGCGATCCAGCTTGCCAAGCATCTTGGGGCATATGTGGCGACGACCACGAGCACACCAAATATCGCTCTTGTGAAAAGTCTCGGCGCAGACGTCGTCGTCGACTACAAGAAGGATGACTTCGAGAAAGTGCTGCAGGGCTATGACGTCGTGCTGAACAGCCTAGGGAGGGAAACGCTGGAGAAATCCCTTGCTGTTCTGAAGCCGGGCGGGAAGCTGATTTCGATTTCCGGTCCGCCCGATCCGGACTTCGCGCGGCAGAACGGTTCTGGCTGGCTGCTTCAACAGGTCATGCGCCTGCTGAGTTTCGGCATCAGGAGAAAATCGAAGCGCCGAAGGATCAGCTACTCCTTCCACTTCATGACGGCCAACGGTGGGCAGCTTGGTCAGATCACCTCCCTGATCGACACAGGTGCCATACGACCGGTAGTGGATCGGGTCTTCCCGTTCGAGAGGACCAACGAGGCGCTGGACTATGTCGAAACGGGGCGTGCCAAGGGGAAAGTCGTCGTCGCTGTGAAGTGACGTCTGGGGTCCGGTCCGATTGCCGTTAGAGGAAGCAACTACCTTTAGGAAGGCGATTAGCGCAGCGGCCAGACGGCGATCAGCGCCGGCACACTGACGATGACAATCACCACCGAAAGCGGCAGGCCGAGGCGCGGATAGTCGCTGAACTTGTAGCCGCCCGGGCCCATGACCAGCGTGTTGCACTGGTGGCCGATCGGGGTCAGGAAATCGCAGCCTGCGCCAATGGCAACCGCCATCAGGAAGGCTTCGGGGCGGTAGCCAAGCGTGGTCGCGAAACTGGCGGCGATCGGCGCCATGACCAGGACGGTCGCGGCATTGTTGAGGAACGGCGTCACTGCCATGGCGGCGAGCAGGATCAGCGTCAGCGCCCCGGCCGGCGGCAGGCCCGCGGCAATCGTGCCGAGCCAGCTGGCGATCACGTCGGTGCCCCCTGTCGTGCGCAGCGAATCGCTGACCGGGATCAGCGCTGCCAGCATCACCAAAATCGGCCCGTCGACCGACCGGTAGACGTCGCGCAGCGGAATGATGCGGAAGATCACCATGGCAAGGGCCGCGGCGAAGAAGGCGATCGGGATCGGCACGAGGCCGACGGCCGTCGAGCCCATGGCGGCGGCAAGAACGAGGAGCGGCAGCGTCGCCTTGCGGATGGTGCCAAGCAGGATCTCGCGCTGCGCCAGCGGCAGGCAGCCGAAGTCCTGCAGGAACGACGGCAGTTCACGGCGCGCGCCCTGCAGCACGACGATATCGCCGGCCCTTAAGCGAATGTTGCCGAGCCGCTGCTTCAGCCGCTCGCCCTGCCGGCTGACGGCAAGCAGGTTGATGTTGTGGTTGCTGAACAGCGCCAGGCGCTGCGCGGTCATGCCTTCGAGCGGCGAGCCGCCGCCGATCACAGCCTCGACCGCCTCGATCTCCGCGCCGGTCTTTTCGCTGGATGACGGCGAACGGTCGCCGGAGATCTTCAGCTTGGCCTGCGAGACGATACGATCGAGCGCATCCGGCCCGCCTTCGAGCAGCAGGATATCGTCGGCCTCGAGCTTGACGTCAGGCAATGGCGCCACATGCAGGCCGCGCCGGAACATCGCGGTGACGACGGCACCGCCGTCGGCAATCTTGACGAGTTGGCTCAGCGACTTGCCGATCATGGGCGTACCGGCGGCAACCACCGCCTCCGAGGTATAGTCTGTGATCTCGATCGCCGCCTGCACCGAGACATGCTGGCTCGTGCGCTGCGGCACCAGCTTGTAGGCAAACAAAAGGAAGACGACACCGACGGCAGCAAGCGTGGCGCCGACGGGGGTGAAATCGAACATGGTGAAGCTCTCGCCCGTCAACTCCTGGCGCACGCGCGAAACGACGATATTGGGCGAGGTTCCGACCTGGGTCATCAGCCCGCCGATCAGCGAGCCGAAGGCCATCGGCATCAGGAACACCGAGGGCTGGACGCCGGAACGGCGGGCAAACTGGAACGCCACCGGGATCATGATCGCCAGCGCGCCGATATTCTTGATGAAGGCGGAAAGCACCGTGACCGTGATGACCAGCAGCGCAAGCTGCGCCCGGACCGAGGAAATGTTCGGCAGAAACCGCTGGATCGCCGCATCCACGACACCGGAGCGCGCCACCCCGGCGCTGACGATAAGGGCGCTACCGACGATGATGACGATATCGTCGCTGAAACCATCAAAGGCGTGATCGAAAGGCACGATGCCAACGGCGACCGAAAGCATCAGGGCGGAACAGGCAATCACGTCATATCGAAACCGCCCCCAGATGAAGAATGCCATCATGGCGCCGATGACTATAAACGCGAGGGACTGTTCGGCGGTCATGCAATACCTGGGTTCGGCAGAAGGACTGGGCGACAGCAGAGCGCGCGACAGGCGCTTGGGGCCTGACGCACAATCCGACGGGAAGTTCACCCAAGGACTACCGCATGTTTCGCCAAATCGGAATTCGCCGCAGCGACAAATCTGGGTATGAGCGCGAAACGCATCGGGTTGGCGCGGCGAACTCGCAACCTGCCCTCTTCCCACAGCTGACGGTGGAAGGCTTGTACCAATGGGCCAGCGTGGCCATCAACGGCGAAGCTGTGGGCAAGCTGCATGTTGCCGCCGGGCCGTTCGGAAGACGGAAGGTCCTGCCCAGCAAACACGGCCGGGAGATCCCTCTCCCGCCCCTCAGACTGATGACAAAGTCATCCATATGACCTGTTCGACATTCGGGCGCCTTCACGGCGCTCAAAGCACCCTCATTCCTGTGCCCGTCACAGGAATCCAGTCAGCCCAAGTCCTTGGGCTGAAAGGTCTTTCGACCTGACAGACGTCAGCTCGCTGGATTCCGGCACAGGGCCGGAATGAGGGAGAACTGGGTGAGCCTCCCGTTAGACAGGATTCTCTGGGGTATGTCGGCAATCTAGAGCATGTCGTGCAAAAGTGCGCAGCGGCTTTGTGATGACGACATGCGCAAAAACAAGAGCTTAAAGGGCAGCAAGCGAATCCTGGAGATCGCGACGCGCTTTAGAGCCGGGAGATCCCTCTCCCGGCCCTGTGTTGGTCGATTGTTGCTGTGTCGTTCGTCGCCGACGATCAGTTGGCGGTTTCCGCCGCCTTCTCGATGAGATCGGCGACCGCCTTCGGATTGGAGACATAGACGGCGTGGCTGCCGGGCACTTCGACGACGGTTGAGCCGGCGCGTTTGGCCATCATCTGCTGGGCAGCCGGCGGGATCATGCGATCTTCACCCGCAACCAGATAGTAGCTCGGCTTGGTCTTCCAAGCAGGCTCGGTGACGGCGCCGGCCAGCGCTTCGACGCCCCACGGAACCTGGGAGTCTGCCATGAAGGCGGCCGTCTCGGCATCGACGTCAGCAGCAAACGATGCGGCGAACTTTGCCTTGTCGAGGAACAGGAAGCCATCGACCGGCGGCAGGATTGGCGGCACCGGCGCGCCGGCCGGCGGGTTGGCAATCAAGGACGAGACCGACTCGCCCTTATCCGGGGCGAACGCGGCGATGTAGACGACCGACTGCACCTTCTCATGGGTGCCGGCTTCGCTGATGACGACGCCGCCATAGGAATGCCCGACCAGCACCACCGATCCATCAGCCTTGTCGATCGCCTGCCTTGTGGCAGCGACGTCGGCGGCAAGCGAGGTCGTCGGGTTCTGGACGATGCTGACGGTGTAGCCGTCCTTCTTCAGGATGTCGTAGACACCCTTTCAGCCGGCGCCATCGACGAAACCGCCATGGACGAGAACGACGTTCTTTGCGCCTGCATCAGCGGCAAACGCGGTGGTGCCGGTGGCGGCCAGGGTGAGCGAGGCGGCGGCGGCAAGCAGAGATGTCTTCAACATTTGCGCAACTCCTTAATTTGTTAGCGCGATAGTTGTTATCGCGGTAATCATTAGATATGCCTTACGCGATCACCTGTCCAGCATTTTATTATCGCAATAATGGTTTTCGTGCTAAGCTCATGAAAAGCCACGGACTTAAATATTGGAGACGACCATGACCGAACCCGCACCGCTTCCGCTCGACAGCCAGCTCTGCTTCTCGATCTACTCGGCAGCGATCGCCATCAATCGCGCCTACAAGCCGATGCTGGACGCGCTCGGCGTCACCTACACGCAGTATCTGGCCGTCAGTACACTGTGGGAACAGGACGGCTTGAGCATATCGGCGATTGCCGATCGGCTCGGCCTGGAACCGAGCACCATCACCCCGGCAGTCAAGCGGCTCGAGGCGGCCGGTTTCCTTTCAAGACGCAGAAGCACCGTCGACGAACGGCTGGTCGAGGTTTTCCTGACAGAGAAGGGCAAGGAGCTTCACCCCAAGACCGCATGCCTCACCGACACGCTGCTGCGTCGTTCCGGATTTACCGTGCCCGAGATGATCGATCTCAACGAAAAGGTCCAGATGCTGCGCGACGGCCTCACCCGCGAAGAAGCGTAGAAACATGCAGCAATTCAAAGTGCTACAGCGAGCTTTGCGCGTCTAATGAGACACGCGGCCACCGAGGGTCCTGTCGCCATCGGCAATCGCCGCACGGAAACTTGGAAATTTCCGTTGAAGCGCTACACTTTAGAGAAAGGTGCTGGATTATCGCCCGCAGGCGCCAAAGTAAGTCGTAACGCCCTGGAAGTTGCGCATGGCGTCGGGCAGAACTCCGATCCGCCTTCTGCATAGTCGAGGACCATCGATATGAAACATGCTCTTGCCGCCCTTTCCGTCGTCCTCCTTCTCAGTGGTTGCACCACTGGTGTTCAGACCTACGGCTACTCGCCGAACCTTCAGCCGATCCCCGGCAGCATCACCTATGGCGGCCAGCCTCGCACCAAGTTGAAGAAGGCGCCGGTCGGCAGTATCGTGCCGCACCAGTTCTTCGACCAATTCGGCCGTCAGGTCTTTGAGACCTACGTGATCGAACCGGATCGCTCGCTGCGCCTCGTCAGCCGCCGCTGGAGGAGCCTCGACGTCTTCGGTGACTTCGACTGATTGCGGGGCCTACCTTGCGGCAATTGAGCTTGCCGAGGCGATCGGCTGCCTCGCCTCTTACTGGCTTCCGCCGTTGAACTGCTGCAGTACCCAATCCCTCAGCACCTGCGTTGCCGGCCGCTCGGCAGCCCGCGGACTATAGACCAGATCGTAGCGGTAGCTTTCGAGCGACAGTGCAAACGGCTGGACGAGTATGCCGGAGGCAAGTTCCTCGGCAACCAGGGTCAGGCTCAAGAGACCGATGCCCTGCCCGGCCACGACCGATTGCACCGCATGGATCTCGTCGGTGAAGGAGAGGCCGCCAGCCGGGTCGATATCGGTGACGCCTGCGTGCCTCAGCCATTGCCGCCAGACCGGCGCCCGCTCGTCGTCGCGCCGCGCCGGCCCCCAATCGAAGTGAATGAGTGTCGCCTCTCGCAGCGCATCGAGGGACATCGGCGCCAACCGCGGCGCACAGACCGGCGCGAAACGATCGGCGAAAAGCGGCTCGGAAAGCAGGCCGGGATACTGCCCGTCGCCATAGCGGATGGCCGCGTCGGCATCGGCATCCAGATCCACCGTCCTGTTCGAGGCGTCGAGGCGCAGGTTCCAGTCCGGATGAGCGTCGCGAAAGCTGCCGGCGAGCGGTGCCAGCCGCTTGGCGACGAAGGCGACGGTTGAGGTGAGCCGCGCCACCTTGGTGTCACGGCTGCGGCGCAGTTCGCCGATCGCCTGCTCGAAGCGGTCGAGCCCATCGCGTAGCACCGGAAACAGCGTCTGCCCAGCCGGCGTCAGCCGCACCTGGCGCGTGCCGCGCTCGAACAGCTTCAGCTCCAGCAGATCTTCAAGCTGGCGGATCTGATGGCTGACGGCCGTCGCCGACACGTTCAGCTCGTCGGCCGCCTGCTTGAAGCTCAAGCGGCGGGCGGCCGCTTCGAAAACCCGCAATGCGCCGAGCGGCGGCAATTTTCTCATGACGGCAACAAATGACTTGAATTCATCTGTCGGCTGAAAAATGGTCTTTTGTCAGCCGGGCGAAGCCTCATCATATTGAGTTCAGCAGCCAAGGCAACGCCGCCAAGCTGAGTTGAACTCAAGCATAGAGGGATTCCCCGTGTTTCTCGAACAGGTCATCACCAAGCCCGATCCTTACGCGCCATTCCTGCTTTCGCAGGCGATCAAGGCCAACGGTTTCGTCTTCGTCTCCGGCCAGGCCGCAATCGGCGACGATGGCGAAATCGTCGGTGAGAACGATTTCGACCGTCAGGCCGAGCAGGCCTTCCGCAATCTCGACCGCGTCCTGACTGCTGCCGGCTCCAGCCTTTCCAAGGTCGTGAAGGTAACGATCTTCCTGCGCTCGATGGAAAACTTCGGGAAGATCGTCGAGCTGCGCCGCAAATGGTTCTCGGCACCCTATCCCGCCGACAGCATCATCGAGGTCTCCTCGCTCTATTCGCCGAAGGCGATGATCGAGATCGAGGCGATTGCGCTGACCGAGGATCGTTGAGATGAACGCGCACAGCACGGTCGCCTCGCCGATCCTGACCGGAACGACGCTCAAAGGGCTGGCCTTCGGCAACCGGCTTTCCGTCGCGCCGATGACCCGCATCAGCGCCACTGCCGAGGGCGTACCGACCGAAAGGATGGCGCACTACTACCGGCGCTTCGCAAAGGGCGGCTTCAGCCTCCTGACAACTGAAGGCATCTATCCCGACAAGGCCTATGCGCAAACCTATAGGGACCAACCGGGACTTGCCGACCGGAAACAGGCGGAAGGCTGGAAGGCGGTCGTCGATGCGGTGCACGCCGCGGGCGGCCGCATCTTTGCCCAGCTTATGCATGGCGGTGCGCTCGCCCAGGGCAATCGCTTCCGCAGCGACACAGTCGGACCCTCGGCACTGCAGCCGAGAGGCAAACAGATGGTCTCCTACCACGGTGAGGGTCTCTATGCCGAGCCGCGGGAGATGGATGGGACGGAGATTGCCGAAGCGATATCAGGCTTTGCGCAAGCCGCCAGGCTTTCCATCGATGTCGCCGGTTTCGACGGCATCGAGATCCATGGCGCCAACGGCTATCTGCTCGACCAGTTCTTCACCGATTACACCAACCGGCGGCAGGATCGCTGGGGCGGCGACATCGGCAAGCGGTTGGGCCTGAGCCTCGCAGTGCTGGACGCGGTTCGCAGCGCCGTCGGCGATAAGGTGCCCGTCGGCATCCGCCTGTCCCAGGGCAAGGTCAACGACCCCTTACATAAATGGGCGGAGGGCGAAGAAGGTGCTGCCATCGTTTTCAAGGCGCTGGCCACCAGTCCCGCCGACTTCGTACACGTGACTGAGTTCGAAGCCTGGCAACCGGCCTTTGCTTCCGGCGGCAGATCGCTGGTCTCCCTTGCCCGCCAGCATGCGCCCGATCTGTTCGTCATTGCCAATGGCGGTCTGCACGATATCGCCCGCGCCGAGCAGGTGCTGCAGGCCGGCGCCGATATGATCGCGCTCGGTCGCGGCGCGCTCGCCAATCCCGATTGGCCGCGCATCGCCACTGAGAAGCGCGAGGCCCGCCCGCTAAAGCTGGAAATGCTGTCGCCGATCAGCGACATCAAGGACAGCGAGCTTCAGCTTTGAGCCAAGAGAGGCGGCGCCACAACAAGGCGCCGCCCTGGCCTGGCAGCTGACAGGCCTGCTTTGAGCGTAGGAACATCCCCAGTCCCTCATTCCGGCCTTGTGCCGGAATCCAGCGACCCGACGTCTGTCGAGTCAAAAGACCCTTCAGCCCAAAGACTTGGGCTGGTCCCGCAGTTCCTACGGAACTGCGCGAGATCTCTGTGACAAGCACAGAGATGAGGACGGTTTAGGCATTGCCATGGCAAGAACCCCTGATCCAACGTTGGCCATTGCGCCTGGTGGCGACAGCGGCCTCGCCCCCTACGCGCCCGCGACGAAGCGATACGCGGCACCGTTCCGTTCGGCCCGCCCGATGCCGGGATAGCCCCAGTGGTAGCCGAGCAGCGTCAGCTTTTCCGTTGCTGCCCGGTCGATCAGCGTCTTGCGGGTTTTCAGCGCCTGCTCCGGATCGGTATCTAAACCGAAGTGCCAGTCCGGGTGCTCGAAGAAGACAATATTGCTGGTTGCCGCATCGCCTGAGATGACGAGCCCGTTGTCGCCGGCAAGTTCCAGCGAGATATGGCCCGGCGTGTGGCCGCGCGTGTCGAGCACCTGCATGCCGGTCACGATCTCGTCGCCCGGCTTGACCAGCGTCAGGCGCTCCTTGACCGCGAAAAGATCGCGCTGCGCACCGCGGGCAAAGCCGTGCAGCGCCTTCGGCATGACCTTCTCGTAGTCGGGGTTCGTCCAGAATGCCCATTCGCGCTCCGAGACGAAATATTGCGCATTCGGAAAGGTGAGCTTGCCGTCTGCCCCGACCGTGCCGCCGGCATGATCCGGGTGGGCATGGGTAAAGACCACCTTGGTCACATCCGCCGGATTAATACCTGCAGTCGCCAGATTGGCCGCAAGCTTGCCGGCACTCGCCTGGAAATTGCCGCCCGATCCGTTGTCGACGACGATCAGGTCCCTGCCGGTGCGGATGAACGGGATGTTGGTGTGGAAGGGTGCGCCCTCAGGCGTGCCGCCGAGCCGGCGCATGATTCCGTCGCGCTCCTCCGGCGCCGCATCCGGTAGCACGATGCTGACCGGCAGCGTCAGGAAGCCGTCGCTGACGACGGCGATATCGAAAGCCCCATGGGTGAAGCGGTGGGTGTCTGCGGCGTAAACGCCCTTCGGCAGCAGCGGCAATACAGCGCCCGCTACGGAGCCGGCGAGAAAGGAACGGCGGTTGAGGCCGGAGGTTTTGTCGTCTGTGCAGGTCATGGATCGGTTCCTTCTGTTTTGAGCGAGAGCAACCGGCCGGCAGCGCGTTTCCGCGGCACCGGCCGGGGGCCGAGGGTCAAGACCGTGCAAATTCGAGCAGGTCAGCGTTGAGCTGGTCCTTGTGGGTGTCGGTGATGCCGTGCGGCGCGCCGGGATAAACCTTCAGGGTGGCGCTCGGCACCAGCTGCTTCGAAGCGCGGGCGGCCGCATCGATCGGCACGATCTGGTCGTCGTCGCCATGGATGATCAGCGTCGGCACGTCGAACTTCTTCAGGTCCTCGGTAAAGTCGGTCTGCGAGAAGGCGACGATCGAGTCATAGGTGTTCTTGTGCCCGCCCATCATGCCCTGCAGCCAGAAGCTGTCGATCATGCCCTGCGAAGCCACGGCACCCGGCCGGTTGAAGCCGAAGAACGGACCCGAGGCGATATCGCGATAGAGCTTGGAGCGATCCTTCAGGCTTGCCGCCTGCAACCCGTCGAACACCTCCTTCGGCAGCCCTCCGGGATTGCTGTCGGTCTTGACCATCAGCGGCGGCACCGCCGAGATCAATCCGGCCTTGGCGATACGGCTTGTTCCGTGACGGCCGATATAGCGGGTGATTTCGCCACCGCCGGTGGAGAACCCGGCGAGGAATATGTCCTTCAGATCAAGCGCATTGATCAGGTCGGCAAGATCGTCGGCATAGTGATCCATGTCGTTGCCGTCCCAGGGCTGAGAGGAGCGGCCATGGCCGCGCCGGTCATGGGTGATGACGCGGAAGCCGTTACTGGCGAGGTGGAAGGCCTGCGCCTCCCAGCTGTCCGATGACAATGGCCAGCCGTGGCTGAGCACGACCACCGGGCTCTCCTTTGAGCCCCAGTCCTTGCAGTAGATCTCGACGCCATCGCGGGTGATGATGCGGCTGCCCATGGTCGTTACTCCCAATGTGTCGGATGTGGTGCTTGATGCGGTTTCGGCTTTCGCCGGGCGAATGACGGCTGGAACGGCGGCGGCTGTGGCCGCGGCGCCAAAGGCAGCCGAAAGAACTGTGCGGCGCGAAAGGCCAGTGGAGACTGCTGTGGAAACTGCTTCTGCTTCAATCATTGTCCTGCCCTCTTCCATCTCGGTTGACCGGCGATCTCCGTTCCGGAGCGCTGGTTGAATTGATAGAATGACCGGCCTACCCTCTCGACCGGCAAAGCTGACAACGATGGGGGCAGAAGTGACAAAACCACTCGAAAGCGAACCGGCGGAGATCGGCATCGTCGTTTATCCGCGCGCGCTGAAGTCGGCGGTCCATGGGCTGACCGACATGTTCCAGGTGGCCGGCATGCAGGCGACAGAACAGGGCGGCGCACGCGCACCTCGCATCCGCGTCAGCCACTGGCAGCTTCAGGAGGATGGCTCGGTCGAAAAGACGCTCGACACCCACCCCGGCCCCTCCTCGGGTCTCGTCGCGCTGATCCTGCCGCCGACGCTGGCGGAGCTGCCCGTAGGCGGGCGCATGGGCCAGCTGCCCGCCTTCGTGCGCGAGCAGCATGCCGGTGGCACCACTGTCTGCTCGGTCTGCGGCGGCGCCTATCTGCTGGCGGAATCCGGGCTCGCCGCAGGTCGCACGATCACCACCCATTGGTCGCACCAGGACCTGATCGCCGATCGCTACCGCGATGTCCGTGTCGATACCGACAAGCTATTGATCGACGAAGGCGATATCATCACTGCCGGTGGCATGATGGCCTGGATCGATCTGGGGCTGAAACTCGTCGACCGGTTCCTTGGAACCAATGTGATGCTGGCAACCGCCCGCTTCATGATCATCGATCCCGGTGCCCGCGAACAGAGCTACTACAGCGTCTTTGCGCCCAAGCTCGACCACGGCGACAGCACGATCCTGAAAATCCAGCACTGGCTGCACGGCGCCAACACCAAGGGCGTGACGCTGCAGATGATGGCTGAGCGCGCCGGGCTCGGCGACCGCACTTTTCTCCGGCGCTTCCAGAAGGCGACCGGCTTCAACCCGACGGAATATTGCCAGCGGTTGAGGATCGCCAAATCACGCGACCTGCTCGAGCGCTCGCACCTGTCGATCGAGCAGGTTGCCTGGCAGAGCGGCTACGACGACACCAACGCCTACCGCAAGATCTTCCGCAAGATCCTCGGCCTGTCGCCGCGGGAGTACCGGTTGCGCTTCTCGGTGTCGGACGGCACGCGACGGCCGGCCATGGCAGGACTTGCAGCCGCCGCGCCCGCCTGATCTGCACGGCGTCGACGCCGGCATGTTTCGCCAACACGTTTTCCGGGCGCCGTTAATCGCCGCTCGGCTTTCGCCCCAAGATCTGGCGCGCGCCGCTCTTTGAAAAAGGCTGCACCAGCTGGCCGACAAAGCTGCGCGACACCTTGCCGGTGATGCCGATGTCGGTGGAGGATGGCCGGTCGGGATTGAAGTAGGTGCCGAACAGCTGGTCCCAAAGCACGATGTTTTCGCCGTAGTTGCTGTTGCCCTCGGCCATGTCCTTCGAATGGTGCCAGCGGTGAAGCCGTGGCGTCGAGAAGACCCAGTCAAGCGGGCCGGTGCGCATCTGGACATTGCAATGGGTCAGAAGGCCGGTAAAGGCGGTGACGGCACCGATCCAGAGGAAGACCTGCAGCGGCGCCCCGAGCAGATAGAGCGGCAGCTGGCTGAGGCCCACCTTCAGCAGGGAATCGACGACGTGAAAGCGGCCGGTGTTCAGCACCCAAAGCCGCGTGACACTGTGATGCAGCGCGTGGAAGCGCCAGAGCCCAAGCCGCTCATGCGCCAGGCGGTGAGCGGCATAGAGCCCGAACTCGGCAACGACCAGCCCGAGCACGACCTGGGCGAACATCGACCAATGTGCCGGCCAGATATGCGGCTGCGACCCGAAGAACGGCTGCGCGAAAATGGCGACCAGTAATGGAAAGGATGCACCGAACGCCGCCGCGATCTGCACGATCCCCTTCGTCAACATCGTATGGCCGAGATTGTTGAGCGTCTCGCCATCCGGAGCAAGCCAGGTCGGCTCATAGGGCATGATGCGCTCGAACAGCGCGATGATCGCCACCACCGAGAGGTAGACGACGTTGAACCAGGGCACCGGCGAGGATGTGGCAAAAGCCAATCCGGCTGCGGCCAGTCCGCCGAAATAAAGCGCCGGCCACAACAGGATGGAGACCAAGTATCGTAGCGGCGATGAAGAGCTAGCTTGATGAAAGACCATTATTTTTCGACCACTTTTCAGAAAATCGGAGGGATGCAATACGGCAGGGGGTTATCTCAGGAAATGTTCTAATCCTCGTCCTGCGGATGGTATCGCTCCATCAGCTCGTCGCAGGTATGCGCATGGCCATCGCTGAAACGTCCGTCGGTGCAGATCCGCCGGCGACGCTCGGCCCAACTCAATCCCTCCCGGTGCTTTCGCCAGCCGGGGTCGCCGCCGTCGTCAAGCCAGCGGCGAAGCTCCGCGCAGCTGCGCGGCCGGCCGTCACTGAAACGCCCGTCGCGGCAGGGATCCGGGCGATACTGAACGAACTGTCGCTCGAGTGCAAAGCGATCGTCGCCGCTCGCTTCGAGGCGGCTGTGTTCCATCTGGGATGACGCCCCGAGCAGGTGACATGCCAGCAGACCGATCCTGAGAAAACACATGGGATGACGCCAATCCTCATCGTTGGAGCATTGGCGGCAAACTCTACTGATTTCATTACACCAGCATTGCACTGATCCGGGGGCCGATTTCGCCCGTGCCTGCCTGGCCGTCGGCCCGGCCTGCCCCTTCTAGCATCGGCATTGCCGATCAGGCGCGGGTGATCACTACTGCATGTTTCCTCAAATCCTATTTGATTTAAGGATAAAAACAGGCAGCCATTCAAAGTGCTACAGCGACCTTTGCGCGTCTGATAAGACGCGCGGCGCTGTAGGCGCCTGACAGGAATACGACGCGAGCGGGCATCAAGGAAACGCCAGCGCGACAGCCCTGCCCTAGATCCAGCGGTCGTTCTGCGCTGTGCGCTCGCCGCCGGCATGACCGGTGTTCAAAACGCCACGCGGTTCTATCAGCAGCATCCGCACCTCGCTCTCTGCAAACGGCTTGTGCTCGACGCCTCGAGGCACGACGAACATCTCGCCAGGGCCAATCTGTACAGATCCATCGCGGAAATCGATCCGCAGGATGCCATCGAGCACGATGAACGTCTCATCCGTCTCGGGGTGGTCGTGCCAGATGAAATCGCCCTCGATGCGCACGAGTTTGAACTGGTAGTCGTTCATCTCGGCGATCACGCGCGGTTGCCACAGTTCCGCGATCATCTCCAGCTTCTCGGAGAATTTGATGGGCTTGCGGTCGGACGTCTCGATGCTTTCCGTCATGTCTTTCCTCATTTCGATGAAGTGCCAACATGCATGGAGCGCGGGCATCGATCTTGAACGATCGTGCGCAGATGGCGCGGTCTACCGCGCCGCGCGTCTTATTAGACGCGCTAAGGTCGCCGTAGGACTTGGAATTGCTGCCGACACCACGTCCGGGATGCAGGCGAATATTTCCGTATTGCCCGATAAGACGGCTGATGTATCTTGTCTCCCTTCGGCACTGGCTATGGACGTCCATGAAGGAGGTTCGAATGCATGATCTCCCGCAGACCTCGGGCAGACAATTAAGTCCGGATGACATCGAAATGCTGCAGCGGGTCTTCGACGCGACCTGCTTTGCCGCCCGCGTCCCACGCCGCGGCGAACGCGCCAACCGGCTGGCCAAATTCATCATGGATGAATTTTGCATCGGCAATGGCGACGAGCGCACGCTGCTGGAATGCGCGCTGTGGCGCGAACGGCGCCGGGTACCGCCAAGGACAGAAGAGACCGAAACCGTCGACATCTGGGTTGCCAGACCCGGCCGGCGCAGTCCGCATCAGCGCTGAGGCCGCCACAAAAAAATGCGGCCTCTCCGTGGATAACCGAGACCGCATTCAAGATTGATGTGCAATGGCTTACTCTACGCCTGTCTTGCCCGCAGGACCACAACTGCAACGGGTCGCGTGTGGCGATTTCTGACCTGCCACAGACGTTTCTCTATAACTGTCTGGTCGCGAGGCCGTCGCGGCGGCGCCCGAACGATGCAAGCTGAGAAAACAGGGCCGGCACATCCCAGAAGACGGAATTTTCAGCACCGTGGAACCACCGTTCGCGTCGCGAATTTAGCCTGCAGAACGGGAGGTTCATCATGTTTGCGTCAGATACGAAAAGACAGTTCGGCCGGTTCGTCAAAAACTGGAATACACGATACGACCTGGAGGAATTCATCGCCGCCTCCGGCCTGCCGCCGCTGGAGGCACGCGAGATTTTCGCGAAGCACGGCCCCTATAAGGTGGAACTTGACCACCTGATACATGCGTGCACGACGATACAAGCCGACAGTGAGAAATGAAGGCTCCCGCAGTCGCACCTACAGCGCCGTGCGTCTTATCAGACGCGGAAAAGGTCGCTGTAGCACTTTGAATTGCTGCATGTTTTCATCCTTAAATCGAAAACGATTTATGGAAATATGCAGTAGGGAGGTCAAAATGCAGCATCATTCCAAACACTTCGATTGTGCATTCAATCCAGCTGAGATCGCCATGCTCCAGCGGGTTCTCAACACGGCCTGCCTTGCAGCAAGGATGCCGCGCAGTGACTACCGTGCCAATCGCCTGGCGAAATTCATCATCGGCGAATTCCGCTCCGGCACACGCGACGAGGCGGCCCTGTGCGAGCGGGCTCTGTGGTTCGAGCGCAGAAGCGAGCCGTGGTCGTTGGCTCCCGAGCAGTGACGTTGCAAGGCAACAAGGATGACCGGCGCCGGCATGACCTGCTATCGCTGTCGCGCTTTGAATTACTGCATGTTTCCTTAAATCGAATAGGATTTAAGGAAACATGCAGTAGCGATCCGGGATCGTTTCGCTATTGCCGCCATCTTGACGTGCAAAAGACGCCGGGGTTGCAAAGCAACCCCGGCCAAACCTATCCTATTGTATGGCAATCGCCTTTCGGCCTATCAAGGCGTCAAACGCCCTCACCTACAGCGCCGCGCGTCTCATCAGACGCGCAAAGGTTGCTGTAGCACTTTGAATTACGGCATGTTTCCTTAAATCGAATAGGATTTAAGGAAACATGCAGTAATCGGCTACGCAAACGTAGCCTTCGTACGCAGGCAAAGGCCAGGAACCGCCACAAGATTGGTTCGCTCACTCAGGACATGTTATAAACGCTCATGACCCAAACAGAAGAAGACCTTGAGCTTTCGGAATTGTCCGGCGAGTTTGCCGACGACGACGTCGTTGTTCATATCCGCATCTCGCGCCCGACGGGCTCCAATCTCGACTGGACGCTCGAGGTGATCGACGAGGAGGGCTACTCCACCGTCTGGGAAGATTCCTTCCCCACCGACCGCGACGCCTACGAAGAATTCCTCGCCACGATCGAACGCGATGGCATCCACACGTTCACCGAACATCCCGTCCAGACGCTTCATTAGGCTGGCCCGGTTGGACTGAGCCAATCGAACCATTTCCGCGGCCCCCTTCACGCCTCATGCTCTCACGCGCACATCAGTGACAGCGGCAGCTTGCCGCTGTCACGTTGCTTGGCTCACCCCTGTTCGGCCAAGGCAGAGCAGCAGCTGCGAACGACACCATCACCCCTTTCCGACAATGACGAATATGATCCGCCTTATCGCCTCGGCAAAGCTGACGCCAAGCGCCATCGCCGCTATGCCGGTAACACCAAGGGCGCCGATGCCCATCAGCTTCCAGCGTTTGACGTCGTCGGTCACCGGCTTCATCTCTGCAACGTCACCACCAAGCGTCGAGACCGAAGCCTCGAGATCACCGACGCGATCGACCAACTGGTCCATCCGCTGATGGACGCCCGCCCGACTGCTCGTCGCCTTATCCTCGGCACGTTGTGCGCCCTCCTCGATCCGCCGGATCGATTCCTGCAGACCGCGCATGCCCGCGACCAGCTCTCCGAGCTGGCGGTGCACGCTGACATCGATTTCAGCTGGAGACATCTTGACGCCCTCCGTGCCTTGCGCAGTCCGCCTTTGACCAGACTGCCGCGGCGCAGAGACCGACGACAGTGCGGTCGATCTTGCGCTGATCTGCCGGCGTCGCGCCGCGCGCGCCGACAAGGTCGACGCCGACGACGCTTTTAAGGCCGGTCACAGTCTTCGGCGCCGAAATCCCATAGCCCGCCAGCGCGAAGACAGGAATCGTAATCAAGGCGCATCTTTCGAGCGCGGTTCGCAGCGTCATCATTCTGCCTTTCAATCGCATGAAGAACGGACCGGGCGCCGTCCGCCCGGATCTCGAGTACGGCCCAGGTGACGGCAGCGAGCACAAGCCCGCCGAAAAGGATCTTTGGCCGGGCGATCATGCCGGATCGAGCCGCTTGCGAACGAAGAGGAAGGCGCCGATTGCGAAGGCAGCAACAATGATGCCGGCAAACACCCATTGCAGCGGGCCACTTCCGGTCAACGCAAAGCCGAGCGAGGACAGAATGCCCGCGAGCCAGGAGATATTCTCCTTTGTTCCGCTTCGGGCGGCTTCGGCGCGGCGATAACGGTGTTGGAGGCCACGAACTCGCCCTTGGCCCAAAGCCCGGCTTCGGCAGCTCGGCGATTGACCAACCCCTTCACGCGCTTGCCGCCGGCAATTGACCCATTTCATAAGCTCGCCCGGCACAGCGTCATAGTCGCCGCCATTCAGTTTGTTCAGCAAAGTCGATTTGCCGAGGCGACCGGTGTTGAAATCGAACGAGACAAGCACGGCGAACTGGTTGTCGGAAAGCGGCACCTTAACGAGACGCAAGACCCGTTCCTCGAATGTCGCCAAATCCGCCCTCAGGATATCGTCTGCCTGCGCCTCGGAGATCACCATTCCCGGCGTCACCGCCGGAGCGCCCGCGGCGCTGGTATGGCCATAGCCGATGGTCCACACACCGGCGACGTCCCGATAGGCCTTCGTCTTCAGACCTTCCCACTGCTTGACGAGCGCAAGGCCCGCCGCGTTGATGCGTCGGTTCATGTTCATGTCGTTTGTCCTGTTTAGATTGGGAGCCAGAAGCAACGGTAATGTGTTGCTACAGCGCCGCGCGTCTTATTAGAGGCGCAAAGATTGCTGCAGCACTTTGAATTGCTGCATGTTTCCTTAAATCGAATGGGATTTAAGGAAACGATCAAAGGGGAGATCTAGCCATGATGGATGCCGCATTCGTGAAGATGACCGCTTTGGTCATCGTGCTTGTCAGCTGTGTCATCATGGTGCAGCCCTACTGACAAGCGGCAATTCGCGGACAACATCTGTCGCGGCGCCTGCATCGCAGGGTCGCCGGTAACAGCCGCGTCCGACCGAATAGGACATGCGGACTCTCGCCGGTTTGGAGCCTTCCCAGGAAAAGTGCGAAGCGGTTTTCCGTCAGGAAATGCGTCGAGACAAAGAGATAGAGCGTTTCTACGACTCCGTTTAGACCGGAAACGCACTAGGAGACAGAGGGGGGCTTGGACGGCGACAACGAACCCAGCAACGTCTTGAGGCTTTCGCTGTCGGGTAGGCGTTTCTCGCCTCGGTCGTCACCGCATCTCGAGCGCAGGCCACGCAAGAACTGGGCGACATCGACGAGTTCACCGATCTCCACCCGCACCTGCGCCTCGATCGTCCTGTAGATCTCTTCGAGCTCTGCCGCTTCCCCCACATCGACAGAGCCGGAAAGGGTTGAAACCCTCGCCTTGAAATCATCCAGCAGCCCATCGAACTCGCTGGCGTCACGCGCAGCCTTGGCCTCCAGGCTCGCAATCAGCATGTCGAGAATATCCAAGTGCCGCCGCTCCACCGATTGCAGGTCGAAGGCCGCACGCAGGTCCTTGCGGGTGCGTTCGCCCTTGCGCAGATGGGCCTTGAGGCGGACGCCGTTCTCCGCGCAACGCCTCCTGATTTCATCAACGGAGAATTGGCCCTCCGCCAACTGGTCGAGAAAGGGCCGGATAAGCGCCGGTGGCGCAGTGATGTTCAGCGCTGCCGAATAGAGCGCCAAGTCGATCGAAGCATCCGGCATACGCTACCTCCGCCTCATAGGGGCCTCTGGACGCCAGACTAACAGCATCCCCAAAACGCAAGCGCAGTTTTGTCGACAATGCTTTCCTATTTGTTAAGCAGAATCACCGATCGTCCGCGTCGCGACATGAAAGTCGTCGGAGCAAGACCATGAGCTACGATTGGACCGGCGGACGCCGCCGCCGCATCACAGTGGCCAAGTACGGAGCCGCTCTCGCACTCGCGACACTTCTGGCAGTGCTTGCGGCCTCAATCGCCGTTTAGGCTCTGGACCCAATAATTTTGGCTGACATCTGATTTAGATTCTTCGCTGAAGGATCCGATGAGTGGTTTGTTCTTGTGGCTCTAGGGTCAAAACCCAATCAAGCCATTGAACATTCTTCGTTGCCATGATTCAATCACTCAACCAAAGGAGGACCATCTACAACCGGTTTCATCGCTGGTCGGCACGGGGAATATGGCGGCGGCTGGTTGAGGCTTTGGTCAAGTGTGGCGATGCGGATATTCATATGATCGATAGTACGACCGCCAAAGCGCATCGATCGGCAGCCGGAGGAAAAGGGGGGGCAGATGCGCATCCGTCATCTCGCCGATCTGGTTGACATTGACATTCACGTCCTTCGGCATCAGCGAGGCCACGGCCTTGAGAAAATCGTGCGGACTCTTTTCGATCAGCGCGTGGATCGCGGCCGCCCCCCGGCTCTCCCAGGCAACAAGCATGTCTTCGAGAAACAGCTCGCCGAGCTTGGTGCGCACCGCCTTGCGGGCGCGTGTCCGGACTGGTGTCGCCGCCCCCGGCACACGCGGCAGGAAGCGCCCGGTCTTCGGGTCCTTGGCTGGCTTACCGATGCTCATGATGATGGCTCCCATGCAGCGCCACGCGTCGATTTAAGGAAACATGCAGTAGCGCCGCAAAGCTCTCTAATGTCGCCCACGCACCCACGCGCCCGGCCATCGGCAATCAGGCAACAGCCACCCGATATCCACGGGGAATTGCATTCACCTACTTGACCTTAGGTTGTATTCTGTCACCAATACTAATTTACACGCAGCGCATTCGCGGCACGCTGGGCGGCCAAAGGCGCCTCGCAGCGGATATGACAGGCAGGTTGAAGACATAACACTTTCAAATCGCAGCATAATTTATCCGTTCGATCGATGCCGACTTTGAGGAATTATGCGATGAATAAGACGGGTGTCTGATGATCCAAAATGCAGTCAGAAGGTTGAAGACCATTTTTAAGCCGCGGCTCTCCGCCGCAAATGTCTCGCCAAGGTTGCTCGAACTCGCCACGTCAGGAAATCTCGACGCCCAGGCGGCGCTCGGCGAAATCTATTTCAACGATGGCCGCAAGGAAAACTACGCTGCGTCCTACCACTGGAACGGCCAAGCCGCCCGCCAGGGCGACGCCGCATCGCAAGCCCGCCTGGCAGCGATCTACCACAAGGGCATCGGTGTCGAGCCCGACCAGCAGGAGGCACTTCGCTGGTTGCGGAGCGCCGCGCGCAAGGGTCATCACGGCGCCCGCCAGGTGATCGACAGGCGCAATCAGGACGACGGTGGCCCCGAACAGAACACGGCATCGGCCAGCCTGTGCGCAGCACTCGATCCCCGCGAAAGGCGCGAAGGACCCGTCGAAAGAAAGCCTGCGGAAAGCCTGTCAAATCAGGCGCTGGAGAGGGTCGAAGACGAACAGAGAGAAACTGGGCGCCGTTGAGTACAACGAGAGGTGTTGAGTACAACGAGAGGTGTTGAGTACAACGAGAGGTGTCGCCCGGAAGGGCCGCCTGCCCCGCTAAAATGAAAAAGGCCGCTTCGATTACGAAACGACCATCCTGTAATATCCTTAGCCCGGTTCTAGGCGAATGGCAACCCTCTCGGACAAACTTTGTTCTATTTTCGTTCTTTTTTTGAGGCCGCACATTCCGGACCATGCCATCACGTGCGGCCAGGCGGTCTCAACGCGAAACTGACAAAGTCCCATCGACTTCGCCGACGGCTCCAAACGCAGATCGGACAACCAAAGCCCGCGTCCGGCCGATTAAACCGGATATCTTCAAACCGCTCGGAACAACCCACGCCCCGCCCTCGTTGTCCCTTCGGGCTCGACTTTTGCCTGCAGCCAATGCCGGTTCTCGAGGATGTGCAGGAATTTGGTTGTGCGCGTCCGATTGTGTTATCATCGCTGCCGGGAGGAGAATGTCATGGAGAATTTCTTCGCACTACTCGCCGTCGTCATCGGTTCTGCCGTGCTGGGGCTTGCCCTCGCCTACGGGATGCGCCGCCAGAGAGACAGCCACCCGCCACCCAAACACGACGACGCCACGCTGAAATTCTAGGCGCTTGCGCAAAAGTGTGAAGCGGTTTTGCGATAACGACATGCGCAAAAACAACGCTGAAACCGGAGTTGACCGCAACGTCGGTCCACATGACGCAAAAGCCGCGCCCGCCCGGATGAATTAGCCGCGGCCATCAACCAGGCAGCATTGTGCGCGAGCATCAGCACCTGCTTCGGTCGACATCGTGTCGTCGCCCCGGGCGGAAATGCGCGTCAGCGAAAAGTCCGTCGCTCGAAGCTCATCACCCGCTGGGTCGTCGTCTTCCTCTGAGAGAAGGTCGATCATTTCCGCGCGGTGATATTTCGTCCCGGACGCTCCGAACTCGACAAAGCCCTCGGCCAGCAGCACCTCGACGGCCGCTCTTGAGCGACGCAGCTCCGGACGATGAAGCGCCTCCTCGAGTGCCCGGATCTCGTCAATATGAACGGCAAAATCGGCCATGTCTCACGCGCTTCCATCAGGGGTCATCGGGGACACCATGCACTCTACAGCGCCGCGCGTATTATCAGACGCGCAAAGGTCGCTGTAACACTTTGAGTTACTGCATGTTTTTATCCTTAAATCGAATAGGATTTAAGGAAACATGCAGTAGGTCACCGGCAATCCAGCGAGGAGGCGCGTCCATCGTCTGTGGGGCTCGGTTCGGCCTGGCAGCTCAAGTAAAAGCGCGCGCCGCGACCGAACGAAGCGTCTGGCAGGTCCCGAGGAAACCCGCCGATCGCAGCCGATCGGCGGGTTCTCTTTCAGCTCAATAATACGGCGAGTAGCACTGCTGCCGCGGTCCGCCATAGGGCTGGAACGAGTTGTCCCAGGCGCGGTAGGAGCGGTAGCGGTCATAGCACCAGCTGGCATGACGCTGGTTCACACCGGACTCGACGCGGCGTGGCGGAGCAGCGATCGCACCGCCGATGATGGCGCCGGCGCCGAAGGCTGCCAGCGGATACCACCAGCCGTCATTGTGGCGACGATAGCCGTCGCGATAGCCGCGGTAGCCGCGGTGACCATTGTACCAGCCATAGCGGTATCCGCCGCCATGCCAGCCCGGCCGCGGGCGGTAGCCGCCATCCCAGTGCGGACGCGGACGGTAGCCGCCGTGCCAACCTGGGCGCGGCCGATATCCGCCATGGTTCCAACCCGGCCGCGGACGATGTCTGTCGCCGCCCCATTCGCGATTCTGTACCCTGTCCATGTCACTCTGCTGCGTCAGCTGAACGGCTGCAACCGGCATGGCATTCGCAGGCGTGTAGCTCGTCAGAGCCGTCACCGCCGCAAGGATCACAATGCCTATCTTCTTCATCTCGATACCTATCCGTTTCGAACAGGCGCAAGCTATGTCCCCCTGACGTGAACCCATGGTGAATGCGTCCTTCGTCATATTATCATTTAAAAACATAGAGATATGAACGACAGGTCATCACACTCGGAAACCAGCGCGACAGCGCAGCCGATCTCGTCGCCAGCGCATCTCGCCATCCGCGGCAATCGCCATATCTTTACGAAGATGTCTTCCCTGCGCTGGTCGACGACACCACCTGAGCACTCGGCCAGGCGTTGCGGAAACGCTGCGCTCCCTCTCTGCGTGGGGTTCACGCAGTGCCGCGACGGTGTGCGGAAAAAAGTTTCGGCGAAATGTCGGCCCCGTCGTCGGCCGATCGTCATTCAGGCAGAGAGGTCGTTGTGGCTTCGTCGATCAAAGGAGAAAAGACCATGCGCGTGATAGTTATGGTGAAGGCGACCGAGGATAGCGAAGCGGGCAAGATGCCTTCGACCGAGTTGCTCGATGCCATGGGCAAGTTCAACGAAGAACTGGTCAACGCCGGCATCATGCAGGCGGGCGAAGGCCTGCATCCCTCGTCCAGGGGCAAGCGCGTCGCCTTCGACGGCGCAAGCCGCCTCGTCATCGACGGCCCCTTCACCGAGACCAAGGAGCTGGTCGCCGGCTTCTGGATCTGGCAGGTCAAGGACATGGACGAGGCGATCGCCTGGGTGAAGCGCTGCCCCAACCCGATGCCGGGCCCGAGCGAAATCGAAATCCGCCCAGTCTTCGAGGCCGCCGATTTCGGCGACCTGATCACCCCGGAGATCGCCGAGCGCGACGACCGCCTGCGCGAACGCATCGGCGGCAATTGAGAGCGTCTTAGACCGGCAATGCATTGCGGAGAGCTGGGGTTCTAACGAATCCCGGCTGTCGACACCAGCATTGAGCACGCCATCTTCCCGGGTACGTCTTTGCCGCCTGTGCCTGGCTATCATCTGACGGCAAATCCGCCGCCGCTCGGGCCTGCGCCGTCAGCCTGCTGTACCGTTTCTCACAATCGTGTGCCAGGCAACAAGCCGTTTTAGTTGTTCCTTATTTCACCAACGTGTTCTTGTAGATGATGCCGTCCTTCATGATGATCTTGAAGTTGTTGGCGGGATCGGCCACCAGGTCGATGTTGCCCAACGGGTCGCCGTCGACGAGCAGGAGATCGGCACGCGCGCCCTCCTCGATCACGCCGAGCTTTCCCGGATAGGGATTGCGCGGGCCGGATAGCGCCAGCAACTCCGCATTAGTCCCAGTCGCCATGGAGAGCGCTTCGGCAGGCGTGTACCAGCGAACGAGGGAGGCGAGGATCGCCCCCTGCTGCTGCGCCAATGCGCGGGAGAACAAGACATCGGTGCCCCACGCCGTCTTGATCTTGTACTTCTTCGCCAGCTCGTAGGTTCTGCCGATGCCGGGCCACACCTCATCTGCCTTGGCCCGCTCGACCGATCCCTCAGGAAAGCCTTGCCGCAACAACTCGGGAAGCGGTTGCAGGCTTAGCCAGATGCCCTTGTCGGCAATCAGCTTGGCGGTTTCCTCATCCATGAGGAAGCCGTGTTCGATGCACTTCACGCCGGCGGCAATCGCTGTCTTGATCGCATGCGACGTGAAGGCGTGTGCCGCAACGTAGGTGCCCCAATTGTCGGCTATTTCGACCGCGGCCCGCAGCTCAGCCTCGGTAAAGGTAGTTACATCCAGCGGGCTGTGGGGTGACGACACGCCGCCACCTGCCGTCATCTTGACCAGCGCCGCGCCCTGCATCAGTTGCTCACGGACCCGCATGCGCACCTCGTCGGGGCTGTCGACGACGATGCTCCCGCCGATCTGCTCCATGCGGGTGAGCGGGCCGCCGATCACCCGCGGCAGGTCGGTCATCTGGCGGAAGTCTCCATGCCCGCTGGTCACGGTGATCATGGCGCCGGAGGGGTAGATGCGCGGGCCCTCGACAATACCGGCGTCTATCGCGCGCTTCAGACCGAACACCGGCCCTCCAACATCGCGGACGGTGGTGAAGCCACGCATCAGTGTGTCCGTCGCCTCGTCGCCGGCCACAAGATTGTTGAAGCCGACGTCGCCGAACGATTCTGCAGGAGTGGACCGGGCCAGCATTGCGTGCCAATGCGCATCGATAAGACCCGGCATCAGCGTTCGGCCGTTCCCGGCAATGCGCTGGGCACCCTCCGCTTCGACAGGGCTTGTCGAGATCCGAGTGATCACATTGCCTTTGACCAGTACATTCGACGGAGCCGAAAGCGAGGTCGCTCCTTTTCCATCGAAAATGCGGACGTTCTCGAAAAGCACATCATCCGCCCACGCAGCCGGGCAGGCTCCGAGCACGAGAACTGCCGCAATCCACCGCCTGCGGGACAGCAGCACCATGAAAGCTGTGCGGACACAAGCGTACACGGCTACGGCGTGGGACAAGGCACGCGTCACAAACGTGGCTTTCATCAACTCCTGCGATTCGAAAGAATTGATACACACGGCGATTCTCCAACCTTGAGGAAGGGATGGGTCGTGGCACACGAGAGAAAGTTGCAGCATCCATTGCGATGGGCCGAGGCGCGAGCCACCGCTCGTCCATGCACTTGCAAGGCCATGTTCGCAGTCAGGCCGATCGCCATTCGGCACCAAACAATATCAACGTCTGCTTTTAGGTACAAGCAGACGTTGATGACGCAAGCCGAAGCGTCGCCATGGATCATGGTTGCACCAAGGCCATCGCGGCGCGATTCCGCCTCACCCTACAGCCCAGCGCGCCTTATCAGACGCGCAAAGGTCGCTGGATCCCGGCCACAGGGACGAGGATAAGGTCAACGGGGTCACTCCCAGGCATTATCAGCAATTGCCCGGAGCCTAGGGGGCCTGCCTGAGACCGCTCCCTCGGCAACAGGCGCGCGCCACTCAAACCGCCTCCCTCTCCCTGGAAAGCCCGAGATGCCAGTGCAGTTCGGTCAGGCCGCGCTTCAGCCAGGCCAGTTGCGGTTCCGGCATGGTGCGCAGCACCTCGTAGTCCATGACGCAGACGTTGAAGACCGTGGTCTTCACCCGCGGCCCTTCCGGCAGCTTCAGAAGCACGCCCTCGAGCTCCATCATCCGGTTGGTCGCAGCCATTGCGGCCCGGGTGCGCTCGGTCGTCTCGCCTTCGAAACCCTTGACGCTGAACAGCGACTGCGCCCGCACGCTTGGGAAGGGAATGCCGGTCAGGCTGTAATAGCGCGCCATCTGCCGGGCATACTCGTCGCCAGCCGCGCGTTCGTGTGCGGTCAGCTTGCCGTCGAGAAACATCCGGCCGAGTGTGTAGCCGGCAAAGGGACTGCCGACATCGACGCCCTTCGCTCCTGAAAAGTGGTGACTTTGCTGTGCGGCGATGGCGACCGAGCGCACCTCTCTTTCGGTTTCGCCATGCTTGATCTGCCCGCCGGGATAGCGCGCCACATCGGCCTTGCGCGGCCGGCCCGCCTTACCTGCCCGCTTGGCCGCGGCAATGCGGGTGCTCGCCTCGAAAATACGTGTTCGTCAGTGCGTCCATCGTGCACCGGGCCTGGCACCGCCACACCCGCCCGATGGCGACGGCGAGCAGAGACTGCAGCCCGCCACCGGCGATAGCCGGCGACCCACCAGCCGAAGCTGGCGATAGTCCGCCGCCCAAGCCACCCCGTCCCGTCGCCGCCGATCGCGATCGCCCGTGGACCGGGCCACGATCCGTCAGGCCGACCGCTCAGAGAGCGGCTCATCGCTTCGCCCTGCCCTTGTTGACCGCGTGCAGCACCGAGGTGTGGTCGCGCCGGAAGATGCGGCCGAGCGCCGGAAGCGAAAGGTCCTCCCGCTCGTCATAAACCGCCGCCATGCAGCGGTGGCGCGGCTCCACCAGCCGGCGCTCCCGGCGAACCCCGATCACATCGGCCCAGCCGATGCCGGGATAGGCAATGAGCACCTCCTCGACGATCTCGCGCACCGGTCGGCGGCTGAAGAGGCCGCCCTCGCCGTCGGCATTCGTGCCGCAGAGCAGCTGCGCTTGCGACAGGATCCGCGCTTCAGCGTCGGCAAGCGCAAGCTCCAGCTCCAGCACCCGCAGCCGCTGCGCCTTCACATGGGCGCTGAGCGCGCCGAGCAACGCGTCGGGCGTTGGCGCCTGCGGCGGCTCGCTTTCGCCGGCATTTCCGCTGGTCGTGCAGTCCGCCGTCCGCGTTTCCAAAGAATGCGGCTCGGCATCCGGCCCGCCCCTCCTGCCGCGCGCGGTGCCGACGCTGCCGGACCCCTTCTGGGCGAGCTGCTCGCCCGTCGGCATCGTCGAATATCTCGTTTCAGGCTGCATCGCTCGCCACCTCCATGGTCAAATCCATCGCCGCCCCACGCCCTGCGGGATGGGCCATCTCGCGTTCCAGCCTCACTCGATAGGCGCGCTGTTCGGTCGTAATGGTGGCTGCATCGGGAAGCCCGATCATCTCAGCCAGCACCCCGGCCCGCGAGACCGCTGGCGCCTCGCTTGGCATGGCCTTGGCCGCCTTGACCGCCGCCTGCTCGGCACGAAACTGGCGAAGCCGCACCCTCACCCGCTCGCGGATCTCGGGCGAGCGCTCAGGCACTGGCCCTGTCGGGTTCAGCGCCACGGCGAGGTCGCGTCTGCGCGCCAGTTCGGCGCGCGTCGCTGCTGCCTCGCTCTTGGCCAGCGCCGCCAGCACTGGCGGCTTCGGAATCGTGCCCAGAAGCACGTTGGCGTTGGCGGCATAGTCGCCGCGGATCAGCTTCTGCGTCGCTACCGAAAGCCCGCAAGCGGGCACCCCCGCCAGCGCATATTGGTAGACAGGCAGAAGTTTTCGGGGATCGATGCCCTGCGGCATGGTCATGCCGGCCGTCTGCATCACGTTGAGGCTGCGCAGGATCGCATCGTCGCTTGCCGGCGCCAGCCGTTCAGTGAGCGCGGTAATCTCCCGGCTCAAGGTCGAATATCGGTTTGTTGATAAGGTCGTCATTTCCAAGGTTTCCATTGAGTTCTCGCTCTATCGCTTGTCGGCATTCCCGCTGGTGGCGGGCAAAGGCGCTTTCGCGCGGCGGCGCCTGTGGCCTGTGATCCTTGCGCGGCCTTGCGGCATTGCGCATCCGGTTGCGCCAGGTGGCGAGCCAGTCGAGCTTGGCCGCGTCCCGACCGGATTTCGCCGTCCAGTAATCGCGGAATTTTTCAAGCTCCAGCTCCACCTGGGCCGCGCCGAAGCCCAGCCGGGCGGCAAAATCCCGGTCCGGCTCGAATTGCTCGGGAAGGCGCGTGGCGCGCCTGCCACCTGGCACAGGACGCCGCGGCGCAAGGGTTTGGGTGTTGTCGGGAGAGTTAATTTCTTTAGGGGGTGCGGGGGATCTTTCTTTATCAGAGAGGGGGACGCCGTCCGTCGCCGTGACGACCTGTGACGTCACGTGAGCGCGGCGGCGCTGTTGCCGTTCGCGATCGCTGGCCCGGCGTTTGTCGATGTCCGATTGCTGGCCGGCCTCCGCCGCACGCACCGCACACAGGATCATCTCCGGCGTCGCGCCGCACTGGACCAGAGCCTCGACGATCGATGTGATGCGCATCGCCTAGTCCTCGCTCGCAAGGGCTAGAGAATTTCCAGGAAAAGTACGAAGCGGTTTTCCGTCAGGAAATGCGTAAAAACAAAGAGATAGAGCGTTTGTTCGGTTCCGTTTAAATCGGAAACGCTCTAGCGCCACGCGGACGAAAACACCGCGATGCCGCTGCGGCAAAGGCCGCTGCACAAACCTGTTGATCCGGCCGGCGATGGCGCGCGGTCGAACAGGCTGGGCAAGCGTCGCCAAGATCCCGCTCGCAGACGAAAGGACACGACCATCCACCGGCACGACAACGGCAGGCACGCCGCCTCGCCGCAACGACCGGTCCGCCATGGCGCTACGGTCGTGCACGCGCCGGCTCGACCAAACGCTCGCACCCGCCACCCATCTCCGCGGCCATTTCTCCGCCGACAGGACCGACGCACAAAGAAATCTCTGCAAACTCACTTCTCGCATCACGTCGCTCCTCATGATTGTCGGCACAGGTTCGCGTCGCCCAAACCGACGATCGCTCTTCGTGCCCTGCACCTGGTCTGACTTTCCTCCGCGCCCTCGCCGGCAAGCCGTCTGAAACCCCGCCTGCAGCCTGCTGGGCGGGACTGGGTTCGGCCACGTGACCGTGGCGCTGGAGCGCTGCGCGTCCGGTATGCCCCGGCATCCACGATGCCCTGGCACCCCCCATGACGCACAAACCGCTCCAGCCTTTCGAACCCGCGCATGATCACGCACCGAGATCGCATCCGATCGTCGGGGGCATGCGTCAGAAACGGTTTGCCGGCGCCGAAATGGAAGCGAGGGGCCACCGGGGAGGAGGTGGGCAGCAGCCCCTCGCTGTGATCGCCGCTGCGGCTGCGCCCGCGCGCCGGATCGGCACGCAAGGGACGCTGCAGCCGCGCCGCATGGCACCGAAAAGATCGGGGGCAGCAGCAGGACGACGATCAGTCTCTTCCACAGCGCCGCGCGTCTTGTTAGACGCGCAAATGTCGCTGTATCCCTTTGAATTGCTGCATGTTTTCGTCCCTAATCGAATACGATTTAAGGAACATGCAGTAGGGCCTCACCCGTCGTTGCCGACGAACCAATGGCCTACAATTCCCTGGCCTCTTCCCGTTCACCTGAGGGAGGGAGCCATTCCCCACCTCGCCTTCAGCCGGCGACAGAGCCACCGACAAAGGCGATGACGACTGTCGGACCGGACATCACGATTTCCTCCTGTCTCGCCAGACCGGCGCGAACGCCTCGTCGAGCTCGCGTTGCAATGCCTCGAAGTCGAGACCCGGCAGGTCCTCCTTGCCCGGCAGGTCCCTCTTGCCCGGTGCGTCCCCCTTGCCGATCAGCTCGAGCCCCGGCGCCAGCTTCATCCGGCCCGCGAGAAGCGCCATGCCCCACCGCCTAAGCCGGCCGGCCAGCCCGGCCTCACCGACCGCCCTCCTCCTGCCCGTGCGCTGCCTGCCGCAGCCAAGCGCCGGGCTGGCAGCCCAGCTGAAGGCGGCGAGCGTCACCGAGGTGGCGGAAAAGGCTGCAAGCCCGGCGAAAACAGGATTGCCGAGAAGCGTGTCCGTCACGTGCTCAAGCATGTGCCACCTCCACCACGACGATTGCCCTTGCCCGGTTTTTCAGCCGGCGGATAACGCCGCGCTCCTCCATCGCCGCCACCATCCGCGAGATGCCGGATTTCGATGACAGACCCAGATGGTCCTTCATCTCGTCGAACGTCGGCGAGACCCCGCCCTTGTCGGCGCTGTAGCAGCGAATGAATCTGAGCAGCTCGTTCTGCCGCAGCGTCAGGCCGAGCGGCTGGCGCGTGGCGCGCCTGGTTGTCCTTGATGCGATTCTGGTGGCAGTCATCGGCTCACTCCAGCAAGCAGGCAGTCATCGTCGATGCGGCCCGCCGCGTTACCTCGTCGGTCACACCCGCCCGCGAAGCACGAGGCGTCGCGCCTGGCATGCCCGGCAAAGTGCCAGCCGGCCCGCTCCAGGCTGGAGCCGCGACCGAAAATGTCGGCCTCGTAAAGTTCGATTGACTGTTCGTTTCCGTTCATATCCTATCAATAATAGGATCGTATCGTTTTATCAAGAGGAAAAATCCTATTGGACGTAGGAAGCGGAATCTGGGATGCCATTGCCATGGATCAATTGCGGCGCCTTATCCGGGAAGCAGTCGACGCGAAGAGGACGACCTACAAGGATCTGTCCATCGCGATCGGGAAGAACCACGCCTATATCCAGCAGTTCGTCGAGCGCGAGAGCCCGCGCGAACTGCGCGAACGTGACGTGCGCACCATCACCGACCTGATCAGCGCGACGCCTGACGCGGGCGAAACCGGCCAACCCCGCAACGCCACCGGTTTCAATCCGCAGATCGTGCCCGGCGAGCAGCTCGTCGGCCATCGCGACCTGCCGATTTTCGTTGCCGCCCAGGGCGGCGACGGCCATGTGATCGTCACCTTCGATGCGGTCGAATACGTCAAGCGCCCCTCGGTGCTCGAAGGCGTCAAGGGCGCCTATGGCATCTACCTCACCGGCACCTCGATGATTCCGGCCTATGAGCCCGGCGACATGGCGCTGGTGCATCCGCACCTGCCGCCGGCGCGCGACAAGGATGTCGTGCTCTACCACGTGCCACCCGCCAACGACGCCGAGGCGATCATCAAGCGCCTGGTGTCGTTCAACGACCGGGAATGGACGCTGAAGCAGTACAATCCCTATCTGGAATTCACCGAGAGCCGGGTGGAATGGTCCTTCTGCCACCGGGTCGTGGGCAAATACAGCGCCCGCTGACGCTGCGCAGGCATCGCCCGCCAGCCGCCGCCCGGAACACCGCTCCGCAACAGCTTCAAAAGTAATAGCTTTTCGAAAATGGCGCCTGCTTGACGCTACGTCATGCGCGAGAGCAGCCGGCGATAAGGATAAAAACATGCAGCAATTCAAAGCGCTACAGCGACCTTTGCGCGTCTAATAAGACGCGCGGCGCTGGAGTGCACTGTCAGCAGCGGAGCACGCAGCCGAAATGGCACGCCGCCGAGAGGAAGCCGGCACGCAGTAAAAATCCCGGGAACCGGCGCGTGCAACGTGGCCGCCGGCAGACACGGCGCCGGCTCGCATGACAGTTGGGAAGCCTTAAGCGGCCCACCGGCGCCCAAGCGCCCGCCCACACAACGCACCCCGCCGCCTGGGACACCGGAAAAGAACGCGAGACCGACGGACAGGCCCGTCTCACGCAATTGCCGATCCGTCTATGCGGCCATGATCTCCTGCATCTCGGACGGCAGGTCGCCGCCGATAAAAAGGATGGTCGCGTCTTCGAATTCGCCGGTCGACAGATCCCCTGCCCGGCTGAATGCGACAACGCCCACCTTGGTCGATGCCAGCCTTTCGGCCAGCCGGAGCGCGTGATCGGCCCCTGTCGCCTGCACCGGAGTGTCGGCGAGCAAGGCACCCCGATTTCCCCGCGTAAAGCTCTGAACGACGAAGTTTGTGACCATGTCATGCTCCTCTCTGCCACCTGCAATGGCAGCCCTAAGCTGACTCAATCTTCCGAACAAAACAAGAACAAACAGAAGGATATCGACAGGCCAGTCAGAAAAATCCTGCCGAATATATTTTTCCTATTGATGGATAAATAGGATTTTCCCTATTATGTGACCATCAATTGAAAACGAGGAAAGCCGGATCCGGCAGCGCGCCTCAAGGCTCGTGCCGGCCCTTCCTGCTGTTTCGCCAGGGAGAAGGCATGACAGTGACATCAGTACGAGAAGGTAAGCTTGTCAGCCCCTTCACCCAGAGCCGCGAGATCATCCTCGCGGTCACCATGCTCGGGCGCGGCCATTTCATCGAGGAAAGCGATTGCATCGGCACCATCTTTGCGACTGCCGCCGATTGGCTGAGGGCCCATGACGGCGAGCACGCCACCAAGCTCATCCGCTTCGATCTCGAAGCGCTCTCCGGCGAAGACATCTCCGAGACCGTCGCCGACGCCTGGCTCGACGATTTCGATCGCACCCCTGACGATGAACACCTCCTGCCCGCCTTCGTGCGCACGTCTGAGGCGTGGGAACGCTGGTGCGCGGATTTCGAGGCGCCGGGTGGTGGCCTCCGCCAGGCCGCTCCCTTCTGCCAGCCGGGCCACGGCACGCTCAATCACCGCCAGCAGTTCGGACCCCAGCCCTGATGGATATCGCACTCGACAAATCGGCCCTCTTCGCCGCCATGGAAGCCTTCTGGCAAACGGAAGACGGCAACGACAAGGGCGTCGAGGCAGCCGTAACAGCCTATATCGAGCGCATGGGCCTTGCCCCATTCAACGAGATGGCCACCCGCAAGCGCGCCACCCTTGCCGCCGCCACTGCTCGCCAGCCTGATGCGGCGCGGCGCTGATCACTCGTTCGCATCTGTTCCACCACTTGAGGGTCGAGCAACGACCCGCCCTCATCACCCAAAATGCCAGCTCAAATACCGATCTTGGCTGCCCGTGCGATCGCTCTTCATTCCCGTCTCAGACATTCGTCCCGCTGTACGCTTCTGAAAATCCGCCATGGAAAAAGATGCGCTGGCCGCCTAAAGCTAGGCGTCGTGCCCGCATCTCGCTCGGCGGATTCTTTACGCCCTGACTCGACCACATCCGGATTCGTTGATGAAAATCAGAAGCGCCACCATCGCCGACTACGACAGCCTGGTCGCCCTCGATACGATTGCGGCTGGCGACCCCGAGCGCCGTGATCATATCAGGGCGTGGATAGAGACAGGCTGCTGCTACGTGGCCGAGACGGACAAATCCGTCGGAGCCTATGGTGTCCTGGCCTACCATTTCTTCGGCAACGGCTTCATTGAAATGGTCATGGTCGGCGCGCAGTTTCGTCGCCAGGGCCTCGGAATGGCGCTCGTCGAACATTTCAAGAGCATATGCGCAACGCCGAAGATCTTCACATCGACGAACCAGTCCAACAGGCAAATGCAGCAGCTCCTGAGCGGCGCCGGTTTTCACACAAGCGGGTACATCGACAACCTCGATGAAAACGACCCCGAAATCGTGTTCTGTTTCCGCGCCGCATAGAGCATTTCCAGGAAATGTGCGAAGCGGTTTTCCGTCAGGAAATGCGTGAAAACAAAGCGCTGCAGCGGTTCTGAGACTAGAAACACCCTTGGCCGGCCGTAGAGAGGCGTTGAACGTGACAGCCTTTGGGGGACGCTCCACGCCACGCCCTGATATTGCCGAAATCCCCCGCTTCATCGAAACAGACATCGACACGCCCATCGCGCCGGGACCGCAGATGATGCCCATCGAAACGAATCCGCCACTGCTGAACGAAGAAGACCTGCGCAATATTGCGCTCTGGGCTGCCGTTTGCGCCGAACGCGCCCTCCCCATTTTCGAGACGGAGGCCCCTGATGATACCCGCCCGCGCGCAGCTCTCTCGGCCATCCGCGCCTTTGCGCAAGGCGGTGCGCGGACTGCAGCGCTGCGCAAGCTAGCCTGGGCGGCCAATTCCGCTGCACGCGAGGCCGGCGATCCCGCAGCCTCCGCCGCCGCCCGCGCCGCAATGGCTGCCGCCGGATCCGCCTACGCCCATCCGATCGCCACCCCTCACCAGGTCAACCACATCCTTGGCCCGGCAGCCTACGGCGCGCAAGCCGCAGCGCTCGCCGCCGTCGATCCGGCCGGCATCATCGAAGCGGAAGTCCGCTGGGCGATCGCGCAGGCACCACCCGAAGTCCGGCACATCGTGCAGCGAATGCCGGCGCGCGCACCAAGCAAGGGCCAGTTCCACGCGCTGCTCTACCGGCTTGATAGGGGCTTGCGCCAATGACAAAAGTTGCGTCGCGCCCGACGGAGTAAGCGGTATGGAAACAGTAGAACACAAGGTCCCCTATTTCAGCCAATGGGAAAGCCCGGAGATGACATTGGCGGTTCTGTCGGAGGGTGCGGCGGCCCTTCACCGCGATCCGCTCTGGCGCAACTCGGGCGCTGAGACGATTGAGGAATATGCGCGCTGGGCGGTGAATGTCTGCGGCATGGCCTGCCTGAAGATGATCCTGGCCGCACGCGGCGAGTTGCACCCGATCCTGTCGCTTGCGCGCGGCTGCACCGACTATGGCGGCTATGTCGTCAACGAGGCCGATGCCTCGATCAAGGGACTGATCTACGCTCCCTTCGTGTCTTTCGTCGGCGAGCGCTTCGGGCTTGCCGCCGAAACGCTGACCAACATCCCGACGACGGACATTCCGGAGGTGCTTTCCGAAGGCCGCTTCTTCATCGCTTCGGTCAGCAGCGCCATACGGTGGCCGCAGCGCGAGCCGCCTTCAAAAGGCGGACACCTCGTGCTGGTAACGGCCGCCTCGCGCGAGAGCGTCCGGTTTCACAATCCTTCCGGCCATGACCGGGCCAATCAAGCCGATGTCGTCGTGCCGCTTTCCACCTTCGACCGTTTCTTCGCCAATCGCGGTATCGCCGTCAGCTTCTGATCTCGCACCCAGCCCAAAGAACTACCCAATAAAGGCAGGCAGCAATCATCTGCGAAAATGCTAATAATCAGGTGGGGCAGGAACAGAGGGGAATTACTTTATGCCACGCCTAGCACAATTGTATTTCAAGACAGCGATCATCTTTCTGATCATCGGCATATCGATGGGCCTGCACATGGCCATCGGCCAGGATCACAGCGCGATCGGCGCCCACGCCCATGCAAACCTTTTGGGATGGGTGACGATGGCGATCTTCGGTGGTTACCACGCGCTGAACCCGGCCAAGGCGCAGAAGCGTCTGGCGATGATCCAGTACTGCGTCTACACCGCCGGCGTCGCGCTGCTGGTGCCGTCGCTGTACCTGATGCTGACCGGCAGCCCGCAACTGGAGCCGGTGGTCGCCATCGCGTCGGTCATCACCTTCATCGGCGTGCTCCTGTTTGCGGCCATCATCTTTGGCAGCAGCGAGACGGTGACGCGGCCGACCGCGGTGCCGTCGCGCTAAAGCATTTCAAGGAAAAGTGCGAAGCGGTTTTCCGTCAGGAAATGCGTAAAAACAAAGAGCCATAGCGTTCTGCGGCTCAGTCTAAACGGGAAACGCTCCAGCGCATTTCCAGGAAAAGTGCGAAGCGGTTTTCGTAAAAAACAAGGAGCTAGCGCGTTTCCGTCTTTACCGGAACCGCGCTGGCTCGCAAAGACGCGCGGCCGTCTCCCGGTGGCAAGGCCGGGCGCTCTTTACTGAGCGCTCGCCTTCAGCACCCGATACGTCGCATTGTCGAGAGCAAGGCCGGTCTCGGTGCCGTCCTTCTGGAATCCGCGCACCGTGTTCCCGCAGGCCGTCAGCGAAAGCAGCACCGGACACACCAGCGCGATGGTGGCCCTGGACATCCTCATCTCCGTCTTGATTTGCCTCGCCTGACGAGATGACGCGCCCGCTGGTAAAATCAACGTGTCCGACAACAAAAACAAGGACTAAACCAGTTTCGTGCCGGCACCGCCCACTCGACACTGCTCTGATCCCCAAAAACTGGACCGTTTTTGATTGGAGTTTTCCGCGCTAGATTCCCGGCTGGGAACAGGAGCGGAAGTGATGAAAGCATCTAATTTTTCGGACGCCCAAAAGGCGTTCATTTTGA
>NZ_JACVAN010000049.1:0-1236 GCF_014851895.1 Ensifer sp. ENS11 | reverse complement strand
TGCTCTGATCCCCAAAAACTGGACCGTTTTTGATTGGAGTTTTCCGCGCTAGATTCCCGGCTGGGAACAGGAGCGGAAGTGATGAAAGCATCTAATTTTTCGGACGCCCAAAAGGCGTTCATTTTGAAACAGGGCGACGACGGCGTGCCGGTAGCGGAGATTTGCCGGAAGGCAGGGATCAGCCAGGCGACCTATTTCAATTGGCGCAAGAAGTACGCCGGTCTGTTGCCCGACGAGATGCGTCGGCTGAAGGCTTTGGAAGACGAGAATGGCCGTCTGAAGAAGATTGTCGCGGACCTGACGCTGGACCGGGAGATGCTCCAGGACGTCATCCGCCGAAAGCTCTGAGGCCTGCCCGCAAGCGCAAGCTGATCGACGGGATGCTGGTGGATTGGGGCATATCGATCCGACGGGCCTGCAAGGTCCTCAAGTTCGACACCTCGACCTACCATTACAAGTCCCGCCGTGCCGGGCAGGCCCCTCTGGAAAGACGGATCAAGGAGATTTGCGAGACGCGGGTGCGCTATGGATATAGGCGCGTCCATGTCCACTTGTGTCGCGACGGATGGAAAATCAACATGAAGAAGACACGTAGGATTTACAGTGAATTAGGCCTTCAGTTGCGCAACAAGCACCCAAAACGTCGGGTGAAGGCAAAGCTCAGGGATGACCGCCAGGTCGCCGTTGGCCCGAACGATGTCTGGGCCATGGACTTCGTTCACGACCAGCTCGCAACCGGCAAGAAACTGCGCATCCTGACCGTGGTGGACACGCATTCGCGCTACTGCCCGGTCACTGACGCACGATTCACCTATCGCGGCGAGGATGTCGTTCAGACGCTGGACCGTGTCTGTAAGAAGACCGGCTATCCCAAAACGATCAGGGTCGATAATGGCAGCGAGTTTATCTCCCGCGATCTGGACCTTTGGGCCTACGTCAACAAGGTCACGCTTGACTTCTCGCGGCCAGGCAAACCGACCGACAATGGCTTCATTGAAGCGTTCAACAGCAAGCTGCGGGCCGAATGCCTGAACGCGCACTGGTTCCTGACCCTTGCGGATTCGCGCGAAAAGTTGGAGACTTGGCGTCGATACTACAATGAGGATCGTCCTCACTCGGCAATCGGATATAACGTCCCGATTGCCATACATAATCCCGGTGGCGCCACCAGCCCGTCATCGTGATGAAAGCCCGGAAACTCTAATCCCCGGCGATCCAAGGTTTGGGCTCAGAGCA
>NZ_JACVAN010000048.1:0-1495 GCF_014851895.1 Ensifer sp. ENS11 | reverse complement strand
CCGCAAAGTTGAAGTGTCCTGATCCTGCAAAGTAAGAATGTCACTCTCCCCGGGTTTTGATGACCTGGGAGATTGCGGATGGGATTGATTGCGATGAGCGAGCGTGACCTGCAGCGGATTGAGGTCTTGTCGAAAGTGATTGCCGGGCGGATGACGCTGGTGTCGGCGGCCCATGTGCTTGGCTTGAGTACCCGCCAGGTGCGTCGTCTGTTGGACCGGATCGGCGCTGGCGGTGCGGCGTCGATCCGGCACCAGGCGATCGGCCGGCCATCGAACAACCGGATCTGCGACGGCGTACGCGATTACGCCATGGCGATCGTGCGCGAGCGCTATGCGGACTTTGGTCCGACGCTGGCGGCCGAGAAGCTTGCGGAGCGTGATGGTCTGACGGTGTCGCGCGAGACCTTGCGCCAATGGATGTCGGCGGCCGGCCTGTGGCTGTCGCGCCAGCAGCGACGGACGTTCCATCAGCCGCGGCTGCGGCGCGAGGCCTACGGCGAGCTGGTTCAGATCGACGGTTCCGAGCATCGCTGGTTCGAAGATCGCGGTGATCCATGTTCATTACTGGTGTTCATCGATGATGCGACCGGCAAGCTGATGCAGTTGCGGTTTGTACGATCGGAAAGTGCGTTCAGCTATTTCGAGGCGCTGGAACTCTATCTGAAGGCGCATGGTGCTCCAGTCGCCTTCTATTCCGACAAGCATTCGGTGTTCCGGGTTGCGAAGAAGGATGCCAAGGGCGGCCAGGGCATGACCCAGTTCGGGCGTGCACTTTGCGAGTTAAACATCGAGATTCTTTGCGCAAACTCGAGCCAGGCCAAGGGCCGCGTCGAGCGGATGAACCGGACGCTACAGGACCGGTTGATTAAGGATCTGCGCCTGGAGGGCGTCTGCGGCATGGACGACGGCAACGCTTTCCTGCCTCGGTTCATGGAGCGCTATAACCGCCAGTTTGCCATTACCCCTGCCAGATCTGATGATCTGCATCGGCCGCTGAACCTTGCCCCGGATCGGCTGCGCGACGTGCTATGCAAACGTGAGCAGCGTTATGTCGGTGCCCAGTTGACGTTTTCGTTCGAGCGCCAGCGGATCATGCTGGAAGAGAACGAGGTGACGCGCGGGCTGGTCGGTCGCTATGTCGAGACCTACGCGCTTGCCGACGGCAGGCTGGATGTGCGTTGGAAGGGGCATTCCCTACCCTACCGGGTGTTCGACAAGGACCAGCGGGTGACGCATGCGGCGATCACCGAGAACAAGCGGCTCGGTGAACTCCTGACCTACATCAAGGAACGTCAGGAGCAGCAGACGAAGCCCGCCGTGAAGACGAACAGCGAGAAGAACGGCTACGTTCGACGCGCGCGCGGCCCGGGACGTCGGAAGGATTTCATGAACGATCCTGCGGTCATTGCCCGGCGGCGACAGGCGCTCTCTGACCTCGATGCGGCGGAATGACCGGCTGCTTCAACTGTCCAAGCTAAAGCCGAAGGGGAGCGTC
>NZ_JACVAN010000046.1:0-2518 GCF_014851895.1 Ensifer sp. ENS11 | reverse complement strand
AACATGCGACGCATTTCAAGCGCAATGCCGAGGCCGGCATGGTGATGGTCAACCTGCCGACCGCCGGCGTCGATTTCCACGTGCCCTTCGGTGGCCGCAAGGGCTCCTCCCATGGCTCGCGCGAGCAAGGTCGCTATGCCGCCGAGTTCTACACAACCGTCAAGACGGCATACACCCTGGCTTGAGCGATGGCTCGGCAGGGAACATCGTGGTTCACCCAGACGAGCCTTGCGAGATGAAGCGAAAAACAGTGGCTTGGCAGGACTCATCGCAACCATCGCTGCGGATGTGGCTAGGGCTGAGCCGCTTTCATGTGCGCTCGCGAAGGCCTATTGCAACAACCTGAAGCTCAACGCATCGAGGTGAAGAGTTGCGAGGCTTGTGCCATAGCGTCGTCGCGATCAGAGAACATTCGACCGCAGTTTGCTTTGTTGTTGAGCCCAGCGGCCATTTCGACAACAGGACAGATGTTCTCGGTTTGGGCTCAAGAGATCGCGTAATGTATCGAGTGGGACTGCCCGAACAACCGGGGCATGCGAGACAAGACGTCCCTTGCCGGGCATTTGGTTGGTGAGTAGGACGAGGTGCTGTCAGATCACCCGTCATGCTCGGGGCGGATGGCCAGCCGCGAGTTCGCTTTGTCGGATTGGTATGCTCAGGAAGCGGTCCAAGTCGTCCGGTTTTTCGCCTCGCGACCAAATTTTCAATCGGTCATTAGATGACGATCCGTCACAGAACTGTCATGGTACTACCCGCGCTGGCCGTCACTGTATTGGCAACCACGCTCGCCGAATTATTAGTCAACGATGTTGGAGTTCAACCCGTTCCCGGTGCCCTTCGACTGCAACAACTACATGCTCCATTCGTCGATGCTGCTGAAGAACTGAACGTGTCGCCAGCGTCTGTGCGTGGACGGCTGATCCGCTTCGACGGAAATGGGAGCTTTAAAATTACCAGGCGCATGGGAACGGCTTGACCAGGCACGGGGCTGCGGAGGATGGTTATGTCTCCACGCCCGGGAACTGCAACAATCCGGACCCTGCGATGTTTCTCTATTGCAGAAGCCGGTTGAACAGATTTCCCAACGTGCCCGCGTCCTGATCGGGCTGCTCCGCTCCAGGGACCGGTTGTCTGGCCGCGGGTTCGAGAGTAGCGGGGTCTTCGTCGGCTTGCTGGTCCGGCGGCGCCTTGTCGCTCTGCGCCACATTGCCGTCAATGATCTCCTCGATAGAAAGTTGGTTTCGCTCGCCTTTAAGGGAATTGTCGATGTCGCCGCCGACGATGTCGCGCAAGGATCCTCCAGTCGCTTTGCCGGTGAGCAGGTCATCGATCCGCAGCTTGTCGGCCGGCAGTCCGAACTTCTTCAGTGTCGCCAATGCAGCGGTGGGGTTCTTCAAAAGTCCCGACAGATCGGGATATATGTGAGGACCGGCAAATGGCCCCTCGATCAGGACCGGCACTCCGATTCCCTCGGTTGCGATCTCGGCGCCCTGTCCCTCCAGCGATGCGACCACCCGCGGATCGAGGCGAAACTTCAGCTGTCCGTCCGAAAGGTTTGCCTCCCCGGTCCCGTTCATGCGCACGAGCGGGCCGATTAGCTTGATGTCCTCGGTTCGCGCAACGCCGCTATCAACGGCAAACGAGGCACTGAGTTCAGTGAACCCTGTCGCTTGGCTTTCATTCTGCTTGAAGCCCGACGACATCAAGCCAACGAGGTTGTTATAGGCGTCGGCGATATCGATGCCGCGGATGGCGCCATCGGAAAATCGGACATCCGCGCTGCCTTGAAGCGATTGTTTGAGTGTGCCAGTCGTGCTGCCAGCTCCCGTTATGTCGAGCTTGGCCTGCAGCGCGCCTTCAAGATGTCTGAAGCCTGCCATGTCAGTCAGAAGCGGCGCCGCCGAAGCGCCCGCGATCGAGGCGTTTAAAGCAATCGACGGTTCCGACCCTGAGCCGTCGGCCCTCAGGCTTGCGGTAATATGGCCGCCATAGAACGGGCTTTCAGGAAGGCTGAGACTTGCGACTCCATCGGCAACGGTAAGAGTGGTTGCCACCGGCCCTGCAAATACGTTGCCGTATCCAAGTTTATCAGCGTTGACACTAATCGATGCGTCGATCAATCGAAGCGAGGAGAAATCCAACGGAGCGTCGGGCGCAGGACCAGCTCCCCGCGCCTTCGATTGAGGTTCAGGCGAGCGCGCGCCGGCGAGGCGCGCAAAATCTAACTGTGCGAACTTGAGGGCACTGGATATCTTCAATGGTGTCGTGAATTGGACAGATCCACTCCCGGTCCCCTCGACACCATTGACGGACAAAGTGGCACTTTCGAACTGAACGCTCGCCGGGCTCGCGCTGACATCACCGTTGAACGCAAATAGGTCGATGTTGTCAGGGCCGCTCTGTCCAAGCCAGCCAAGGAACCCGCGAACGTCCGCTGTCGAAAAAATCAGCTTGCCGGCATAGCCGTTCGGAATGGCCGCTTTGCCATCAAGCGAAAGAGCCGCTCCCGGCATACGCA
>NZ_JACVAN010000045.1:0-2617 GCF_014851895.1 Ensifer sp. ENS11 | reverse complement strand
TGTGATGGGTTTCGGATGCTGGCGCTCCACGCGTTGGCCTGGCTCGGGCCGGCGTCCGAAAGCCTCCAGTGAAAGAACCCGCGGGATGGAAAGCGCGGTTGCCGGTCTATGGGGATTTGTCGTTTTCGTTGGGTGGTGTTCGGCCGAAGTGCGGCTGAGGGGTGGTAATGATCATGGTGAGGTCGGAGCGAACTTCGCCGGTGCCGCGCATGCTGCGGCCTGGTGGTTCCAGCGAGGTCGATTTGGTGTGTTTAGTTGCGACGTTCGACGCGGGCGGACGAAGTTATCCTTCCGGGGACGATGAGGTTCCTGGGCAGGAATGGTGCGTGACGGGCGGGTCGCGGTCATGGCGTTTGGGGCCTTGTTGTTGAGGCGGCGGATGGCGGTGCTTGGGCGTGGTTGTCGCGCTCGAAGGTCTCGATGATGATCATGCGCCCGCCGCAGCACGGACAGGGCGGCCGCCAGTCTGGTGGGGCAGCAGTATCGGCATCATCGGATCGGCCGATTTCAGGCTGGGGCGCGGCGAGAAGCACGCGGGCGCGGGCGACATTTGCCGCGCGGCCGGCGCTGGCAAGCAGTCCATAGTGTCGGATGCGATGGAAGCCCATGGGCAGCACGTGAAGCAGGAAGCGGCGAATGAATTCATCTGGATCGAGCGTCATGGCCCGATAACGCTCGTCACCGCTGCGACGGTAGTCCTTGTAGCGGAACGTCACACCAGAGCCATCGAGCGCGATCAGCCGGCTGTTGGAGATGGCGACGCGATGGGTGTAGCGCGACAGATACGCCAGAACGGCCTCGGGTCCGGCGAAGGGTGGCTTGGCGTAGACGAACCAGTTCTTTTTTCTGAGCGGCACCAGGAATTTAACAAAGGAGCTGCGCTCGCTTAAGCCAGCATGATCGCCGAAGAACTTCAGCTGGCCGGCGGCATGGGCCTCAGTGAGCTTCGCCAGGAAGAGGCGGCGGAACAGCCTTGAGAGCACGCGCACGGGCAGGAAGAAGCCGGGTCGGCATGACACCCACCGCTCACCATCGAGCGCGATGCCGCCGCCGGGCACGATCATGTGCACATGCGGATGATGGGTCATCGCCGAGCCCCACGTATGCAGCACGGCGGTGATGCCGATGCGTGCGCCCAGGTGCTTGGGATCGGCCGCGATGGTGAGCATGGCCTGCGAGGCGGCACGGAAGAGGAGATCATAGATTATCCTCTTGTTGTGATAGGCGATGTCGGCGACCTCGACCGGTAGCGTGAAGACAACATGGAAATAGCCGACGGGCAGCAGATCGGCCTGGCGCGCGGTGAGCCATTCCCTTGCCGCCGCACCCTGGCACTTGGGGCAGTGACGATTGCGGCAGCTGTTATAGGCGATGCGGCTATGGCCGCAGTCCTCGCATGCCTCGACGTGACCGCCGAGGGCTGCGGTGCGGCAGCTCTCGATCGCCGACATTACCTTCAACTGGCCGAGGCTCAAGTGACCGGCATGGGTCGCGCGCCAGGCGGCGCCATGGCGGTGGAAGATATCGGCGACCTCTAGTAACGGGCGGCTCACCGCCACGCGTCACGCGTCCGGTCTGGTCTCGTTCTCTGTCAGAAGTCTGATCCGGTCGAGCGGGCTCATCACGGCGCGGATGGTCTTGGTGGCGACGCGGGCATAGAGCGCGGTCGTATCAAGTTTGGCATGGCCGAGCAGGACCTGGATGACGCGGATGTCGACGTCCTGCTCCAGCAGATGCGTGGCGAAGCTGTGGCGCAGCGTGTGCGGCGTCACCCGCTTCTTGATCTTGGCGGCTTGCGCGGCGGTATGGACGACGCGGTTCATCTGCCGCGTGGAGAGTGGCGTGATCGGGTTGCGGCCCGGAAACAGCCAGCCCTGCGGCAGCATTACGCCGCGGCGCTTGCCTTCGCGCCACCAAGCCCGCAGCAACTCGAGCAGTTGCGGCGACAGCATGGCGTGGCGATCCTTGCGCCCCTTGCCCTGTTCGACGCGGATCAGCATGCGTGTCGAGTCGATATCGGTCACCTTGAGCGCCACGATCTCCGACACCCGCAATCCGGCGCCATAGGCCGTGCCGAGGGCAGCCTTGTACTTCGGCCCCGGTGCGGCGTCGAGCAGCCGTACTACCTCCGCGACGCTCAGAACCAGCGGCAGCCTGCGTGGTTGATGGATCACGGTCAGGCGGCGCGAGAGATCGGGCCGGTCGATCGTCACAGTGAAGAAGAAGCGCAGCGCCGAGACTGAGCTGTTGATGCTCGCTGCCTGCATGCCCACCCGGGTCTGGTGCAACTGGAACCGGCGCAGATCCTCAGCCGTCGCCATGTCGGGGGAGCGGCCGATGAAGGCGGCAAACGCCTTCACACAACGGATGTAGTCACGGCGCGTGGCCTCGGTGAAGCCGCGCATGGACATGTCTTCGATCATGCGCTCACGAAGCGCGCTACCGGATGGATTAGGAACGACGGTCATCGGATGCTCCTCTCAAGCTGAAGGTTGACCCCTTCATGCTCGGAGGACTCCGGCCGTTCGTCACCCCTGGTCCGATCAAAGCCTCGCCGATACCGTCAACGAGGCACACGCCTCAGCCCGCGCCCCTCCCGCGCGAGCGGGTTCGTTCG
>NZ_JACVAN010000044.1:0-3704 GCF_014851895.1 Ensifer sp. ENS11 | reverse complement strand
GGTCTAGCCGACCGGATATGGAAGAGGGGCTGGAGGTAGGAAGGAAGCTTGTCTTATGGGCATGATCATTGTTTGGGTGTTCTTCGGAGCGCCCTTCTGGTGTTCGTGCCTGATTGGTGTTGCCTGACCGCGCATCACCGGACAGATCTCGAGAAGCTGGTCTTAAGACAGGCTGCAAGCGAACCGCTCGGCGTGGTTCCAATAAAGCAGGCCTGTCGAACACGTCGATGGCATCTGATTGGCTCGGTTGTAAAAGGTAACCGGGTTTTTGGAGTTTGACATTCAGGCGACCTGAGGGTTGTCCGGATTGCCAGATACAGCACCCCTTCGAGCGCAAGCGAGGAGGATAGGTTTGCTGGATCCAAATAAGGATGAGCATTGGCAATGAGAACGATCAAGTGAAAGAAGGGCATTTGGTGGATGCCTTGGCATGCACAGGCGATGAAGGACGTGATACGCTGCGATAAGCCGTGGGGAGCTGCGAATAAGCTTTGATCCATGGATCTCCGAATGGGGAAACCCACCTTAAATACTTGGAAAATTTAAGTCGTGCTTAGGTACGGCTTAGGTTTCCAAGTATTGTTTAAAGGTATCTTATTCTGAATACATAGGGGTAAGAAGCGAACGCAGGGAACTGAAACATCTAAGTACCTGCAGGAAAGGACATCAACCGAGACTCCGCAAGTAGTGGCGAGCGAACGCGGACCAGGCCAGTGGCACTGAGGAATAAAGTGGAACGACATGGAAAGGTCGGCCGTAGAGGGTGATAGCCCCTTACACGTAGAACACTCAGTGTCCTTGAGTAAGGCGGGACACGTGAAATCCTGTCTGAACATGGGGAGACCACTCTCCAAGCCTAAGTACTCGTGCATGACCGATAGCGAACAAGTACCGTGAGGGAAAGGTGAAAAGCACCCCGACAAGGGGAGTGAAATAGAACCTGAAACCGGATGCCTACAAACAGTCGGAGCCCGCAAGGGTGACGGCGTACCTTTTGTATAATGGGTCAACGACTTAGTGTGACGAGCAAGCTTAAGCCGATAGGTGAAGGCGCAGCGAAAGCGAGTCTGAACAGGGCGTTCAGTTCGTCGCATTAGACCCGAAACCGAGTGATCTAGCCATGAGCAGGTTGAAGGTTGGGTAACACCAACTGGAGGACCGAACCCGCATCTGTTGCAATAGATTGGGATGACTTGTGGCTAGGGGTGAAAGGCCAATCAAACTCGGAAATAGCTGGTTCTCCGCGAAAACTATTTAGGTAGTGCGTCGACCGAATACCCTCGGGGGTAGAGCACTGGATGGGCTATGGGGACTCACCGTCTTACTGATCCTAACCAAACTCCGAATACCGAGGAGTACTAGTCGGCAGACACACGGCGGGTGCTAACGTCCGTCGTGAAGAGGGCAACAACCCTGACCTCCAGCTAAGGTCCCCAAGTCATGGCTAAGTGGGAAAGGATGTGAGGATCCCAAAACAACCAGGATGTTGGCTTAGAAGCAGCCATCATTTAAAGAAAGCGTAACAGCTCACTGGTCTAATTAAGGGTCTTTGCGCCGAAAATGTAACGGGGCTAAAGCCATGCACCGAAGCTGAGGATACGTCGCAAGACGTGTGGTAGCGGAGCGTTCCGTAAGCCTGTGAAGGGATACCTGTGAGGGGTCCTGGAGGTATCGGAAGTGCGAATGTTGACATGAGTAACGATAAAGAGGGTGAGAGACCCTCTCGCCGAAAGACCAAGGGTTCCTGCTTAAAGTTAATCTGAGCAGGGTTAGCCGGCCCCTAAGACGAGGCGGACACGCGTAGTCGATGGGAACCACGTTAATATTCGTGGGCCTGGTGGTAGTGACGGATTGCTTAACTTGTACATTCTTATTGGATTGGGTGTGCAGGGACGCGGTTCCAGGAAATAGCTCCACCGTATAGACCGTACCCGAAACCGACACAGGTGGTCAGGTAGAGTATACCAAGGCGCTTGAGAGAACTATGCTGAAGGAACTCGGCAAATTGCACGCGTAACTTCGGAAGAAGCGTGACCCTTTTTGACGCAAGTCAGAAAGGGTGGCACAGACCAGGGGGTAGCGACTGTTTATCAAAAACACAGGGCTCTGCGAAGTCGCAAGACGACGTATAGGGTCTGACGCCTGCCCGGTGCTGGAAGGTTAAGAGGAGGGGTGCAAGCTCTGAATCGAAGCCCCAGTAAACGGCGGCCGTAACTATAACGGTCCTAAGGTAGCGAAATTCCTTGTCGGGTAAGTTCCGACCTGCACGAATGGCGTAACGACTTCCCCGCTGTCTCCAGCATAGACTCAGTGAAATTGAATTCCCCGTGAAGATGCGGGGTTCCTGCGGTCAGACGGAAAGACCCCGTGCACCTTTACTATAGCTTTACACTGGCATTCGTGTCGGCATGTGTAGGATAGGTGGTAGGCTTTGAAGCAGGGACGCCAGTTCTTGTGGAGCCATCCTTGAAATACCACCCTTATCGTCATGGATGTCTAACCGCGGTCCGTTATCCGGATCCGGGACAGTGTATGGTGGGTAGTTTGACTGGGGCGGTCGCCTCCGAAAGAGTAACGGAGGCGCGCGATGGTGGGCTCAGACCGGTCGGAAATCGGTCGTCGAGTGCAATGGCATAAGCCCGCCTGACTGCGAGACTGACAAGTCGAGCAGAGACGAAAGTCGGTCATAGTGATCCGGTGGTCCCGCGTGGAAGGGCCATCGCTCAACGGATAAAAGGTACGCCGGGGATAACAGGCTGATGACCCCCAAGAGTCCATATCGACGGGGTTGTTTGGCACCTCGATGTCGGCTCATCGCATCCTGGGGCTGGAGCAGGTCCCAAGGGTTTGGCTGTTCGCCAATTAAAGCGGTACGTGAGCTGGGTTCAGAACGTCGTGAGACAGTTCGGTCCCTATCTGCCGTGGGTGTAGGAATATTGACAGGATCTGTCCCTAGTACGAGAGGACCGGGATGGACATATCTCTGGTGGACCTGTTGTCCTGCCAAGGGCATAGCAGGGTAGCTATATATGGAATGGATAACCGCTGAAGGCATCTAAGCGGGAAACCAACCTGAAAACGAGTATTCCCTTGAGAACCGTGGAAGACTACCACGTTGATAGGCTGGGTGTGGAAGTGCGGCAACGCATGAAGCTTACCAGTACTAATCGTTCGATTGGCTTGATCGTTCCCATTGCTCATGCTCATCATTGATGAGCGACGTGTTCAAAACAAAACGAGGCGGTTTATCCTCCTCACCAGCTTCTCATTCGGTTTGCCCCAGCTAAGGGCAAATCTTGCGCTTTGCCGACCTGGTGGTTCTGGCGGGGTGGCTGCACCCGTTCCCATTCCGAACACGGCCGTGAAACGCCCCAGCGCCGATGGTACTTCGTCTTAAGACGCGGGAGAGTAGGTCGCTGCCAGGTCTGCAAAACGCAAGATAAAAAAACCGCCGCTCCCCTTCGAGGCATAGCCGAGAAGGACAAGGCAGCGGCGAAAACAAACCGAAAATCTTCTCTGAACAAACGCTCGGCCAAGCCGAAACGCAAGGGCCGCCTACAAGCGGCCTTTTTGCTTGGGTAAAATCAGAACGTCCCTTACGCGAGACAAATCCGTCGGATTTGCTCGGCACAGACCGTAAATCCCAAAGGGATTTACCTTATCGCGATAAACCGCACAGCGGTTTACGCACCGGATAAACCGCA
>NZ_JACVAN010000043.1:0-7492 GCF_014851895.1 Ensifer sp. ENS11 | reverse complement strand
CCAAAGGGAAGTGCGGTTCGATCCGCGCCATCTGGCGCTCGCTCAACAAAAACAAATCATCCATCACGGCCTCCTGTCGGAAACCGTGAATCACATCTCAAACGAAATTAATAGGTCCTGAGCCTAGAGCACGCAGGGCAGGACGCCGCGCCGCCGCCCGTATGCCCGCGAACTGGTGCAGTACATTTTGCCATTTACACTTTCCCCATCGCTTGGTCATACGGTGAACGTCAAAACAGGAATCCACAATACTCGATTCGAGTAGTTGAGGTAGCTGAACTTCGAATCCAGAAAGCTTAACGTGTAAAAGGTCGCGACGAAGACTTTTGTGCCAGTGAACGTCCGCAATGGGGTCGTGAGCTGCGGATCGGCAAGCACCCTCACTCCAGTCGTTCCGCCGATCTCAGCAGCAACTTCCAAAGCGGACAGGGATGACCCGAGGTCGAGGCGGTCTCCGTCAAAAGCGCCAACAGCCGGGTGGGCCATCCCCCTTCCGCTCATCTCAACGCAAACGTCGCCTTATTCCGGCTTCCAAATCCTCGCGATTTGCTTCCCTTTCATATGTCTTCACCATCCCCATAAGCAGAGTTGAGGACACAAACGGGTGGGAGTATTGAAGGCCGACGGCCCAGCGGCGATATTTCTCAGCAAGCTCACGTTCTTGATCTCCACCTTCTCCGCGCCAAACAGCTCCACGGGAGTTATAAAGTCCGGTACGAGCACCGTCCGAAATACTTTCCGATTGGATATCCTCCATCACTTGCCGAATAGGCTCGCAGGGCCAAACTCCATCCTTTCCTATCCACGCACTAGAAAATAGCTTCCCCATACAGACGTCAGCGATGTCTCCCCGCGCAAGGTCCGCGCAAAGGTCGCGGACCGCTTTTGTCCATCCTGCTAGAAAGTTGGTTTGGTGTTCTTCCGGTTCGTCTTGTCCCGGGATACGTTCGATGGCCTCCAACAAACGGTATCCGCGTTCGGCGAAATGCTGAAAGCTGTCAGGATCGACCTTGTATTCCGGCGGATCTTCACCGTTGTCTTTACGCTTATAAGCCCATACCACCGCTTGCACGAACATCTCAGGATGCAACTCTATGTATTTCTCAAGGTTTGGTATCCTGTGTTCTTCGTCGCTGCTCCACGGGCGTGCAAGCGCATCGAGATATGCGAATTCCAAAACCGCCTTTTGGTCGAGCGTAATTTCCGGGGATTTTTCGAGTGCTTTGAAAGCTTCCTTAATGCTGTACTGATCTAACTGATACTGATCAGGTTCCTCTTTTCCGCCCTTCGCCATCTCATTGAGCAACCTGTATAGTAGTGTTGCTTCGATTTTTGACGGTTGGAGGCGAATACATGCGAACGCAGCCCGCGGTCGTTGGGCTGTCAGCAGGCGCTCAACAGCTTCGCTGTTTTCCGTATCGGAATCATGTATCCAATCCGCCGCCACGTTGGCCCAATAAGTAGCGCGTTCGGCTTCCTCCAAAATATCCACCATCTCCCAGGTGTTGCGGCGGAAGGGCGCTAAGAGCAGCAACTTAGCTGTCTCTTCTCCGGTAAGTCGCTCAGAGATGACGCGAAGAACAGCGGAGCGCTCGTCGGGATCGAAGAGGGCGTGTAACGCACCCGAAACCAAGTTCTTCTTAGGCCAAGATTCCGACATAATGGTTGATTGAAACGCCGTAAAAAGCGTGTCCGAGAGCTCGTTCGCTGGCAGAACTTCTCTGGCAAGCAACCATCCGACCTGCCATGCGGCCTTACCTTTTTCCGCTACCTTAAAAACTCCTGGGAGCCCGCGAACGGAAATTATCTCGCGCAGCGCCGCCACACGCAGGTTTTTGATCCGCTCATCTCGCTTCTTGTAGTCGAAACTTTCCTCTTCGAGTTCATCCGCAGATTCCTCGACCCAGGTGTCCTTGAAAAGCCATTGATAGCGGCTCAGGATGTCCGTTGGTTCCAAAGCCGCATAGGCTGATTGTGCATCCGGAGTCATGATGACCCGTCCTGATGTTTCCGCCCGCCGCACACCGCGACGAGACTTGACCGTTACACGGACCTTTTCGCGGACGACCATCCTGTCATCGTCACTTGCACGAGCGGCCCAGGATCGCACAATTTCCCAGATTTTCGCTTGGGCATCATCATCAACATCGTGGATGCGTTCTATCAGGTCACACAGATTTTCGCGCGTGTAGTTCGGCCAATTCAACGCCATGTTTACCATTGCGCGACTGAAAGACATGATGGGTCCCCAAGTGGTGATTGGCTCACCATGACCATAACCATCTGGGCGCCAACGCGGTTTATGGCTGTAATGGCCTATTTGCCTATGCGCTTCGAATTGTTCAACGCATATCTTCCAGGCGACATTGGGATGCTTCTCCGCCAGGGCTTCAAGGAGAGCAATTCGCTCATCGTGGCCGGCTGCCGTTTGAGGCATCCAAGCTCGAAATATCGCGCCCAGTGAATTGATGGGCTTGTTGATCCAGTTGTCGTTGATCTCGATTTCGGAAAGGCGTGCGAGAATGCGTGCGGTGCGTGGGAGCGTTGCCGTACTCCACGACAGGCCCTCCAACGCCCAAAGTAAGCCTGTGCGGCTTGGATGGCCTCCAAATACACCGGGATTGACCGGACGCAAGAGGCCGAGAACGGCGGGATCGCCTGATTTCAGATCGCGTTCGACAATTGACAGGAAGGTATCCGGAGCCGCCTCAGCATATGTGGGAAGATCGCGATCGTTAGCTTCGAGTTTGCGCGTCGTGAGAGGCGTCGGTAATAGATCCTCGACAACTCGCTCAGCCGCGTGGTCCAGATCCCAGCCGAGGCGGCTCTTGAGCAGATTGTTCCCATGTATTGCAAGAAGCACTAACGTCTCGGAGATACCCTCTCGGAACGCCGCGGAAAATTCGCGTGCTTTTCCATGTAGGGCCGCTGCCCACTGCTCGCTTTCAGGCAGATCCAGTTTGGGATCGTCTTCGCCAAGAACCATCCGTGCGATGGAGAAGTAGCGTTCCAAATCGTTCGCGGTAATCGAGCCAGAAATGGCAAACAGCAAATCTATTTTTGAGATGACACCTCGATAGGCTCCAACAGACCAAAGCGGTGCGTCGTCAAGCTGCACTAGGTGTTGACATTCCTTTTCCAGCATCTCGTATGGTAGATCATTGGCTAACAGAGAAAGAGCTTCCCGGTCAGTTTGATTGGCCGAGTTCCAGGCGCCAACAAATAGGAACGGTACGAGGCGTGACCCTGTATTCGGGTCCGCCGCCCAAGCAGGGGTACGCACCGCAGGAACGGAAGAGAGCCGCCGCCGAAGCACGGTCAGGGACCGTCCCGACTCATTATCCAAACGGGATATATCGTCCCGACCATAGTTCATCTCCTCCAGTGCCGCACGGAAAGTTTCATGGCTCACTGGCTCCAGCACGATGTGAGGCTCGACAGCCGCATTGCGCGGGTACACGACTATGGTGTGCATTGATTTGGCAAACGGGGCAAATTCGCGCTCAACATCGCGGCTGACAGCCACCGCAACAAAGTTCTTCGTACCTTGCGCCAGACGCGGCAGAACGCTTGGCTTCTCGAACACCAGGACTCGATCCCGCTGCGCGATTAGTTCTTCGCCGCCCCTTTCTCCGAATAACTGTGAAAGGAACGCCAACGCTTCGCCGGCGGAGTCTGCCGCAATGACCGTTGGCCCATCCGGCTGTTTCGACAGGCGCGAAATCATCCTCCTCTTCGCCGCATCAATGCTTGATTTGAACAGTGCGGGCGATAGCGCGGGATTTGCTACCTCAGCCCAGTCCGCCCAGCATTTATCTAGCGTCCGGACACCTTCCGACGGATGGTGGGTTTCGTTCGCGAGCCATGTCTGGCCGGCTAGGGACTGCTCCAGCCATTGCTCCAGACTTTGCGCATCATAGGCGCGAACATCTTTCCACTGTCCCTTGGAACGTGCATCGGCAACCCAGCCATCCCTTCCGGACCACATCCTCGGCGTAACAAACACAAATGTTTTCGCCATACGCTCGGCTTTACCGATAGCCTTGACGCTCTTGGCGAAGTCTCCGTCGGCTTTTCCTTTGATGTCGGCGTTTACACCAAACTCCCATCCGGAGGCTCCACTCGGAATCCAAGGGGTCCCCTCTGATGCTTCTACGAACCCGTCCCATCCCGGCCGTTCCGCGTCGTCGTTGCCGGGAAAGTCTACCTTGGTCAGGCCGATGCCTGTGGAATTGACGAGCGTCCGCAATAATACGGCAAGGCGTGTCCGCGCCGAAATATTCTTGGACGCCCATTCCTCGATATCGTTGCGCTTTATCGTTAGGAATGGCGGCACATACGTCTTCGTATTAGACGGGACTCCCCTCGATTTGGCCTGCACAGCTTCATATGCTGCCTGCATGTCGAGAAGCTTTTGAGCGGGGATGCTGAATGCTCGTTCGAGCCGAGTCGCCATCTCTGCCGTGGCGGCAACCTTGCCATTCAAAAAGTTCGAAACCCCAGGTCTGCTGATTCCAATCAACTTGGCAGCATCCGTGACAGTCATTTTCTTTGGAAGCAGAACAGTTTCGCGAACATACTGTCCTGGATGCTGCGGAATTCCTCCATCAGCTGCGCGATAACTGAGCTCTTCCGGCATAGATGCACTCCTTGTTCGACAAGAAATATACACGATCTGTATGGTGTAATGCAACACCTTACAAACAGTGGGTGCGCTGATTGATGGTGCCATCCGCCCGAGGATCCGACGCGGCGACTGATAAGGCGACCAGTGCGGCTTCAGGCAAGGGCAGCGCCCGGATCGACACCTGGACATTGGTTGCTCCATCGGTGGATCGGCATCTGTCAGCTATGCTAAATCGCGTGCTACGAGTAATAGCGCCTTCCGACTTCCCAAGAAACTAAAGGGTGATTTGGTCTATAGGATCATTGCTGCCTCGAAGCGGGATGTGGGCTTATGTAATTTTTAGGCCGCAAGCGGACAAGCAGAACACGTCGGCCCCAGATCCGACTTTCATCCTTCGCCTTGAACGGAATCGGCCAGCTATCTCGTTGGTAGCCAACTCGATGACGCGCCGTGTTTGTCAATGCTTAAAATCTCTCGGCCACTCTGGCTTTGACAAAGCGGGACAGTTCGTGTTTAGTGTCCTCAGTCCTAGGACAGAGGACAGTCACCATGAAGAGCCAAGACGTAATCGTCCTGCTGAAGCTGCTCAGCCTGCAAGACCAGGAACTCACAAAGGGGCCAGATCAACTGCGATCTGAATCTCTCGGGGACGACCCTTATTCGGTGCGAAATCTTGAAGCTCTGCTCGGGATTAGCAAAACCGAAATCGCGCAGTCGATCAAGAGAAGCGTCGCTTCCGGGATCGCGCGGAAAGATAGTCGCACCAATGAACCACGGCCACATCGGCGAAACCTTTTCGAGTTCATCACCCATGGCCTTAGGTTTGTATTTCCCGCAAAGGTAGGGCCGATACAACGCGGCGTCCCCACGGCGTTTGCTGCGCCGATGCTTCAAGAGCTTCTCGTCAGCGGCGGGACCTATAACTACGTCTGGCCCTACTCCGCTGGACGAGAGATGGGTCAAGCGGTCGATCCCCTTTTCAAAAGCGTGCCGGAGGCCGCTTTGAAAGACGAGCGACTTTATGAGTACCTGGCACTGGTAGATGCGATTAGGCTCGGGAACCAGCGGGAAGTCGGTCTCGCCACCGATCACCTCAAGTCGAAGATCATGAGTAAATGACAGCGATCCGCGCTCAATTGCTAGAAATGCTCAAAGCCGTTGCAGCCGCACTTGGCGAGGATCTGCGTGAGCGCCTGGTCTTCGTCGGCGGCTGTACTACTGCGCTATTCATCACCGATCCCGTAACGCTCGAGGATGTTCGCGCCACCGATGACATTGATCTCATCGTTGATCTGACAGGCCAAGCGGGATGGGCGCACCTCCAGGAAGAGCTTCGACAGCGCGGTTTTATGGAGGCGGCTGACGAGGAGGTGATATGCCGGATGCGTCTTGGTGCTCTCAAAGTCGATTTCATGCCCGACGACGAAGAGATCCTCGGCTTCAGCAATCGCTGGTACGCGAAAGGCATCGAAACGGCGACGAAGCATCAGCTTTCAGAAGACCTATCCATTCAGGTGCTGACGCCGGCGCTTTTTCTTGCGACGAAGCTCGAAGCCTTTGCCGGGCGCGGAAACGATGATCTTTTCATGAGCCGGGATGCGGAAGACATTCTTCTTATCGTCGACGGAAGAGAAAGCCTCTTCGACGAAATCACCACGACAGAGGACGACGTTCGGGAGTTCATAGCCGGCCAGTTTCGCGCGCTGTTGGAGCACCGTGACTTCGATGACTTCCTTGAAGGCAACATCCGTGGTCCCGCCGGTCGCGTCGATTTCGTGCGGGATCGCTTCGTCGCAATGAGCCATAGTGCGGATGGTGTCGTCCATGGACATTGAAGCCCTCTGGCTAACTCAACAAGGCACGCGGACCTCCGACAATCGCGATCATGCTGGGTTCGGCATGCGCCAGAATGAGTTCTTGGGCGCCGTGGTGGACGGGTCCACGAACGGTGCAGCCAACGGTGGATACGCCCGGGCAATCGTACAGATGCTGGTGGACTGGTTTGTCGAAACCGCCGAGGCGATAACCGCTGATCTGATGGTGAATGTTCTCAGGCAATTGCATGAGAACTTGCGCGAGCAGTTTCCAAGAGGGTCCGCCAGCGTCCTCCTCATCCATGCGACAGGGCGCAATTCCATCACCGTCTTTCATTCCGGTGATTGTGTGCTCGGGGAACTCGACACGAACGATGTCATCGCCTGGCAAACCAGGCCGCATACATTGACCAATGCTCTGGCCGAGATACCCTTGAAGGTCATCGCACAATCCCCGACCCGACACCTGCTGACTAGAAGCTTCCGCTCTCGGGCGTTCGAGCCCCCCGACATCCTCGAACGCGAGGAGTTTTCGGGGACGCTTCTGCTTGCCTCCGACGGGTTTTGGGCTGAGCTGCCCGAGAAGGATCAGGCCAAATTCCTTGCGGGCGACCAATCATCGGCGGAGACGGACCGGGACGATCGAAGCGTTTTGCGGCTGCGTATTTCGTTCAGCGATCACCTCGTGTTTGCCATGCACGATAAGTCCTCAAAGAATCTCTATCTTCGAACCCAACCAAAGGGCCGACGCGGATGGTCAAAAGGAACATGCAACCAACCGTCGTTCCGCCGTCTGAGTTCCCTGCCGCAAGGCGCTCTAAGGTCCGCCTTGCGCGGTCGATCGACGATTCCAGTCGATACATTATGCGCCATCATGAGAACACAACAAGAGCATCAATGCGGCAGAAGGCCGATTTGCGCCACCGAACGAACCCGCTCGCGCGGGAGGGGCGCGGGCTGAGGCGTGTGCCTCGTTGACGGTATCGGCGAGGCTTTGATCGGACCAGGGGTGACGAACGGCCGGAGTCCTCCGAGCATGAAGGGGTCAACC
>NZ_JACVAN010000042.1:0-7833 GCF_014851895.1 Ensifer sp. ENS11 | reverse complement strand
TCAAAATGAACGCCTTTTGGGCGTCCGAAAAATTAGATGCTTTCATCACTTCCGCTCCTGTTCCCAGCCGGGAATCTAGCGCGGAAAACTCCAATCAAAAACGGTCCAGTTTTTGGGGATCAGAGCATTTTTTGAACCGCCCCAGGTTTCTGGACCAGCGGAGGGTAGAGTTTTCCGGCCTATTTCCTGGCTCTGTCAGGCGGCGAAAGTCCGATGCGTGGCGCCGCGGAAATGCACTTCGAGCGCGGCGATTGCCCCTTGCACATCCTGCCGCTCCAGACAGGCAATAACCTCCAGGTGTTCTTCAATCGTGTCGATCAACTGCCCCCTATAAGCGGCGCGTTGATGGACACGGCGGGCCATGCCCAAATTCTCCTGAATGCGGGCATGGGTCTCTAAAATGGCGCGATTGCCCAGCGCCTCCACAATGTCGCGATGCATTTTTCGGTCGAGCGCCACCATCTGGCTTTGCACCGCCTCGAATGGACCATGGCCGATCAGCGCTGCGCGACAGTCCTCGTGGCGGGTCCTCATACTGACCAGCCACGCCTCGGTCACCATGTCGCCAAAAGCGCGGAGGGCGTAGGTCTCGATCATGATGCGAAACTGGAAGTTCTCCCGGATGAAGGCAACCTCGGGATAAACAATCTGGATCCCGGTGCGCGGTTTGATCTCGACCAGCCCAAATTCCTCAAGCAAGACCAGCGTTTCGCGCAGCGGCGACAATGACATGCCGAGCAACTCGCACAGCTCGTTCTGCGTCAAAACCATGCCAGCCTTGAGGGTTCCATTCTGCAGAGCCTCGCGGAATTTTCGATAGCCCTCATGATTATGTCGGTCGTCGTCGGTCATCGTCCGTATCCGGTTATTTTCCAATTCATCGCTAGCACGACACCACCCGAAGGCGAAAGCGCAAGGCTCCGGATGAGGGCAAGCAGCCCTTGTGATATCGGAATGACGCCATCTAGGAGATCTCATCTATAATAAATTGAGACCCTAATCTTGACAAGAGATATCAATTCTCGTTTTAAATATGTCAGATCGTGGTTGAGGTAGATTATGAAGATAACGGCGTTCACTGCGTGGCTGGTTGAGGTTGATCCCGGGCCAAAATTCATCTGGCGCAATGGCTTGCCCGGTTCGCACGGCGATATTCCACGTGGCACTCGCCCCACCAAGGCCGTGCTGCGAATGGATACCGATGTCGGGCATTTCGGTGCCATCGAGATTGGTCGTGGCGACGCGCTGCTGGATCTAGTGCGCCGTCGGTACCACACGTTCATCGGTGAAAACCCGTTGATGACTGAGCGGATGTGGGCGCTCATGTGGGAGATCGATCGCATCGAAGAGGTGCATCTGCGCTCGCTTGGCCTGCTCGACATGTTGTGCTGGGATGTGAAGTCGCAGATCGCGGGAATGCCGATCCATCAGATGTTGGGTGGCGACAGCACCAAGGTGCCGGCCTACGCATCTACCGTTACCTGGCCAACGCTCGAAGAGTATGAGCGCAACATCAAACTGTGCATGGATGTCGGCTTTAACGCTTTCAAGCTGCACGCCTGGGGCGACGTAAAACGCGACATCGAGTTGTCACAGGCACTCCGCAAATGGACCGGGCCGGACGCGGATCTAATGTTCGACGGCTCTGCCGGCTGGGACTATGTCGATGCGCTCGAAGTGGGTCTGGCGCTGCAGGATCAAGGGTTCCTTTGGTATGAGGAGCCGATGCGCGAGTTCTATCTCGGCGCCTACACCAAGCTTTGTGACAAGCTGACGATGCCGGTGCTGGCTGCCGAAACTTCGGATGGCGTGCATTGGAATATGGCGAGTTGGATCGAGGCTGGGGCGCTCGACATGACCCGCACATCCTCCCTCTACAAAGGAGGGTTCACCGGCGCGCTGAAAATTGCGCACTTGGCGGAGAGCTTTGGTATGCGGGCCCAGGTCCATGGCATGGGTCTCGAGAATGCGCAGCTCTGCGCGGCGATCACGAATAACGACTATTACGAGCAGTTGGTGATGAATGAGGAGCAGATCAGGGGACTGACGACGCTCGGGCCGTTAGCCATCACCGACGGCTTCCTCAATGTCAGTACGGAGCCGGGTCTGGGTTACCACTATGATTGGGACGAACTCGATCGGACGGCCAAGGCCAAGGTTACCGTCGGCAAAGATCACAGCTAGGGAGTTGGGCAATGGGTGCGGTCGAGCTTCATGCGGTTTCGAAATCCTTTGGCGCCGTGGGTGTCATTAAGGACATTGATCTCACAGTGAATGAAGGAGAATTCGTCGCGTTTGTCGGGCCGTCCGGGTCGGGCAAGTCGACCTTGCTGCGCATGATCGCGGGCCTTGAGACTGTCAGCGACGGCGCCATCCTGATCGATGGCAAGGACGTAACTCATGCCGAGCCGGCTGAGCGCGGCATTGCAATGGTGTTCCAGTCGTATGCGCTCTATCCGCATATGAACGTCTACGAGAACATCGCGTTCAATCTGCGCCTGTCCCGCCTGTCCAAGTCGGAGATCGACAATCGCGTCCGCGAAGCAGCTGGCATCCTTAAGCTCGGCGAACTCCTGCACCGTTCGCCGGCGCAGCTTTCGGGCGGTCAACGGCAGCGCGTTGCCATTGGGCGGGCGATCGTCAGGCACCCCAAGGTGTTTCTGTTCGACGAGCCACTGTCCAACCTCGATGCGTCGCTGCGCAGTCAGATGCGGCTTGAGATCGAGCGCTTGCATCGTGAACTCGGTACCACCATGATTTACGTCACGCACGATCAGGTCGAGGCGATGACACTGGCCGACCGCATCGTGGCGCTCGACGGCGGCAAGATCCAGCAGGTCGGGGCGCCGATGGAGCTCTATTCCAAGCCGGCGAACCGGTTTGTCGCCAGCTTTATCGGTTCGCCAACGATGAACTTTCTTTCGGGCGAACTGGTCAACGAAGCGGGCGGTTCGGCCAAGATCCGGCTTACCGCCGGAGCAGATCTGGTGCTCGCACGAGACCTGGGCGCTGATCATTACGGGCCCGTCACTATCGGTGTGCGTCCCGAGGCGATCGAGGTCAGTCGGCCGGGCGAGCAATGCAATCGTGCCGACGTCGCAATTCCGAGCCGCATCGAAGTCATCGAGCGGCTCGGCAATGTGACCTTTGCCCATCTTGAACTCCGAGGTGGTGAAACTGCGGTGGTCCAGCTGCCTGGAAATTTTGCCATGGCCGAGGGCGAGGCCGTGTCGATTTCGTTCCCGGCGAGCGCGGCGATCACCTTGGGCCCTTCGGGAGCCGCGATCCCTATCAACTAGTCGATCAACGAAGGCCGTCAATCGGCGCGGGAGGAGAGGCAATGAAGAGCTTGAAGACGTCTATTACGGTCGGTCTGCTTGGCGGGTTGATGGCGATTTCGGTGGCCCCAGCCAACGCGGCGGATCCGGTCACACTGACCATCTGGTCCGACACCCCCCGCCTGGCTACCTTCGAGGCCTATGACAAGGCCCATGACGATGTGACGCTCAAAGTCGTCACCGTGGCGCCGAACGATCTGGTGGCCAAGCTGCAGCTCTCTATGCAGGCCAAGAGCGAGATCCCGGATGCGATCTTTATGGCTGACATTGGTTATACGGCCGCGCTGTCCAACCGGCGCACCGACTATTTGATGGACCTTACAGACATTGTGTCCAAGGATATCCAGGACCAGTTCTACTTGAATGGCAATTCGCCGTGCTGGGTGAATGGCAAGTTGCTTTGCCTGCGCAACGACCTGGCCCATATGATCGTGTGGTATGACACCAAACTGATGGGCGAGCTCGGAGCCTCGGTGCCCGCCACCTGGGAGGATTTCGAAAAGCTCGGCGCTGAACTTGGTCCAAAGGGATATGTGCTCGGCAGCGCCATCGAGCCCTATCCGCTCTTGAGCTATCTGGTCTCGGACGGCTGCGATATCGCCATGCCGGTCCAAGGCAAGCCCGATACCCTCAAGATCGACCTCACCACAGAAAAGTGCCAGAAGCCGGCGCGCATGGTTGACACGATGATTGCCAATGGCAGCCTCACCAAGGTTGGCCCGTTCGATCCAGCTTTCGTTGAACTCGCCAAGTCGCGCAAGGTGCCGCTGTTGGTCGGCCCTACGTGGTTCGGCGAATATGTGATCAAGCCGACTTATCTGCTGGCTGCCGGGCAGCTCTCGGTCGCTCTGCCGCTCAAGTGGGATGACCAGCAGCAGCCGCTGACCTGGAGCTGGGGCGGTGGTACTTATGGTGGCTGGAAGGGTACCGCACATCCGCACGAAGTCACCGATCTGTTGATCTGGGCGGCAACCGATATCGGCAACCAGACCAATGCGGTCACGCTACCGGCTCATCAGGCGTCGGCGATCGCCTGGGGCGCCAAGCTCAAGGCTGACTCGTACTACGCCGATGTCGGTGTGTTCGACACCGAAGTCGACGCCGCCAAGTACAGCCACCCAGGCTATGCCAGCCTTCGCTTCAACGTCACCGACGCGATCTCCAAGGTCCTCGGCCAGGCGATCGGTAGCGGTGCTACGGTAGTCGGCTCGATGCCGGCCCTGCAGCAGGAACTGACCAACGAAGCCAAGTTGAACGGCTATACGGTCGAGTGAGAGATCTGGCCGGGTGCCCTCCCGCGCCCGGCCAGTACCAAGGAGCAAGAAGTGTCCATCATCGACGAGCAGAGGTTCAAAGAGCGTGCCCGGCAGGGCCGTCGCCAGCGGCGGCGGGATGTCATCGCATCCTATTTGTTTCTGGCACCCTATCTGCTGCTGCTGCTCATGTTTGGCGTGTTGCCTATCGGCTACGCGTTCGGCTTGAGCTTTTTCGACACGTTTAAATGGGTTTTTTGGGGCATCGCCAACTACCAATTCGTCTTTGCAGATTTCCGTGTCCCGGAGGGCGCATTGAACGTTCTGACGTTTGCTGGCCTCTGGGTGACGCTGACCATCGTTGGCGTTTGCGTTCTGGCGCTGGCGATCGATACGGTCAGTCGATGCATCGGCAATGCGCTGCGCACGGTCTTTTTCCTTCCCGGCGCCGTGACGTCATCTGCCATAGTCGTCCTCTGGCTGTTTGTTCTCGATCCATCGGTCAGCCCGTTCCAACCACTACAGCACATGGCCGGCTGGATCACCCGCCAGGACGTCATCTCGGGCATGGGCTATGCTGGCGTCTTCGCGATGATGGCGTATTTCGCATCCTCGGGTGGTTGGATCGTCGTGATGGGCGGCGCTTTGTCGAGCCTTTCGCCAGAAGTGCTGGAGGCGGCGCGCGTCGATGGTGCCTCGCCGTTGCAGCTTGCCCTGCGCATCAAGCTGCCGATGATCTGGCGATCCGTCGCGCTTATGGCCATCCTGACCCTTGCGGCCGGTCTGCAGATCTTTGTCGAGCCGCAGCTTATGATGCTCGGCGGCGCGCAATACGGCCAGCCCGACTGGTCGCTCAACCAGCTTGCCTTCCAATATGCGTTTCGGATGGGCGACTTCGGCGCGTCGGCGGCGCTCAGTACGATGCTCGTTGCAACGTCGGTCGCCATCGCGATGGTCATCGTGTTCGTGACCAAATTCTACAAGATCGATTAGGAGGCGAGAAATGCCAGTTGCAGCTACCGTGCGGTTTTCCTTGGGGCGCTTTCTTATAGCAGCGATCCTCGTCTTCGCGGTCTGTTTCTATGGCATTCCGCTGCTTTGGCTGTTTGTGGCCAGCACTCGCTCAACGGCGTCGCTGTTTTCGGACCCGCCCTATGCGCTTGGGACCTGGAGCTCATTTGTCGAAACCTGGACGAACTTGACGACCTACAACAATTTCCAATTGGGGGTGTGGGCGCTCAACTCGTTGATCTATTCCGCGGGCGGCGTGGTGCTCTCGCTCATTGCCTGCGTGCCGGCCGGCTACGCGTTGGCCCTGGGCGAATTTCCGGGTCGGCGGCTGGTACTCATCCTGACGCTGATCGCGATGATCACGCCAAGTACCGCGGTCGTGTTGCCCATCTTTCTTGAGCTCAATCTGCTCGGCCTCAACAATAGCTATTCCGGGATGATCCTGGCCTCGGGATTCTTCCCGTTCGGCGTCTATCTGTCCTACATCTACTTTTCGACTTCGCTTCCCAAGGGCGTGCTCGACTCCGGTCGCGTCGATGGCGCCAATCGGTTCCAACTGTTTTCCCGGATCGCGCTACCGCTCGCGCGGCCGCTGTTGGCGCTCGTTGCGTTCTTCAGTTTCCTTGCCATTTGGAGCAACTACTTTTTGGCATTCGTTCTGCTATCGGACGATCGACTCTACAATCTGCCTGTCGGGCTTACAGCGCTGGTGAGCAGCTCGGGGGCGCTTAGCAACCTGCCATCCAATGACATTCCCATCAAAAAGCCAGAGGTCATTCTCGCAGCCGTTCTGGTCATCTTGCCCGTGCTGCTGATCTTTCTCGTGGCACAGCGTTTCGTCCGTTCCGGCATGCTGTCGGGAGCCGAAAAAGGATGACAATTGAGCTTGAGCCGAGGCCCCTGGGTAGCACGGGTCTGAAAGTCGCGCCGATTGGCCTTGGGGCCGCGCCAATTGGAAACATGATGGGGCAGGTGTCCGACGAGGTTGCCGGCGCCATCCTGGAGGCGGCTGCGGGACCAGACATTATCTTTGATACGGCGCCATTCTATGGAGCTGGACTGTCGGAACGTCGCCTTGGCCGCCCGAATTTTCATGGACCTCAGCTACGATGGCGTGATGCGCTCGTTCGAGGCCAGCTTGACGCGGCTCGGTCAGAATCAGATCGACATAGCGCACATTCACGACCCCGACGATCACTTCGACGAAGCCGTGCGCGGCGCGTTCCGAGCCTGAGAAACCTCAAGGAATCCGGTGCTATTCGCGCTATTTCGGCAGGAATGAATCAGTGGCAGATGCTGTCGCGGTTTATCGACGCCGCCGACTTTGATTGCTTTCTTCTGGCCGGCCGGTTCACCCTACTCGACCGCAGCGTAGCCGACTTTCTCAAGCAGTGCCATGCCCGTGGTGTCGGTTGGATCCTGGGAGGGGTATTTAATAGCGGCATTCTTGCGGACCCAAGCCCCGGCGCCTTGTTCGACTATCTGCCAGCCTCCGCCGAGGTGATGGCCCGGGCCCTCGCATTGGAGCGCCTTTGCCGTTCCGCCGGCGTGCAGCTCAAGGCGGCGGCGCTGCAGTTCCCGCTGCGACACCCGGCGGTCAGTGCCGTAGTTGTCGGGGTCAGCAGCGTCGCAGAGTGGCGGGAAAACTGGGCGCTTCTGCAACAACCTATTCCCGAAGATCTCTGGGCGCGGCTCGACTGACTGTCGCTGCGGCACTGTAAAGTTTTCGGCTTCGGGTCAAGGGATGAGGTGATGTCCGCGATCAGGCGGCCTGACGATGCGCGAACCTGCTCCACTTCTGTATGGCAGCTTCTCGCAGTTCGCGATTGTGGTGAGACGGATATCATGACGAAGGACGTGGAAGGGCACTGCGGCGTTCATCCGTTGATACGTCGGGACTCCGGGCCAAAAAGCCAGCGAGGCTTGTGACAGTAGCGCTTGCGAACAAGCTTGCTTGGATCATCTGGGCGGTCAAGAAAACCGGCGAAAATTTCCGCTTGGACAAATTCGCAAAAGCATAAGAGGAGGGGCAACGTAACAGGCGAGCGGCTTTGCCGACGGTTACTGAGCGAAAATTTCTATGCCGGTGGCCTGTGGCTTTGGTTGTCTTCTCTATTCGGCGTGGTGAGGTCAAGCACCTTCTGACTGTCCGTAGCTATGGTTGATTGATGTCTTCGCAGTATCGCGCTTCTCTCCGGGATCGGCCTGCGTGGCCCTCCCACTATGGGACC
>NZ_JACVAN010000041.1:0-9773 GCF_014851895.1 Ensifer sp. ENS11 | reverse complement strand
GGTTGACCCCTTCATGCTCGGAGGACTCCGGCCGTTCGTCACCCCTGGTCCGATCAAAGCCTCGCCGATACCGTCAACGAGGCACACGCCTCAGCCCGCGCCCCTCCCGCGCGAGCGGGTTCGTTCGCTGACCCGCAGCAGACGATGCTGCCGCCGCCGCGATGCATGACCTCGAATGACCGGTCTATGGCAGGGAAAGATCGGGACGCTTGCGCTTCCTGCGCGAGCAGGCTAAACACTGAACTATATGGTTCAGTATATTAGTCCTCCCCTCGATCTCTCATTTGCGGCGCTGTCCGATGCGACCCGCCGCGGGATAATCGATCAGCTTGGGCGAGGCGACGCGTCGATCACCAGTCTCGCGGATAAGTTCCAGATGACACTGACCGGCATGAAGAAGCACATCCAGGTTCTCGAGCGGGCGGGGCTCGTCGTCACGCAGAAGGTCGGACGGGTGAGAACCTGCAAGCTTGGGAAACGCGGCCTCAAGGCAGAGGCCGAGTGGATCGAAGCGCATCGCAAGCTCTTCGAGGCCCGCTTCGAAGCATTGGACGAAATCATCAGCGAAATGAAAAAGGACGGAAGCGATGAATCAGCAAGTTAACAGTCCAGGTGGTGAGCAGAACCGCATGTCAGTCGAGCGCAGAGGGGATCGCGAACTCGTCGTAACGCGGACATTCAATGCGCCGCCGAGCACGGTTTACAGGGCGTGGAGCCAGCCCGAGCTGTTCCAGCGCTGGTGGGTGCCAAAATCGGCATCTGGTGTTTCGCTCGTATCGTGCGATATGGACGTCCGTACCGGCGGCAAATATCGGCTGGAATTCGGCGCCGGCGGTTCGGACACCATGGCCTTCTACGGCAAGTATCTCGAGGTGGTGCCGAACGAGCGCATCGTCTGGACCAACGACGAGGGCGAAGAGGGCGCGGTCACGACAGTGACCTTCGAGGACCAGGGCGGGAAGACGCTGCTGAATTTCCACGAAGTCTATCCGTCCAAGGAGGCGCTTGAGGAAGCACTACAGGGCTCGGCGGCCGCATTGCCGGAGCAGCTGGAGCAGCTCGACGAATTGCTTTCCAGCAAAGGCGAGTAGCGCGGGTCGGGAAACTCGCCTCGGTGGAGGTGACGGCCGAAACGGGCATTCCGCTCGGTGCCGTTGCGGCTGTTGTGCGCCCACCTGACTGACCTGCCGGAGATGCTGCGGCGCCTCATCGATCAGGCGGTCGGCGATCGATATGGCGATGTCGAGGTTGGCAAGGTGGTCGGCCGGATCCATGCATTCGCAGTGTTCCAGCGGAATCTTGAAGGCGGTCTCCTGCCAGACGTTTTCCAATGCGTCGAAATGGCCGTTCTTCAGCCCCTCAAGGCAAAGATCGCGGCCCCTCTCGTCATAAGCATAGGCGCGGGGCGTGCCGGCCCATACGGACCGGGTGAACTGATCGAAAATTATGATCAGCGCCCGCCGCCCCATCGGCGTGTCGGCCCAATGGTCCAGATCGCCTGCCGCAGCGCGTGCCGTAATGGCGGGGAACCGCGTCAGCACCTCCTCATAGGCCCCGCCGCGCATCCGCCAATTCCAGAGACGCATATGCTCGTCCGCCGTGGGCGCCTAGCCCCGCATTTGGCTGCCTTCGACGCGATGTGGAATTCTGTTGATCACCGTCGGCTCAAATCGCGACAGCGCCGGCGTAGGTGCGGACCAAACTCACCTACGGTTCAAGCCAAGGGGCGTGCGGTCCCGACCGCCAGATCCCTTGGGGGCTGCATCCCTCGAGGGATCACGCCTAAGTCTATAGCCAAGACGCCAAACAATCATGCAAGGGGTCGGTTTGGGCTTGCGCGAAATCAGCCTTGGCAAGCGAACACCGTCGGAATTGTACCTGGGCGTCTTGTTCCCATGCTCCGTTTTCCCCTCAGCTGCCAATGCTCTGCCAGCGCACAAAATGAGGTTGAATTTAACGATTGTCAGCGCGCTTGAGGACGCTTGAAGCGAGTGCGTCGCTGTATAGCGCGCAAAAGTCATCTGCTACATCGCATGCGATCGATGCCACCAGCGAAGATAGGCGGGAAGAAGGATTGCGCATAAACAGCGCAAAGTAGTTTGTTGGCGGAAATGGAGGGGCAACCTTCAGGACCTTTAGGGTGCCTGTTCGAAGCTCGTTTTGGATTACTATCGGCGGGAGTACGGCGATGCCGATTCCCGCAGATACCATGCTGATTGTTGTAGAAAGCGAGTTTGAATAATGAATAATACTGTCTTCAACAAGGTGACCTGACAGATATTTAACAAGTCTTCCGTGATTGTAGGTGCCAGTCTCGTAGGAGATTATTGGATGAATTGAGAGATCCCCAACCTCCATGGTGCTTTCGTCCCACTCGAACCCACCACTCGCAACCCAGAACATACCGAATGAGCAAAGATCTTTGACGAAATACTTATCGACTTCTCCAGTTGGGAAGCCCAAAACAACGTCTAGTGCGCGCTGCTCCAGTTTGCTGGAAATCGTTTGCGAAGAATCTGTCGTGATAGAGACGCGAACGCGGGGATACCGCGCCCGAAGTATCTCGATGACACCGGGCAGGATTGTCAACGCAATGCTCGGCAGAATGCCGATCCGCACCGTGCCCTCTATGGTCTCCGGCGGTACAACATCGCTTACAAGCCGATTGTAGCGGTCAATAATGTCGCGAGCGCCGGAAACGAATGTTTGCCCTTCACTCGTGAGACGTACGTCGCGGGTATCGCGTTCAAAGAGGCGGATTCCAAGCTCCTGCTCAATGGCGGAAATACGGTTGGAGATAGCAGCCGGAGTAATGTTCATGCGGTCGGCCGTGACACGAAAGCTCCGCAGCTCAGAAAGCCAGACAACGGTTTCCAGGAAACGAATATTCATTGCATGACCGCGCCCTACCCGTTTTACGGTATCTCAAGCGTCATGAACGTAGAAATTGTCACAACGCGTTGAATTTACACAGAATAAGCTTCTTAGGACGCAACGGCCGCAATGTGAAGGGAATATACCAGCGTCCCGTTGCCCGTGCCCGTTCATAGCTCGATAAACCGGCACCCGGGCAAATCGCTCAGGGTGCCGGTTTATCGATTTCATCACGAGGCTTTTGCCAGAACCTTGGCGCTTGCTCCTGTCATGTCACCGAGCTTCTGCTCGTTGTCGCGAACGCTGGCTTCGCGTTTCTTGCCGGTTTCCTGCCGCCTCAACGCCTCTTCGGAGACCGCACGCACCTCGCCGCGCGGAATGACCAGGACTCCGCTTTCATCGGCTAGGATCGCATCTCCGGGCATCACCACAGCACCACCGCAGCTAACGGGAACATTCAAACCACCGCCGAGGTCGTAGAGGCGAGTGGTAATCGGCGACAGGCCACGCGACCACATCGGGAAATCTGAATCCTGGATTTCGGTCAGGTCGGTGCACGGTCCGTCGACGATACCGGCCACAGCGCCCGCAGCTTTGGCGGCTACGGTAACGCCGCCGCCCCAACAGGCGTATTTGTCATCTCCAAGCCGGTCGATGACGAGAATGTCCCCCGGCCGCAACAAACCAGTTGCGTGGTGGAGAAGTGTGGAGTCCGGGCCGGCGATGGCGAGCGTCACCGCCGTCCCGACGACACGCTTGCCGGGTAGAAGTGGCTGGATTGCGCGATCCATGAAGCCCATCAGTCGCCAATGACCGACAGTTGCAGTTTCGACGCCGCTCAGGAGGTCGAGATCTGCTTGCGGGATCTGTTCCGGCATGTTCTCAATGACATACATGTTCAGCCTCCTCGTTACGCGCAGGCCAAGCGACGGTGCTGGGTCATCGGAATGAGATTGCGCACGCGCTTGATCTCCTTGGGTTCGATGCGGGCGGTGACGAAGCCGACAGGGTCAGAGGCGCGAGCGATCGTGTGCCCCCATGGATCGCAGACAAGCGAATGGCCATAGCAGGCACGCTTTTCACCATTTACGGTCACACTGCCGGTTTGTCCGCAGGCGACAAAATAGGTCTGGGTTTCGATGGCCCGGGCCCGGGCAAGCACTTCCCAGTGATCCTTGCCGGTCTGCAGCGTGAACGCTGCAGGCAGCACGATCACGTCGCAGCCGGCCTTTTCGAGTTGCAGGAACAATTCGAAGAAGCGGATGTCGTAGCAGATCGCACAACCGATCCGGAGGCCGTCGAGATCGTATGTGACGATGTCTTCGCCCGGCTTGACGGTCGCCGATTCCTTGTAGGCGGTGCCGTCCGGTGCAACGATATCGAACATATGGATTTTTCTGTAGGCCGCCACTTCCTTGCCCTGGCGGTTGAAGACAAAGCTAGTGTTGTAAATCCGGTTCTCACCCTCCACCTTTTCCATGATCGTGCCGGCGTGGACAAACACACTGTTTTCTCGGGCAAAATCTTGCGCCATCTTATATGCGGCGCCTCCCGCCGGTTCGGCCAGTGCGAGCTTCTCTTCGGTGGTGGTGCCATAGACCTCGAAATACTCCGGCAACACGATTAGGTCGGGCCGGTCGACCTTCATGGCCTCGACCATCAGATCACGGGCAACCTTGAGATTGGCGTCGCGATCATTCTGGGGGTTGGTCTGTATCAGGCTGATTTTCATGATTCTTCCTCCAAAAAAGGCGTGTCGTCACCGCTGTCAGGCGACGATTTTTTCCTGCTTGAGTGCATTGATGGTGGACATGATGCCGGCGCGGAGCGTCATTGTCTGCGTTGCGACGACAAGCATTTCTGCGCCTTCCTCCAGCGCGAATGTGCGTTCTGCCGGTGTCCAGGCGGGCATAACCCAGTTCTTGCCAGCGTCACGAGCGGCACGTGCGATGCGGCTAAGATCAGCGCGGTCGTCATCGTTGAACGCATAGGCGCCGCGACCCCGGGCAAGTGCCAGGTCCGACGGACCGGGGAACAGGCCATCGACGGTATCGAGCGCAATGATTTTCTCGACATCGGCAAGGCTCTCTGCCGTCTCGATCATCGCATAGCATTTGGTACGCCTGTTCTCCCTGTCGAAAGCATCGCTGGTCGGACGGGCATAACTGAAGACCCGGCCGCCGGCGTAAGAACGGGTACCGAGCAGCGGATACTTTGCAGCCTTCGAGACTTCGCGAGCATGATCGACGCCCAGGATATGAGGCAGGATGACCCCGTCGGAACCGAAATCCAGCGCCTGTTGGATGGCTTCGGTCGTCGGCGCAATGACCTTGGTGAGGGCCGGAATGCCGAGCGATTTGCTGAAGGCCAGGAACTGGTCGAGCGTGCCGAGATCGAAAGTGCCATGCTCGAGCTCGATGACGAGCTGCTTGACGCCGCAGGCCTTTGCGATTTCGAGAAAACCGAAGTGCGGTTGCGACATCCAGAGCGCGATATTGTCCATGTCAGATAGTCTCCATTCCAGAAGTCAGTTTTTGCCGATGGTCTTGGAGAGACCGAGCGTGCGTTCGATGAGGAAGATGATGAGGAGCGTGGCGGCGACGAGAACCACCGAAACGGCGGCAGTCATGGGGTCCGTCTGGCTTTCGACATAGTCGAAGATCTCGACCGGCAGGGTGCGCATGCGAGGCCCGGTAATGAACAGCGAGATCACCACCTCATCAAAGGAGAGGAGGAAGGAGAGTGCTGCGCTGGCGACGAAGCCCGGCATCATCAAGGGCAGGGTAATGCGCCGGAACACGGTGAAGGGCGACGCACCCAGCATGGTTGCCGCTTCCTCGACGGAGGGCGGTAAGGTCGAAAAGGCCGTCAGCATGATGCGGATCACATAGGGCGTCGTGATGATCAGGTGGGCAATCACGAGGCCGGTATAGGTGCCAAGCAGGCGGGCCTGAACGAAGACGAGGAGGATCGCAAGTCCGAGCACGATCGAGGGCAGGAGAAGCGGCGCTGTGAAAATGTTGAGAATGAGATCGCGGCCAATGAATTGGTAGCGGCGGATCGCAAACGCGGCCGGAACGCCGGCGATGAGGCCGAGGATTGTCACCGTGGTCGCCACCCACAGGCTGACCCAGAGCGCGTCGATGAGCCCGCGGTGGCTAAACATTGCTGCATACCACCGCAGTCCCCAGCTCTGCGGCGGAAAGGTTAGAAAACTGTCATTGCTGAACGACAGTGGCAAGACGATGAGGATGGGCGCCAGCAAGAACAAATAGAGGCATGCCACCAGGGTTTTGAATGGAAAGGTCAGTCTGCCGATCATGATCAGTGTCCTTTCTCTCAATCGAAGCGCTTGACGACGCGGGAATAGAGCGTGAGCGCCAATCCGAAGATAATCAGCACGATCACAGAGGTCGCCGCTGCGGAGGGCCATTCCAGTTGGATGACGGCCTGGTCGAAAATCTCGGTTGCAAGCAGGAAGACTCGCCCGCCGCCGAGCAGCTTCGGGGTGATGAAGGAACTGATGGCGAGTACGAAGCAAAGCAGGCAGCCGAGCGCGACGCCAGGCATGGTCAGAGGTACGATGATGCGTCGAAAACGGATCCAACTGTTGGCGCCAAGCGAGGCTGCAGCTTCTTCGAGCGCCACGTCGAGACGGCCAAAACCCGATATCAGCGAGAGGGCCATATAGGGAATGAGCACCTCGACCATGCCGATATAGACGCCGAGCGAATTGTTCACGAGCCGGATTGGTGTCTGGATGATGCCGGTCGACACGAGAACGCCGTTGACCACGCCCTGGTCGCCGAGCAGCACCATCCAGCCATAGGTGCGTACGACGCTGCTGACGAGCAAAGGCGAGACGGTAACGACGAACAGGAGATTGCGCCATTTCGGCGAGATTCGGTGCAGGAAAAGTGCGATCGGGTAGGCGCAGAAAAGGGTAGCCACCGTGACCACAAAACCGAGCAGGAGCGAGTTGGCAATCAACTCGAAGCTGAACCTGTCGGTAAAGAAGTCGATATAGTTGGCCAGTGTGTAGTTTTCGGTTAGCACGCCACCGCTGCGGCTTTCGATGAATGAGATCATCGCCAGGCGCACTACCGGCAGGATGAAGGCGATGAGATTGATTGTCGCCATTGGGACGAGCAGGAGGATCAGGACAAACGGAAATTTGCCGATCCGCGGGTAGGGCGAGGGAGGAGCCGTTGCTGTGATCGCTGCCATGGTTCAGCCTCCGAAGACCTGCATGTCTTGTGGCTTCCACTCACAGAGAAGTTTCTCGCCCGTCTGGAAGCTATGGCCGGCGCTGCTTGTATGGACTTCCGTCGTCAGGATGCTGCCGCCGATATCGATGTCGTATTGCACGACATCGCCGACATAGGTGACGCGGATGACCTTGCCGTGGGTCGAATTGGTAGCGATGCTGACAAGGCTGCGATCGCGGCTCGGGGTCAGGTTGATGCGATGTGGGCGGATAGCCGCCTTTGCCTTGCCCTTGGCCAAGCCTTTGGTGTCGCACAAAAAAGTTGCGCCGCAGATGCTTGCCCGGTCGACAGCTTCGATTTCGCAATCCAATACATTGGCGCGACCGACAAATTCAGCGACGAAAAGATTGGCGGGCCGCTCGTAGATGTCTTCGGGCGAGCCGAGCTGGGTAAGTTTGCCGCGGTGCATGACGCCGACGAGATCGCACATGGTGAGAGCCTCGACCTGGTCGTGGGTCACAAAGACCGTCGTGATCTGCAGCCGTTGCTGGATTTCACGGATCTCAATGCGCATGTCGTCGCGCAGCTTGGCATCGAGGTTCGACAACGGCTCGTCGAGAAGAAGAATGCGCGGACGGATAACAAGCGCGCGCGCCAGGGCCACACGCTGCTGCTGGCCACCCGACATTTCCTTGGGCTTGCGATTGCCATAACCGGGCAGCCGCACCATTTCCAACGCCTCTTCAACGCGCCCCTTGGCTTCGAAGCGAGACACGCCGCGCATATCGAGGCCGAAGGCTATGTTTTCGGCGACCGTCATGTGCGGGAAGAGCGCATAGTTTTGGAAGACGAGGCCGATGTCGCGCTTGTGCGGCGGTCTATGGGAGATGTCGTCGCCATCGATCAGGATATTGCCCCTGGTGATGTCCAAAAGGCCGGCGATCATCCTCAGCGTCGTTGTCTTGCCGCAGCCGGAAGGGCCGAGGAGCCCGAGAAGCTTACCTTTCGGCAGGTCGATATCGAGATCATCGACCGCCATATAGTCGACGCCGTAGCGCTTGGTCACGCCCTTGAGCTTCAGGAAAGCCGGGTCGCCTGTAGCGGCAGCAGCGGGCATGGCTGCGGCCTGCGCATTCTGGCGCAGTTGTTGAACGTGCATGTCATCACCATTCGGATTTGAGGTCGTCGTGTGTGGCGGATACTCACGCGCCGCCGCCATGGCGTGTGCTGGGCAGCGCGCCGATACTTTTCGTTTCGCTGGGAGGGAGGTTCTCCGACCCCGTCGGGATCGGAGAACTACTCGGCGCTTATCGCCCAGCCGGGATGATCTGGCGCCGCCATGGTTGGAGGATGCTTTCCCGCATGTCGCCAATGCTCATCCAGTCGACGTTTATCAACTTTTCACGTTGCGCCGGATCCATCAGTGGAATGCGCTTCCGGGTCGCTTCATCGACTTCAGCCTTGGTGTTGGTTGGAGCGTAGAACATCGCCTTGGCAAATGCGGTCTGGGCTTCGGGGCTTAGTGCATAATTGATGAAGGTTACCGTCGCTTCCTGTTCGGATGCGTTCTTGATCGCACTGATGACATTGATCTGAGAGGCCGTGCCTTCGACTGGGCCAACGGACTGCAGTCTCCCTTCAGTGTGATCAAAGAAGAACTGCGACCTTGCATTGTAGCCAATCGAAACAGTGGCAGTGCCGTTGCCAACGAGCGTGTACGCATCTGGCTTCGGCTCCCAGGTTTGCACACGCGGCGCAAGGGCAACCAGCTTTTCGACGCCAGGCGCGATTGTTTTCTTGTAATCATTCTCACCGGCAAGGCGGTTTGCAATGATGGTCAGAAGGATTGCTTGGATGTCGCCGCCACCCTGTGCAGGCAGAACGATCTTGCCATCTTGTTTTTCGTCCCAAAGCGCTTCCCAGCTCGTGGGCGGATTAGGAAATGCGTCGCGGTTGTAAATCAGTGAGAGCGTATCGTAAGTAAGGGGGATAGCCGCCCCGCCAAGGTCCTTGCCGATATCCGAAACGTCTGCGTAATTCGGGATCTTCCCGGTGTTGAGGTCAGCGACAAGACCTTCCTCCTGGGCGATCTTCGCAACTGAAAGATCATAGATAACAGCATTGACCTGTGGAGCATCCCGCTGCGCGCGCATGTTTCCGAGCGAGGTAGCTGCGTTCTGAACGCCGAAATAGGTCACCTTTATGTCGGGGTGACCCTTCATGAATGGCTCGATGACGCTTTTGACGTAGTTTTCTTCGAACGGGCCACGGTAACCCATAACTGTAATTTCCGCGGCGTTGGCCGTATAGCTTCCTGCGAGCATCGTCACCGCGAAAAGTGTTGCGGAAAGAACGCCTGTGGAGATTTGGTTCATATCGATATTCCCCTTTCGCCTTTTGGCTTTGCTTGTTGATGGCAACGATATGAAAGGGACAGAACAGGGTCCAACGACTAAATCTTACCGACCGATCAGAATTCCTTTCCGAAGTTTGACAGCCGTCTATTGCGCCGTCGCCCGCCCGCGTCACTTTAAAGGTCATGGCTGCCGATAGCGGCGCGGCGATTAGATGGGATATTCGGCTTTGCGTTTCAGCGTTGACCGTTGTGGATTGCGGTGCTGCGCTTCTGACTGATGGTAAAATGAGGTCATGTCTTTCAACAGCCTCAAACGTCAGAGGGAGAAGCGCAGT
>NZ_JACVAN010000040.1:0-16207 GCF_014851895.1 Ensifer sp. ENS11 | reverse complement strand
TGCGTATGCCGGGAGCGGCTCTTTCGCTTGATGGCAAAGCGGCCATTCCGAACGGCTATGCCGGCAAGCTGATTTTTTCGACAGCGGACGTTCGCGGGTTCCTTGGCTGGCTTGGACAGAGCGGCCCGGACAACATCGACCTATTTGCGTTCAACGGTGATGTCAGCGCGAGCCCGGCGAGCGTTCAGTTCGAAAGTGCCACTTTGTCCGTCAATGGTGTCGAGGGGACCGGAAGTGGCTCTGTCCAATTCACAAAACCATTGAAGATATCCAGTGCCCTCAAGTTCGCACAGTTAGATTTTGCGCGCCTCGCCGGCGCGCGCTCGCCTGAACCTCAATCGAAGGCGCGGGGAGCTGGTCCTGCGCCCAACGCTCCGTTGGATTTCTCCTCGCTTCGATTGATCGACGCATCGATTAGTGTCAACGCTGATAAACTTGGATACGGAAACGTATTTGCAGGGCCGGTGGCAACCACTCTTACCGTTGCCGATGGAGTCGCAAGTCTCAGCCTTCCTGAAAGCCCGTTCTATGGCGGCCATATTACCGCAAGCCTGAGGGCCGACGGCTCCGGGTCAGAACCGTCGATTGCTTTAAACGCCTCGATCGCGGGCGCTTCGGCGGCGCCGCTTCTGACCGACATGGCAGGCTTCAGACATCTTGAAGGCGCGCTGCAGGCCAAGCTCGACATAACGGGAGCTGGCAGCACGACTGGCACACTCAAACAATCGCTTCAAGGCAGCGCGGATGTCCGGTTTTCCGATGGCGCCATCCGCGGCATCGATATCGCCGACGCCTATAACAACCTCGTTGGCCTGATGTCGTCGGGCTTCAAGCAGAATGAAAGCCAAGCTACAGGGTTCACTGAACTCGATGCCTCGTTCGCCGTTGATAGCGGCGTTGCACGAACCGAGGATATCAAGCTTATCGGCCCGCTTGTGCGCATGAACGGGACCGGGGAGGCAAACCTCGCGGACGGACAGATGAAGTTTCGGCTCGATCCGCGGGTGGTCGCGTCGCTGGATGGACAGGGCGCCGAGATCTCAACTGACGGTATCGGAGTTCCGGTCCTGATCGAGGGGCCCTTTGCCCGTCCGCACATATATCCCGATCTGTCGGGACTTTTGAAGAACCCCACCGCTGCCTTGGCGACGCTGAAGAAGTTCGGATTGCCGACCGACACGCTGCGGATCGATGACCTGCTCTCCGGCAAAGCGACTGGTGGATCCTTGCGCGACATCGTCGGCGGCGCCATCGACAAGACCCTCAAAGGCGAGCGAAACCAACTTTCTATCGAGGAGATCATTGACGGCAATGTGGCGCAGAGCGACAAGGCGCCGCCGGACCAGCAAGCCGACGAAGACCCCGCTACTCTCGAACCCGCGGCCAGACAACCGGTCCCTGGAGCGGAGCAGCCCGATCAGGACGCGGGCACGTTGGGAAATCTGTTCAACCGGCTTCTGCAATAGAGAAACTTCGCAGGGTCCGGATTGTTGCTGTTCCCGGGCGCGGAGATGGGCGAAGCCTCCTTACGCCGCCTTTTGAATCAATCGATCACCACTCCCGCAAGAGGTTTAATAGGTCCAGAGTCTATTTCACCCCGGCAAACCTCCCAGACATTTAAAAGCCTCGTCTCGGAGGATCAGCATCGCGACGGCCAACGGCCGGGAAGCCTAGGCCCGGCAAACCGCTCCGTTTGATTGAGGGATGGCAGACAACGAGGTTTTCGGGACCTCGCCCCTTCTCTGGGATTTCCACAAGAGAACGAATGCCCTCACCTGCCCTGCCTGACGAGCGAGCGCGCGATATCGATGATGTCGTCTCTGGCCGCGGTTGGATCGTCCTTCGACCAGGCAACCCCAAGCCCGATCCGGAAGTCGACACCTCGCACCTTCCTGAGCTCGAAATTGCGGTTGGGCAGATCCAGCGTCCATTCCGGCGCAAAGCCGATGCCAAGACCGGCTGACACCAGTGACACCAGCGAGAAGGTGTCGTCACAGGTATAGGCAACGTTCTTCGAAAGATCGTGCTCCTCGAACTTCTCAGTGAAATAGCGCTCGGTAAAAGACAGGTTCTGGCGTGAGAACGAGATGATCTTCTCGCCCTTCAGATCCTCGATGCCGATCTCGCCTCTAGCAAGCAGCGAGCTGTTCTTCTCCAAAGCCAGCAGATAGCGCTTCTGTAATGGGCCTTCGTTCGTCAAGTCCCTCATCACCAAAATCACGTCACCCGGATCATGCTTCTGTCCGTGGTCGACACGTAGGTCGCCACACTATGCCATAAGATCCAGAACCGGCGGGTCAATCTCATAGGGCGTGATGGCCGAAGCATCACAGCGCTATCTACGACCTTACCAGGCGCTCGTCCCGGTGACGGGACCTTGATAGAGACAAGACCTTACAATGGCCTCATCTCGATAATGAATCTCTATGCCACTGAGGCTCCTTTACTCCAGCGAAACTCGCTCTCGTCCACCCACATTCGATGAAGGACAGTCGCGAGTTTGCGAGCAAGCGCCACTTTGGCCCGCTGCATACCGCGTCGTTTCGCTATATCGGCGGCCCATCGTTTCAACGCAGAGAATCTCGTGGCACGGGTCGCCAGCCGAGGAGCGATGGTACGCCTGCGGCGTCGGGATTGACGTCGGCGCAAGTCACGGTAGGCCGGCGTCGTGTTAACCTTTGATATCTTCAATACCGCCGGCTTCCTTGCCCGTGAAGATAACGCGCAGGATCGTGATGCCGCAACCAAGTTCAATCGTGCCGGTTTGGCGAGGCAATGCGTCCAGCCAGCTTGATAACGGCCGGGGACCACCGAGCGCAGCGCCCCTTCTCCGTGCTCGGCAGGGAATACCTGGGACGCCGTGGCTTCACAGACACAAATCATCAAGGTCTCGTTGAGGAGAGAGACGGCCGGCGGCAGGGCGGGGGGTGCGTTTTTCGAACTGATCCGCGAGCTCGGTACGAAAATACTGCCGAACACCGCCGGCTGCCACACCACGAAGGAGACGGCGCTCACTGCCAAGATGGCGCGCGAGGTTTTCAGACGAACTGATCAAGCTCGAAGTGATCGGCAATCACGACACATTGCAGCCGGATGTGTTCGCGCTGGTCGAAGCCGCACGGATCCTTTCCAACGAAGGCTTCTAGGTCTTCCCTAGCCGAGCATGATCGGTGATCCCGGCTGTGTCGGACGTTGCTCCCCGACCTACCAACACACTTCGTTCATAAGCGGTTGGCGCTTCCTGATCGTCGTCGATGCGGCGGAAAATGGTCGCGATTACGAATGTGTAATTTCATTCGTTGACATTATGAATGGTTATATACATAACAGTGAGGCCCGGGAAATTTCCATTCATTCTATCTGAGGAGCCCCTATGTCATCATTAGAGACACTCGAGTTCCATGCTCCAGGCGTCGGCCTTTCCTTCCGAGCAAAGCTGCTCGTGAACGATAACCCGGACGTCGTCGAGCAGGTGCTCGCCCAACTGCCGCTCAAAAGCACGCTGGGCCATGTCGTTATCTCCGGCGAGGCCATCTGGATGCCGACCCGCATCGTGCACCTCGGCCGCACCAACATGGTCGAGCGTCACCCCGGCGCCGTCTATCTCTATGCCCCCGGTCAGACGATCTGCCTCACCTACGGCAAGATCACCGAGAGTGCCAAGGTCAACAAGTTCGCCGAGGTCTTCGAGGAAGACCTGTCGAAGCTGCAGGAACTCGGCGCACTTGTTTATGAGCAAACGGTTGCACAGCCCCGCCGTAACATCGTCGAGATCAATGTCCGGAGGGCTGCATAATGTCGGCTATCACCAAGTTCGAAGGCAACTGGCGCGAGGCCAAGTCAATTATCGAGAAAGAAATCGACCGGGTCTGGTTCAATGAGCCGGAAGAGATCCAGAAGGTCCGCTGGGGTGTGATCGACAGCGGCGCCGGCAGCGGCGAGCAGTCCTTCTCGGTGCTCGTTCACCTTGAAGCCTACCTCATGCTCGTCGGTGCGGACGTGATGTACCGGCTGCTGAAGATCTCTAAATACGACGATATGGAGCTGGCGACGCTCAACCGCATGACGCGCGAGTTCCTGACCGGTACGTTCAACGTATTCGAGTTCATGACAGATCTCGGTCTCACCAACATGCATCAGATCGGGCAGATGTATTCCGACGCCCTCGACAAGCTGGAAACCAAAGAGGAATATGTGGAGCTCACCGGTGCAATGATGACCTATGTCATCCGCATGCATCGCTGGATTCACTTCATCTTCCCGTGGAATCTCGGCGTCGCCTTCCCACACCGTAAGCCTACGGAAGTGCTTTCCTTCTCCAAGGTTGTCGCTGCCTAACCCTCGGTTGCCCTCAACTCTGTGCTGCAAAGCCCCGGTTCTGAACCGGGGCTTTGGTTTTTGTTGTCGGCCCGGTTATGCAGCCAGTCATTTTGTGAATATATTGATACATTGATGTAGGGTCGGAGAAAAAGCGAATGAATGAAGACGCTGAGGTTATGGGTGCTCACGAGATCTCGCAACTGTCAGGTCAGGCGCAGCCGGCCGATCGCCAGGCGATCAGAGCCGAACTTGATCGCCGGACCAATGGGCAGAGACTGACGCCAGCGCAACGCCGCATTGCGCAATGCATGATCGAAAACAGCGCTCAACTCGGCTTCCTATCGAGCATGGAACTTGCGGATCTTGCCAATGTAAGCCAGCCGTCGGTGACGCGCTTTGCTATGGTGCTTGGCTTCGATGGTTACCTCGAGATGCGCCGGTTCCTGCGCTCGGGTGTATCCAGTGAAGACAATACCGTCGATGAAGGCGAGACCAACCGGTATCAAGCCGCCGCACTTGCGGAGGCGGGCAACCTCGCCGAACTTGCACAGTCGCTGACCGACGCGGATCTCATCGATCGACTCGGTCAAACCCTGGCCGCGTCTCGGCCACTTGCCGTATTAGGGTTGCGTGCCTCAGCGGGCCTTGCAACGCAATTTGCCTACTTCGCGTCGAAAGTGCACCCGGATGTCAGACTCCTGGCTGCCGGCGGATCGGTTATCGAGGACCAGATCGAGCAATGCTACGCTGCGGGTGGACGTACCTTGCTCGTTTTTATGATGCCCCTCTATCCGAGAGAGACTGTGAGATTGATCGAGTTTGCACGCCAGGTTGGCATGAAGGTGGTATTAATTTCCGATGCGAGCTTCACCGATCACGACGGTACGGCCGATTTCCTTCTGACAGCGCGGGTTAACTCCCGGCTTGTCTTCGATTCCTATGCCGCGTCATCGATGCTGGTGTCTGTCCTGCTCGATGCGATGTGCAACAACATGAATGGCGAGGCGCAGAAGCGCCTCGACCTAATCGACCGTTCATCGAAAAAGCGGAAAGTGTTTGTCAGCTAGGCCGTTTCCTGACGCTGCCGAGACCAACAGTACGGTCGACAATGACGAGCAGAACGATCGACAGAAGAATAAGTATGGTCGACATCGCGGCCACGAATGGTTCGTACTCGTACTGGAGGTAAGCGCGAAGCTGCAGCGGCAGCGTGGTCCAGTCCTTGTTGGCGAGAAATACGGATACCGTGTAGTTGTTCCAGGACAGGACGAACACGATGATCAGCGATGGGATGATGCTCGCCTTGAGCAAAGGCAAGGTCACTCGCCAGAGCGCCTGTCGGGGCGTCGCGCCGACAGTGAGTGCCGCTTCCTCGAGCCGTACATCAAAACCCTCCATCTGGGCCATCACATTGCGGATGGGGTAGGGAATTGTGACAACAACGTGCGCGGCGACCAATGTCCAGACATTGTTGACGATACCCATCATGAAGATAAGCTGGAAAAGCGCCAATGCAACGATGACAGCCGGGATGAACAGTGGCGACATCAGCAACGACGACACCGCTCCCTTGAGGAGACCATTGTACCGCTGAAGGCCTATCGCTGCCAGCACGCCAAGGCCTGTGCTGACCACGGCTGTAATGATGCCGAGGATTGTGCTTGCCCAGGCTGCGTACAGAAAGTCCGGCTTATCGAGAATCGTTCCGTACCATTTGAGCGTGAAGCCCTGCGGCGGAAAGACCATGGCCGTCGGATTGAACGACACGGCGACGAGGACAACAAGCGGCGCAAGTAGGAAGGCGAAGAACAGGATCGTACCGGCATACCAGAGGCTTGTGCCAAGAAGTGTCTTTTGCATGGATACTTTTTCCTTCTTCAACTCGCCTGAAGCACAGCGGTTGATCTGCCGGCCGAACGGACCGCCCATTGGTAGACACCGAGCATCACCATCGTGACGATCAGCAGGATTACGCCGATCGTGGCAGCGAATGGCAGGTTATTGGAAACTGTCGCCGTCTCATACGCCGCCACGCTCATGAAACGCACCCGACCGCCGCCGAGCAGGATTGGCACGACGAAGGATTCCACGTTGATTCCGAAGGCCAGCACACTTCCGGCGAGAATGCCGGGAACGCTGAGCGGAAGGGTAACCCGCCGAAACGCTGCAAAAGGTGTTGCGCCGACGGTCATGGCTGCATGCTCGAGTTGACGCGGTATCGATTGAAGGACACCGTAAATCGACATGACGACGAACGGTACGGCGACCTGGATCATGCCGATCAACACCGCCGTCTCGTTGTACAGCAGCTGCAATGGCCTGTCGGCGATCCCCAAGCCGACAAGGAACTGATTGATCGGTCCATTGCGGCCGAGCACAACCATCAGGCTGAGTGTCCTAACAACCAGGTTGACCCACAGTGGCAACATGACCAGCAGCACCAACCACGTCTGTGTTTGTGGCTCGGCCCGAACGATAACGAACGCGCCAAGATAACCGATCATGATGGAGAAAAATGTTGCGATCGCCGCCAGGCGTATCGTGCGCAATAAAAGATCGTTCAGATAGTAGCTGTCGCCCAAGAAGCGGCCATAGTTGGCGATCGTGAATTGGTTGAGAACTTCGCCCGTGGGACCGCTGCTGAGGAAGCTAAGAATGAGGACCCAAATAAGAGGAAGGATAAAAAATGCCCCCAGGATCGTGATCGCTGGCAGGAATAGCAGTGCAGGACGCTTCATGACGCCTGCCCCTCGTTGGGCAATACCCTTGCCGTACAGCGAAGAGCAACGCGGTCGCCGGCCTTGAGCGCCGGGCCGTCGGTTCGATACTTGACACGCAACTGCCGGCCTTCAACGCGAACCAGATAATCACTTGATTGGCCAAAGAACATCATTCGTTCGATCACACCCTGTGGCGCATCCGACTCAAAGTGCGCCTCAAATTTGCTGAGATCGACCCATTCGGGTCTGACGAACGCGACGCCTTCGTGACCTACGCGCATGTTGCCGTTGCCTTTGACCGGCACGAGCCTGTTGTCAGGGAGGCGCAGGTTATGGACCGTCCCATTACCTTCCATACGCCCACGGAAGAAAAAGGCTTCGCCAACGAAGCGGGCAACATATTCGGATACAGGGCTATTGTAGATGGCGTCTGGTGTGTCCAGTTGTTCGATCACACCCTTGTTCATGACGACGACGCGGTCGGACAACGACAGAGCCTCTTCCTGGTCATGCGTCACGAACACCGTCGTCAGGCCCAATGTCTGCTGCAGGGCCTTCAGCTCCACCTGCATGTCCTGTCGGAGGTTCTTGTCGAGGGCACTCAACGGTTCGTCCAGGAGCAGAACATCCGGCTTGAGCACGATAGCGCGCGCGAGTGCAACACGTTGCTGTTGGCCTCCGGACAATTGTGTGGGGAGACGGTCCGCCAGTGCCTCCAGTTGCACCATGCGCAGGGCGTCCATTACCCTTTCGTAGAGCTCGTCCTTCGGCGTCTTGCGCAATTCGAGACCCATCGAAACATTGCGGAACACCGTCAGATGGGGCCAGAGGGCAAAATTTTGGAAGACGAAACCGATCTTACGTTTCCAGACAGGATCGTTTGTCACCTGTTTGCCCGCGATATAGATGTCGCCACTGCTGGCGTCCTCAAGGCCGGCGATAATGCGCAAAAGCGTGCTCTTGCCGCATCCACTCGGGCCAAGGATCGAGAGGAACTCGCCCTCGCGCACGTCGAGATTAATGTTCTTGAGTGCGCTGAACGCGCCCCAGTTCTTTGATATGGTGCGGACGCTAATTTGGCCCATCAACCCCTCCTCCTGTTTAAGAAAAGCCCGGCCTGATCGACCGGGCAGATGTTGGTCCTGGTCAGCGCGCGACTACTTCTTTTTCCCAGCGCTCTTTCCACGCATCCATCTGGGGGACGATCTTCTTCCAGTCAGAAATCAGCAGGGAGTTGACGACCTCCTCACCATAGGGAACATCGACCCCGGCGAGATCAAGGCCGGAGCGCGCCGGTGTATATCCGAGGTCCGACGCGTAGGTCTTCTGGCTGGTCTCGCTGAGTAGATAGTTGACGAATTTCATCGCCAGTTCCGTGTTCGGCCGATCCTTGACGACATGTACGGTCGATACGAGACCGATCGCTCCTTCGCTGGGAACAGCGAACTTCAAGGCAACGCCCTGCTCGTTTGCCCAATGCACACGGCCGCGCACCCAACGGGCCATCACGACCTCCTGATTGCGGAAGAGGTCAAGAAGCTGGGCGTGCTGGTTGTAGAAAACCGTGATGTGCTTACCAAGTTCCGCCATCTTGGCGAAACCGGGATCGATGTTTTCCTCGCTCCCCCCGTTAAGTTTCGCCATGAGGACAAGCAACTCGACGTTCGCCGCGTCGAACCCGGCCGTGGTAACCGCCCCTTCATAATCAGGCTTCCACAGGTCGGCCCAGGATGTCGGCGCCGGATTAACGTCCTCGGGATTGTAGGCAAGCCCGTACTGGCCGAAGTTAGTGATGACGCCATAGTTGGAGAACCGGGCCTTGGGATAAAGCTTGTCGAGGTTGGTGACGACTGCCGGATCAAGCTTTTCAAATGCGCCCTGCGCTTCGCCGCGGTATGCCCAGGCCAGGTCCGCGTGAATGACATCGACCTCTTTCGCCATGGCTTTCGCAAGGCCATCGGCGCCGGACGCCGGAATGAAGGTAACCTTCGCGTCGTTTTCCTGCTCGAAGGTGGCGATGTTCTTCTTCAGGGCATCGGTGTATGCGCCGCCGAATGCGGCGACCACCAGTTCCTTGGTTTGCGCCTGCGCTGACATGGTCACGGCTAGCGACATGGCCATAGCTGCCAGAATTGTCCTCATCTCAATCCCCTTATTGCCCGTTGGGCTTTGTTGGTTACCGGGATTACTGTATAAAAATATTTCTTGTCATTCAATATGAAATCTTTCATTCAGTAGCGTATGAATGAATTTCGGCGTTTTCCACCACTGTGTGGGCATGCGCCGCCGACACGGAGGCTCGAATGTCAATCATATTGCACCCTGGAAAAGTCACGCTGGCCGAGTTGGCAGAGGTTTTCCGGGAAGGTACCCCGGCCGCTATATCGCCCGAGTTTCACCCGGCCATTGAGAACGCGGCAGCGCGTATCGCACAGATCGCCGCGGGCTCCGAGCCCGTCTACGGCGTGAATACCGGCTTTGGAAAGCTGGCATCGGTCCGCATCGATGCAAGTGATACCGCTACGCTGCAGCACAACCTCATTCTGTCGCATTGCTGTGGTGTTGGCGCGCCGTTGAGCGAGCCGATTGTGCGTCTGATCATGACCCTCAAACTGATCTCGCTTGGGCGGGGAGCGTCCGGAGTGAGGCTCGAAATGCTCAAACTGATCGAGGCCATGTTGGAAAAAGGCGTCATTCCCGTGATCCCGGAAAAGGGCTCTGTCGGCGCGTCGGGCGATCTCGCCCCGCTCGCGCACATGACAGCAGTCATGATGGGAGAAGGGCAGGCATTCTATGATGGCGATCGGGTTAGTGGCCGCATAGCGCTGCACCGTGCTGGACTGTCGCCAATCACACTGTCTGCAAAAGAGGGCCTGGCGCTGATCAATGGCACGCAAACCTCGACGGCTCTGGCCCTGGCAGGTTTGTTCCGAGCACACCGCGCCCTTCAAACCGCCGTTGTCACCGGCGCGATGTCGGTCGATGCGGCGATGGGGTCGACGGCCCCGTTCCACCCGGACATCCACAGCCTTCGCGGTCACTACGGCCAGATTGTGGTCGGGGGCTCCCTGCGGCGCTTGCTAAATGGCTCCGGAATCCGCGACAGCCATCTCGACGGTGACGAACGAGTGCAAGATCCTTACTGCCTTCGTTGCCAGCCTCAGGTCGTCGGCGCTTGCCTCGACTTATTGCACCAAGCCGCGGCCACGTTGGAAATTGAAGCTAACGCAGCAACCGACAATCCACTGGTGTTAAGCGACAACACGGTTGTTTCAGGTGGAAATTTCCATGCCGAACCGGTCGCCTTCGCCGCAGACCAGATCGCCCTCGCCATCTGCGAAATCGGTGCGATCACGCAGCGCCGCATCGCACTGCTCGTCGATCCGGCGCTTTCGTTCGGCTTGCCGGCATTCCTGGCCGCCAACCCCGGTTTGAACTCCGGCTTCATGATCGCCGAAGTGACATCGGCAGCCCTGATGTCAGAAAACAAGCAGATGTCTCACCCTGCATCGGTTGACTCGACACCAACATCGGCCAATCAGGAGGACCATGTCTCTATGGCCTGCCATGGTGCACGACGGCTTCTGGTGATGACCGAGAATCTGTTTGCCATCATCGGTATTGAGGCGCTGGCTGCAGCTCAAGGTATTGAGTTCAGGGCGCCGCTCATGACAAGCACAGCGCTGCAGAATGTCGTCGCAGCGATTCGCAAGGCCGTCTCTGGGCTTCAGGTCGACCGGTACATGGCTCTAGACTTGGAAACAGCCGCCAGGTTGGTCGAAAGCGGCTCGATCATCGGCGCGGTACCTGTGGATTTGCTGCCGGAATAATCTCTCGACGAATTCTCGCGAAGGTATGGAACATTTCCACCCCTCCGCGCCGGTAAGATCTCCAATGTGGCGATCCTCTCGTCCGGGCCTACCTGTCCGAGCCCGCAACCCCTGACGCGCGTCGAGAAATGGTCGGCGCTCAAAGCCGGGGGGCTGCGGATCGCCAAATGGAGCGGCCTAAAGAAGGCAGCCGTCGCCGTTGCGCGAAAGATGGCCGTCATAATGCACCCCTGTAGGCGACCGGCGAAACCTTCCGATGGTCGTCGACGGCATCGATCGAGACCGCATAGGAGCGTCTCGATCGATCACTACCCCGACGAACCGCTCCGCTTGACCGAAGGATCGCAACAGCAGCGACCACCCGCGCCCCACCGTCGAGCACAAGCGCCCTCACCTGCCCTGCCTGACCAACGAGCGGGCGATATCGATGATGTCGTCTCTGGCCGCCGTCGGATCATCCTTGGACCACGCGACCCCAAGCCCGATCCGGAAGTCGATACCCCTCACCTTCCTGAGCTCGAAATTGCGGTTGGGCAGATCGAGCGTCCATTCCGGCGCAAAACCGATGCCAAGACCGGCCGACACCAGTGACACCAACGAGAAGGTGTCGTCACATGTATAGGCGACACTCTTCGACAGATCGTGCTCCTCGAACTTTTCCGCGAAATAGCGCTCGGTAAAAGACAGGTTCTGGCGCGAGAACGAGATGATCTTCTCACCCTGCAAATCCTCGATGCCGATCTCGCTTCGGGCAAGAAGCGCGCTGTTCTTCTCCACCGCCAGAAGATAGCGCTCGTGCGCGATCGAGAAGAACCTGAGCGAGCCGATGTTTTCGACCGGGCGGATGAAGCCGAGATTGATCTGGCCATTCTCAAGCCCGCGGATGATGTCGTTGGTCGAGCCGCTCATGATATGTAGCTCGATATCGGGATACTTGCGGCCGATGCGGGCCAGGAACGCCGGCAGCAGACCGATCGTTGCCGGATAAACGGTTCCGATCCGGATTTTGCGCCTCGCCTTGCCGGCAACCGAACGCACCACCTCGGCCGACAGATCAACATCGCCCAGGATCCTCACACAGCGATCGTAGTAGATCTCCCCTGCCCTGGTCAGTTCGACCTTTCTCGTCGAGCGCTCCAGCAGGCGAACGCCGAGTTCCTTTTCGAGCGACTGGATCTGACAGCTCAAAGCCGGCTGGGCGATATGCACCCGTGCTGCCGCCCGACCGAAATGCAGCTCCTCAGCAACCGCGACGAAGTAGGAAAGTTGTCGAAGCTCCATAACAACCACGTTTCGTTTGTTCTGAATACCACGTATCGTACATAGACCCGTGTGGTTTGTCATGAACAAAATGTGGGCATGGATACATTTGCCCTGAACCTAAAGCGCCGCGCTGAACAACTTGGGATTTCAAACGCTGAGGTGGCGCGCCGCGCTGGCTTGAGTGATCGACGATATGGAAACTATGTCAGCGGAGTGCGTGAACCAGACCTGTCCACTCTGGTCCGCGTAGCCGATGTCTTGGGCATCAGCGTCGATGAATTGCTGGGCGTGAATGCCACCAACAACAAGGTCCGCACCGTCGAAGAGCAATTCCAAGACCGCATTGCCGTTGCGCTCAAGGCGTTGAAATGCGAAGACCTTCAGCGAGTTGTCCTGATGATCGAAGCATTGGCATTCCACCCGAAGCAACCCGCGTAGCCAGTTTCAGTCGATACATTATGCGATCCCAGACGCACATAACGGGAACATAGACTGATCTCGGGATGGACGCCGCCGCTATATCCCACTCAAAAGCGATCTCGCTTGCGTGAAGCCTCTGCGGTGCAGTCGCTTCACGAGCGCGAAAATCAAAATAGCGATTGGGCAATCTTCAGTACAGCCACTGGCTTCTCGTGACCGGTTTTTACACGTATCCCGACACGTTCACGCGCTTCGAGACGATCCATTCCCGGAGTTCCCGAGGCGGCTGCATCAGCAGATCCCTTTCGGCCCGACCGTCCAGCCAACCGTCAAAATCCCGAGAGTGGAGCATGCACGGCATCCGATCGTGATATTTCGCGCTCCATGCGTCAGCCTCGCGCACGATGATGGTGCAGCTCGTGACGGTTTTGCCGGTTTCCCGATCTTTCCAGCTGTCCCACAGGCCAGCGAAGGCCATTAACTCACCATCGGCCGCGCTGAAATCGGGCGGGGTCTTGTCCCTTTTGTCCCCGGTCCACTCAAAGAAGATGATGCAGCGCCGGTTTCGAAATGAGCTCTTGAACATGCCAGATGTATCGGCCGCTTCCACCCAGGCCTTGAAGGTGGCCAGCTTCATTCCTTTTGCGTTTTATTCCACCAGCCCGGGATGATCCCCCACCTGGCACGCCGCAGCTCTCGGCCGCCGTCCTCGGCCCGCACGATGATTTCAACCGTTGTCGTCGACGCGATGTTGAACCGAGGCCGAAGCTCGCCATGGCTCGCCGGCACGGTCAACGGCTGGCTGAACGCGTGAATCTGGTCCCAGGTATAGGCTTGGCTATATCTGCCGCACATTGCACTAATCTCCTCCTTGGGTCGTCTCACGGCCTGCGCCCTGAGGTGGGCTTACTCAATTTGCTGATCGGATATTGAAGTTGGCAAGGATCTGATCGTGCTGGGCGCGGCTGACTGTGATACCGTCAAAGGATCGCATGAGGGTCAGATCGAGACCGTCGATATCGGCATGGGCGATGTTAGCTTCGCTGAGGTTGGCCCGGTCGAACCGCGCATTGTTCAGGTTCGAATTCGCGAAACTGACACCGAAGAAATTGCCGTCCCGGAAGTCAGCACCGCGCAGATCGCAATATTCGAATCGGCTTCCTTCCCAGTCGCGCTCCTTGAGCACGGCCTCATAGAGTTTGGTCCTGGCGCAGATGATGCCTCCCGTAACTGAGCGCGAGGCGGCGACACGGCGCTGGACTTCCAGATGGAGCGTCGAGGCGGAAGCGTCGCATTCTGCCAGGGACAGGAGGAAGGCTTTGGTGTTGGTGATCGCATTCGCTCGGAGGTTACATTTCCGGAACGTCGCGTGCGAAAGATCGCAGCGCTGCCAGTTGCTGCCACTGTCGAGATCGGGATCGTAGAAGGTGCAAGATTGTAGCTTCGCATCGCGAAATGAGCACTCGACAAAGCGGGAGTTTGTGAATCGCGCATCGCCGAAGCGGGCACCGTCGAAAGCGCAATTGGAGAAGGTACAGCGATCAAAGCGCACCTCGAAGAACGGGAAGTCGGTCATGTCCTCGTCGCGAAACGCGACGTCGACGACCACAGATGTGACTTGGGCAGCCTCTTCGAGCGTCATCTCGAGGCCTGGATCACGATGAGACCGAGCTGCGCGAGGAGTTCGCCCGCTTGCGTGTGCGAGATCACAGCCCCCTTGAACCGCGTGGCGTCCATGAGCCGGATGCCGCCGAGATCGACGCGCCGCAGGTCGGCGCCTTCGAAGCGGCAATCCGCCAGATTGGCATTGCGCAGCGAGCATGCTTCGAACACCGCTTCCCGGAAATCGCACTTCCGCAGATCCGCATCTGCGAAATCGATCTGCCGAAGCCGTGCTTTGCGGAACGACCTGGAGGGCATCTTGGCGCAGACGAGCACCGATTCCTCAATCGTGAGATCGAGTGCTTTGATTTCGGTGAAATCGGCACCGGTCAGCTTGCAGCGTGCGAAGCGGACCGAGGCCAGTCCCGCACCCCGGAAGCTCCCATTGTTGAAGTCGCTGCCAGTGAATGAGGCATCCGCCAGGTCGGCGCCTACAAAGCTTGCGAAGGCCCCACGGCATGACACGAACCGAGCGTCGTGCAGGACCGCACCATCGAATCGAACTTTCTGAAGACGGCAGTTCTCGAACGTCCATCCGGCCAGGGTAAGACGCGCGAGGTTGGCTTCCTGCACGTCGCAGTCAACCAGGTGCGCCGGCATTCCGGATTGCGCCTCGGCTTCGATCTCGCGACGGGTCAGCTTGCGGCCGGAGATCGTGGCATGTGTTGTCCCGTTAACGCTCATCGCCGCCTCGCAGCACAGTGTGCGCACCGTTCGCGGTCGGAAAGACAAATCCCGCGGCCAATGCCTTCGATGCGAACGCAAGGTTCGCCGTCATTGCGCAGCGCTCCTTTCCGTCCGCGAAACGAGAGGCACCGATCGGTGCATTAGAAGTGGGTGCCATAATATTGACCCTCGCTATGAAATCGATGTATCAACATGCCAATAAGCGGACACTTTTGTCCGGTTATTGTTATTTGCCAGACGAACAGCGCGGGGTCAAGATGGGTGATATTCCAAAGCGGTCCGATGCGCGGGCCCGGCGCGAGATCATTCTGGCGGCCGCTGAGGACGTTTTCGCTGAGTTGGGGCTCGACGCGCCCTTGGGGCTGATATGCGAGCGGTCCGGGGTCGGCCGTGCGACACTCTACCGGAATTTCGCGAGCCGGGAGGCATTGGCGATTGCGCTTTTTGAACGCGATCTCCAAGCACTCCACGCGCTTGTCACCGCTGAAACCGGAAGGCAGGGTGTGCTGCGGCATTTCCTGGAAGCTCTGTCGGTCGGGCTGGTCAAGACCGGGCGCTTGTTCCAGGCGGTGAGCGAACGACACGCCGTCCCGATCGGCATTCAGCAGCAGTTCAGGAGAACGCTGACCTCAGTTCACGCTATCGCCGAGGCGCGAGGCGAAGTGCGGGCGGGCGTGACCGTGGAGGACATCCGGATAGCGGTTGACATGATGATCGGGGGCGTCGGCGTCCCAGACTATGCCCAGCGCCAGGCACGCAGAGAGCGTGTGCTGGAAATCTGTCTCGGGGGACTGCTCGCGTTGGAGTAAGGCGAAGAAGGCGATTCCCGGATTTTCCTTCAGGTCCTTGTCGGTCGGGCGTCTTTGCGTCTCATGTTTCGTCCGAGGCCATTGCGCTGTCCTTTCGTGATGCCGTCGAAAGCCGTCGAAAGCCGGCGAGGTTCCCGGGCGCGGAAAGAAACCGAAGAGCACATCGGCTAGCAGTGAGGAAAGGTTCTCGGTAATTGTCCTTGCACCTCGGCACTGGGCTGGTGGTTGCCGCGCCTACACAGACCGGCAAATAAGTGCCAGAAGAGTCGCACCCGCGGCATCCCCGTGCTCTGGAGCCAGTCCGGTCCCACCAAATTCCGGTCGATACATTATGCGATCTTCGTGGCCCAAAGGGTACATTCTATTTTCAAGTGCGACATGCCAATGATTTCAATGGTTTCCCCTTGGAGATTTTGGGATGTCACGAAGCTATTCGCAGCTGAATCTGGCGGATCGTCGCCGCCTCTATCACTTTGTCGAACGCAAGGTGCCGATC